>NZ_JBDQQT010000001.1:0-441699 GCF_039888625.1 Pseudomonas sp. CAU 1711
CGTTACAAGGGCCGTGCCAGGGGGCGGGGGGCCAGCAATGGCGCGGCTTGCCGGCCACTCTGAAATGTCTGGGAAACGCCCGTGTGCAGGGCGTCACGAAAGGTTGCGCAACAACTGGCGCAGTGCTGCGCAGGGGCTTGCGCAGAGGGGCGGGGCCGCATCGGACTAGGCCTGCGCGGTGGTGGGCGGTGGCGGGTGCGCAGAAAGTGGCGCAGGGGGCGCCGGATTGCATCGGGGCTACGGCTCTCACCCCGGCCCTCTCCTGGTGGGAGAGGGAGGCGTCAGCCTCAGGCCGTGCCCGGTCTGCTCAGGACGAGCAGCTGATCTCCAGATGCTTGCCCCATTCCGGCGGGCGCTCGGTGTAGGTCTGCATGCCGGGCTGTTCCTCGAAGGGGCGCGAGAGCACGGCGTGCAGTTCGCGCACCGGGCCGTAGTCGCCCTGTTCGGCGGCGGTGATGGCGTTCTGCGCCAGGTAGTTGCGCAGCACATAAAGCGGGTTGACCGCATGCATGCGCGCGCGCCGCGCAGTCTGATCGGCGCCTTCCTGCGCCGTGCGCGCGGCGTAGTCCTGGGCCCACTGGTCGAAGCCGGCCAGGTCGACGAAATCCTCGCGCAGCTGCCGCAGCGCCTCGGCCGGGGCCCGCTCGCCGAGGCGGCGGAAGAACAGCGAGTAGTCCACCGCGCCGCCCTGCATCAGCTGCAGCAGGCGCTCGACCAGTTCGCCGTCACCTTCCTGCGCCTGGGTGAAGCCCAGGCGGCGACGCATCAGAGCGAGGTGATGGGCCTGGTACAGCGGCAGGAACAGGGCCAGGGTTTCGCGCAGCTGCTCCACTTCGACGAAAGGCGTCAGCGCCTGGGCCAGGGCGGCCAGGTTCCAGTGGGCGATGGGCACCTGGTTGCTGAAGCTGTAGCGGCCGCTGTCGTCGGAGTGGTTGCAGATGTGCTTGGCGTCGAAGTCGTCGAGGAAGGCGTAGGGGCCATAGTCGAAGGTGATGCCGAGGATCGACATGTTGTCGCTGTTCATCACCCCGTGGCAGAAGCCATAGGCCTGCCACCGGGCGATCAGCGCCGCGTTGCGTTCGACCACCGCGCGGAACATGGCCGCCCAGGGATTTTCCGCGCTCAGGCAGTCGGCGAAGTGGCAGCTCAGCACATGCTCGCCGAGCACCTTCAGCTGCTCGTGCTGATTGGTGTAGTAGAAGTACTCGAAGTGGCCGAAGCGCACATGGCTGGGCGCCAGGCGCAGCAGCATGGCGCCGCTCTCCTGGCGTTCACGCCACACCGGGGTCATCGAGCCGGTGACGCACAGCGCCCGCGTGGTGGGGATGCCGAGGGCGTGCAGGTATTCGCTGGCGAGGAACTCGCGGATCGACGAGCGCAGCACCGCGCGGCCGTCGCCCATGCGCGAGTAGGGGGTCTGGCCGGCGCCCTTGAGGTGCAGGTCCCAGTGTTCGCCGGCGTCGTTGACCACCTCGCCCAGCAACAGACCGCGGCCGTCGCCCAGGCGCGGGTTGTAGACGCCGAACTGGTGCCCGGAATAGACCATGGCGCGCGGCTCGGCGTCCGACCACAGCTTGTGCCCGGCGAAGATCTCGGCGAACAGCTCGGTGTCGGCCTCGGCCGGGTCGAGGTCGAGCAGGGCCATGGCCTGAGCGCTCGCCACCACCAGGCGCGGCTGCTCCAGCGGCTCGGGCAGCACGGGGGTGGAGAAGGCGTCGCCCAGGCGGGCGAAGCGGTTGTCGAAGACGAGGTCGGCGAGGGCTTTCAACGGCGGGCTCCAGCGTACAAGCCCGAGTATTGTGCTCGGGCTTGTCGCGCAGCGTCCAGTCGCGCCTCAGGCCTCGGTGGGCGGCAGGGGCTTGCTGGGAGTCAGATGGTACTCCTCGCCCTGCAGGTTCTTCACATAGACATCGAGCTGGCGGAAGGCGATCTCGATGCCGTGTTTGCGGAACTCGCGGTCGACGAAGCGGTTGATCTCGTCGGTCGCCGGGTTGCGGTCGCCGAGGTCGCGCACGTGGATGCGCAGCTCATGGTCCAGGGTGCTCTCGCCGAAGGACAGGAAGTACACCAGCGGCTCCGGCTCGCGCAGCACCCGCGGGTTCTCGCGGGCGGCCTGCAGCAGCAGCTTGCGCACCAGTTCGAGGTCGGAGCCGTAGCCGACGCCGATCCTCAGGGTGACACGGGTGACGGTGTCGGTCAGCGACCAGTTGACCAGCTGGTCGGTGATGAAGGTCTTGTTGGGGACGATGATTTCCTTGCGGTCGAAGTCGGTAATGGTGGTGGCGCGGATGCGGATGCGGCTGACCGTGCCGGACAGGTTGCCGATGGTCACCACGTCGCCGATGCGCGCCGGGCGCTCGAACAGGATGATCAGGCCGGAGATGAAGTTGGCGAAGATCTCCTGCAGGCC
Organism: Pseudomonas sp. CAU 1711; assembly: GCF_039888625.1. NCBI lineage: Bacteria > Pseudomonadati > Pseudomonadota > Gammaproteobacteria > Pseudomonadales > Pseudomonadaceae > Pseudomonas > Pseudomonas sp. CAU 1711. Next base: position 2,411 of record NZ_JBDQQT010000001.1, read on the forward strand.
GAAGCCGAGGCCCACCGAGAGCGCGGCCACCAGCCATTGCAGTTTGTCCCAGCTGACCCCGAGGGCGCCGAGGGTGGCGACGAAGCCGATGCCGCTGATGGCGTAGGACAGCAGGGTGGTGGTGGCGTAGGCGCTGCCCTGGGCCAGCTTCAGGCGCGACAGCACCAGCACCTCGAGCAGGCCCGGCAGGTTGCTGGCCAGGGCGATGGTGATGCCGAGGATGATCAGGCTGCCGAGCAGGTCGAGCAGGCTGATCGGCACCAGGGTGACGGCGTCGCCGCTACCGCTGCTGTATTCGTAGAGGGTGATGTTGTCCAGGTAGGTGAACACGCCGATCAGGTCGGCCCAGACCCAGTACAGGCAGGCGATGAAGATGCCCAGCAGGGCCAGGCGCATCAGGCGCAGGGATTGCTGGTTGACCTGCTCGATGTCCAGGGCCGGCTCCTCGACCGGGGCCTCGCCCTCCGGGCCTTCCTTGGGTTGTGTCTGGCGCTTGGCCAGGGCGCGGGCGTAGGCCAGGCGCCGCGCGGCGACGGCCAGGCCGCGCTCCAGGGCGGCCTCCAGCAGCAGCCAGAGGATCAGCAGGAAGAGGGTGTCGATCAGGCGGTCGGTGAGCTTCAGCGCGGTGTAGTAGTAGCCGAAGCACACCGCGAGAAACAGGCCGACGGGCAGGACGGTGAAGCTCAGGCCGAGCAGCAGGCGGAACGGCGAGCCGTTCTCGCGCATCGGTCCGGACAGCAGCAGGCGGCCCATCAGCCAGGCCATCAGGGCGAACCCGCTGAGCACCACGAAGATGCCGAGAATATCCTCGGCCAGCAGGGCAGGCTGGTGTTCGGCCACCGTGACCACCGCCACCAGCGCCAGCACCACCAGGCCGAGGCGGCGTACCTGGATGCGCAGGAAACTGACCTGCGGGCGCTTCCAGCGGAAATGCAGTTCGGCGACACCGCCGGGGGCGAGGATGCGGTACAGGGTGTAGAACACCAGCCAGGCCTGGGCCATTTCCAGCAGGGCGCGGCCCAGCGTGGCGTTCTGTCCGCGGGCGTCAAGCAGCAGGGCCAGGCCGGCGAGGGCCAGCAGCAGGGTGACCGGCAGGGCCAGCAACACGTTGACCAGCAGGGCCAGCGGGGTATGCAGCTGGCTGTCGCGCTTGTAGTGGCCGATATCGTCGTGCAGCTGCTGCAGCTTGAGGAACAGCCAGCCACGGCGCCACAGCAGGATGCCGGTCAGCAGCAGCAGGGGAATGAACAGCCAGGGACGGTCGAGCAGGCCGGCGCCCAGTTCGCGCACGCCGGAGCCCCAGGGCATGGCCGCCAGCTGGCGTTCGAGTTTCTGCGGCGCCTGCGCCAGCCAGGTCAGGTCCAGCGGCTTGTTGCTGGGAATCCAGAACATCTGTTCGTCGAGGGTGGCGCGCAGGCTGCCGACCACCTCCTGCAGCTGTTTCTGGTTCAGCTGCAGGGTGATGGACTCGCCGAGCAGGGAATTGAGTTCGCGGCTCAGGCGATCGAGCAGCTGGTTGCGGGTGATGGCCAGTTCCAGCAGGGTGTTGCGCAGCTCCTGGGTCTGCTGCTCGGCGGGTTGTTTGGCGAGCAGGGCGTCGACGTAGGCCTGCGGGTTGCCCAGCTTGTCGCGCTGCTGGTTCAGCTCGAATTGATAGAGACGGATGTCGGCGATCTCGTCGGCCAGATTGCCATCCATCTGCGGGCGCGGCAGCGCCTCGCGCTGCTGGTAGAGGATGCGTGCCAGCAGCAGGCTGCCGCGCAGCACGTCGATCTGTTCGTCCAGGGCCTGGCTGGCCTGGCCGACGCTATCGAGTTTCTGCTTGGTCTCCAGGTTCTGCCGGGTGAGCTGGTTGAGGCGCTCGGTGGCGCGCAGCAGGTAGTCGGAAATCTTCAGGTTGGCCGCGCTCTCCTTGGCCACCAGGCTGTCCGGTGTGGCCTTCTCGGCCTCGCGGGAGATCTCGGCCACCGTCTGCTCGGAGCTCTCGCGACGCTTCTCGCTGATCAGCGCCTGCAGGTCCAGGGTCTCCCGTTCGAGGCGGCGGATGCGCTCCTGCAACAGGTCGTGGCGAGCGTTGCCGAGGTCCTGCAGCAGGCTGTTGCCGGCCAGCTCCTGGCGGCGCAGCTCGGTCTGTGCCTCCAGTGCCGCCAGCTCGGCGTTCAGCAGCTGGCGGCGCTCGCTGGAAAGCGGCTTGCCCGATTCCTTGCCGGCCTTGAGCAGGCTGCCGATCTGCAGGCTGCGGCTCTGGTTGGCGCTGATCTGCGTCTGCGCCCGCTCGGGGCGGGTCTGTGCGGTGACTAGCAGGCTGCCGGCCTCGGCCAGCTCCTGCTGCCAGGTGCCGAGTTGCGCGGTGCGGGTGGCGAGCTCCTGCTCCAGCTGCGGCACGCTGAGCTGGGCGTAGCGCTTGCCAAGCTCGGGCTGCGCACTGGCCTTGAGGCGGCTCAGTTCGCGCTGGTTGCTGGCGATCACGCTCGGCGCCTCGCGCAGCTGGCGCTTGAGTGCCTCCAGCTTCTGCCGGTCGTCGTCGCGCGCGGCGAGGAAGGCCAGGGTCTGTTCGAGCCGTGCCTTCAGCGCATTGTGCTCGGCCTCCGGCAGTTTGCGCTCGGCGAGCCCGTCCAGGCTCTGCTGCACGCTCTGCGGCGAGGGCGGCTCGGCGGCGAAGGCGGGGGCGGTCAGGCTGCAGCCAAGCAGCAGGGCGAAGAGAAGGGGGCGCAGGGAGGGCATGGTCGCGACAGGCGGCTCGTGGCAAAGAATGCGGCTAATGATATGTCAGGCCGGCGGCCGTTGCTGCCGTGTGCTTCACCGATATCGGGCGGGGCCGAGATGGTCTCAGAGAAACAGGCCGGGCTTGGCCTGGCCCTCGGGGAATCTGACGCCGACCTTGCGCACCTTGTTCCCTTCCATCTGCGCCACAGTCCAGGTCAGGCCGTTCCATTCCACCTGGTCGCCGACCACCGGCTCGCCGCCGATCTCGTGGGCGATGAAGCGGCCCAGCGGCTGGCCGCCGTTCTCCTCGCCGAGCTTGAGGCCGTAGAGGGTCGCCACCGCGCCGAGCTGGGCGTCGCCCTCCAGCACGAAGTCGCCGAAGAAGCGCAGGTCGAGGCCACGCTGCGGGGCCTGGCTGAACAGCTTGCCGAGGGCCGGCAGGTCGTGTTCGTGGCCGACCACGCAGAGGATGTCGGCGGCCTCCAGGCGGGTGCTGCCGGAGGGGTGCAGCAGCTCGGCGCCGCGGAACAGCGCGGCGACCCGGGTGCCTTCGGGCATCTTCAGGTCGCGCAGTGGCGCGCCGATGCACCATTTCTCGGCGCCGAGGCGGTAGATGAACAGTTCCCACTGGCTGGTCGGGTGGATCTCCAGGCCGGCGCGCGAGATCGGCGCCGGGTTCGGCGGCACCGTGACCTTCAGCAGCTTGGCCGCCCAGGGCAGGCTGGTGCCCTGCAGCAGCAGCGACACCAGCACGATGAAGAAGGCCACGTTGAAGAACAGTTGGGCATGGGGCAGGCCGGCCATCAGCGGAAACACGGCGAGAATGATGGGCACCGCGCCGCGCAGGCCGACCCAGGCGATAAAGGCCTTTTCCCTGTCGTGAAAAGCGCGGAACGGCAGCAGGCCGAGGAACACCGACAGCGGCCGGGCCAGCAGGATCATCCACAGCGCCAGGCCCAGCGCCGGCAGGGCGACCGGCAGCAGCTCGCGCGGGGTGACCAGCAGGCCGAGGACCAGGAACATGCCGATCTGCGCCAGCCAGGTGAGGCCGTCGAGCATGTGCAGGATGCCGTGGCGCGAGCGGATCGGCCGGTTGCCCAGCAGCAGGCCGCACAGGTAGATGGCCAGGATGCCGCTACCGCCCACGGCGTTGGTGATGGCGAAGATGATCAGGCCGCCGCTGACCACCAGCAGCGGATACAGACCGCCGGCCAGGCTCATGCGGTTGACCAGCTGCAGCAGCAGCCAGCCGCCGCCCAGGCCGAACAGGCCGCCGATGCCGAACTGCTCCAGCAGCTGCATTGCGAAGGTCCAGCTGAAGCCGGCCTGGCCCTTGGCGAGCATGTCGATCAGGGTGACGGTGAGGAACACCGCCATCGGGTCGTTGCTGCCCGACTCGATCTCCAGGGTGGCGCCGACCCGCTCGTTGAGACCGCGCCCGCCGAGCAGGGAAAACACCGCGGCGGCGTCGGTGGAGCCGACGATGGCGCCGATCAGCAGGCCCTCCAGCCAGTGCAGCTCGAACAGCCAGGCGGCCGCCACGCCGGTCAGCCCGGCGGTGACCAGCACGCCGACGGTGGCCAGCGACAGCGAGGGCCACAGCGCCACGCGAAAGCTCGCCACCCGAGTGCGCATGCCGCCGTCGAGGAGGATGATGGCCAGCGCCAGGTTGCCCACCAGGTAGGCCATCGAGTAGTCGTTGAAGACGATACCGCCGGGGCCGTCGACGCCGGCCAGCATGCCGACGGCGAGGAAGATCACCAGGATGGGGATGCCGAAGCGCGAGCCGAAGGCGCTGACCAGGATGCTCATGCCCACCAGCAGCGCACCGATCAGAAACAGGCTGTTGATGGCGCTGGCGTCCAAGGCATTACTCCGGGCGTGGGAATGGCTCTGCTATGCAGGGGGCATGCCGGATTCTAACCATTGCCTTCGTCGCCCTGTCAAAGAAAAACGCCCCCTGGACGCGGGGCGTTTTTCCTCGGCGAATCAGATGCTTGTTACGCGCTGCCGGGGCTCATGGAGAGGGCCTGGTGGCGCACTCGCCATTCCCTCTCCCCTCGGGGAGAGGGTTAGGGAGAGGGGGAGAGGCGTGCGCGCGGAATACGAGCCCTCTCCCCCGGCCCCTCTCCCGCATACGGGAGGGGGGAGCATCATGGCTCGCGGAGCCTGGGGGCACTCGGCGCACAGCGTCTCAGAACCAGGCGTCGCGCATCTCCAGGCAGGTGTCGTCGCGCGCCTCGAGAATGTTCAGCTCGTGCTGGCAGCCCGGCACCTCCCAGGTCAGGAAGTAGCGCGCGGCCTGCAGCTTGCCCTTATAGAAGTCGGCGTCGGCGCTGCTACCGCGCGCCAGCCCTTCTTCGGCGCGGATCGCCTGCTCCAGCCAGCGCCAGCCGATCACCGCGTGGCCGAACACCTTGAGGTACAGCGCCGAGTTGGCCAGGCCCCGGTTGACTTGGCCAGCCATCAGGTCGCCCAGCAGGGCCAGGGTCACCTGGCCGAGGCGCCTGGCCAGTTGCTCCAGCGGCTGGCGCAGGGCGTCGAGCGAGCCGTGCTGCGCGGCGCGCTGGCAAGTGCCCTGGATCAGCGCCATCAGCTGTTTGAGCGCGGCGCCGCCGTTCATCGACACCTTGCGCCCGAGCAGGTCGAGCGACTGGATGCCGTGGGTGCCCTCGTGGATCGGGTTGAGGCGGTTGTCGCGGTAGTACTGCTCCACCGGGTACTCGCGGGTGTAACCGTGGCCGCCGAGGATCTGGATGGCCAGCTCGTTGGCCTTGAGGCAGAACTCCGAGGGCCAGGACTTGACGATGGGGGTGAGCAGGTCGAGCAGCTGCAGGGCCTGGGCGCGCTCCTCGGCGCTGGCCAGGGTCTGGGTGTCGTCGAACAGGCGTGCGGCATACAGGCCGAGGTCGAAGGCGCCCTCGACGTAGGCCTTCTGGGTCAGCAGCATGCGGCGCACGTCGGCGTGCTCGACGATGGCGATCTGCGGGCTGCTCGGGTCCTTGCCGTCCGGCTGGCGCCCCTGCGGGCGGTTGCGCGCGTAGTCCAGCGAGTACAGGTAGCCGGCGTAGCCGAGCATGATCGCGCCCATGCCGACGCCGATGCGCGCCTCGTTCATCATCTGGAACATGTAGGCCAGGCCCTGGTGCGGCTTGCCCACCAGATAGCCGACGCACTCGCCATTGTCGCCGAAGTTCAGCGCGGTGGAGGTGGTGCCGCGCCAGCCCATCTTGTGGAACAGCCCGGCCAGGGTCACGTCGTTGCGCGCGCCCAGGCTGCCGTCGTCGTTCACATGGTATTTCGGCACGATGAACAGGCTGATGCCCTTCACCCCGGGCGGCGCGTCCGGCAGCTTGGCCAGCACCATGTGCAGGATGTTCTCGGAGATCGGCTGGTCGCCGCCGGAGATGAAGATCTTGTTGCCCTTGATCCGGTAGCTGCCGTCGGCGTGCGGCTCGGCCTTGCTGCGGATGTCCGACAACGAGGAGCCGGCGTGCGGCTCGGTCAGGCACATGGTGCCGAAGAAGCGGCCGTCGATGATCGGCTGCAGGTAGCGGGTCTTCTGCTCTTCGCTGCCGAAGGCCTCGATCAGGTTGGCCACGCCCATGGTCAGCATCGAATAGGAGCTGGTGGCGACGTTGGCCGCCTGGAAGTGGGCGAAACAGGCCTGCGACAGCAGGTTGGGCAGCTGCATGCCGCCCTGCTCGAAGTCGCGGGTGGCGTTGAGGAAGCCGGCCTCGTGGAAGGCGCGCAGCGCAGGCGCCACCTCGGGGATCAGCACGGCGGCGCCGTCCACGTACTGCGGCTCGTGCTCGTCGTTCTTGCGGTTGTGCGGGGCGAACAGCTCCTCGGCGATGCCGCGCGCGGTGGCGATGGCGGCGTCGAAGGTCTCGCGGTTGTGCTCGGCGAAGCGCTCGCGCTGGGTCAGGGCTTCGGCATCGAGCACTTCGTACAGCTCGAAGGCCAGGTTGCGCGAACTGAGCAGGGACTCGGTCATTGCTATGCCTCCTGTGGGATGGCCGCAGTCTAGTGCGGTGAATGAAGGCCGAACAGCAACATCCATGGGCGTGATGAAGGCGCACAACCTGTTCCCTCACCCCAGCCCTCTCTCGGGGGGAGGGGGGGCTGTTCGGTGTGGCGATCAGGCGTTGTGTTTGAGGTCTGCTCCGTTAACGCCCTCTCCCCTCGGGAGACGACTGCATGGATGCAGGAGGTAGGGCGGCGCAGGAAGCCAAAGCCGAGGGCTGGGGTGAGGGCGGGAGTGCTAGAATCGCGCCCCTGCCAGGAGCCCCGCCCATGAACTACCGTCACGCCTTCCATGCCGGCAACCACGCCGACGTGCTCAAGCACCTCGTCATCAGTCGCATCATCGCCCTGCTGGCGCGCAAGGAGGCGCCCTTCGCCTGCCTCGACAGCCATGCCGGCGTCGGCCTCTACGACCTGCAGGGCGACCAGGCCAGTCGCACCGGCGAGTGGCTGGAAGGCATCGCCCGGCTGTGGGACGCCCCGGACCTGCCGCCGCTGGCCGCCGACTACTTCGGCGTGCTGCGCGCGCTCAACCCGGACGGCGCACTGCGCTACTACCCCGGCTCGCCCGAGCTGGCGCGCCGGCTGAGCCGCGAGCAGGACCGCGTGCTGCTCAACGAGAAGCACCCGGAAGACGGCCAGCTGCTCAAGGACAACATGAAGGGCGACCGCCGCGTGGCCGTGCACCTGGGCGAGGGCTGGCACGTGCCGCGCGCGCTGCTGCCGGTGGCGGAGAAGCGCGCCCTGCTGCTGATCGACCCGCCGTTCGAGAAGGCCGACGAGCTGGAGCGCTGCGTCGCCGCGCTGGACGAGGCCATCGGCCGCATGCGTCAGACCGTGGTGGCCGTCTGGTACCCGATCAAGGACGAGCGCCAGCTCAAGCGCTTCTATCAGGGCCTGGCGAAATCCAGCGCGCCCAAGCTGCTGCGCGCCGAACTGTTCGTGCATTCTCCGGATGACGCCACGCGCCTGGCCGGCTCCGGCCTGGCCATCGCCAACGCGCCCTGGGGCCTGGAGGACGAGCTGAAGCAGCTGCTGCCCTGGCTGGCCGGCAAGCTGGCGCAGAGCCAGGGCAGCTTCCGTCTGGATTGGCTGATCGCCGACTGAATCCCGGCCCCACCCATTCCGCGAGGCTACGAGCCCGCGTCTTCCTCGGCGTGCCGGCGCAGGCGCGCGGCCAATTCGGCGAGGGCCTGCTCCTGGCGCTGCAGTTCGGCCAGGGCGGCGTCCGTCGCGTCGGGCGGTGGGACGAGCGTGCCGGCCAGGCCCTGCAGCAATTCTCCCAGCCGGGCGGTGGTATCCAGTGCCTGGGCTTGGTCGTCGCTCAATGACGTCAGCCGCGCGGCGACCTGCTGCTGTTCCGCCGTCACCTCCTGCCCGTCCGCCTGGGCCAGTTGTCCGGCCTGGACGTCGGCCTGGCGCAGGGCCGCGAGCATCTCGTCGAGCGTGCCGCGAATGGCCAGGGAGAAGTCGGTGGAGCGGTTGGACAGGGCGCGCACCTCGTCGGCCACCACGGCGAAACCGCGGCCGCTGTCGCCGGCGCGCGCCGCCTCGATGGCGGCGTTCAGCGCCAGCAGATTGGTCTGCTTGGCGATGCCGTCCATATCGTCGGTGGCGCGCACTATGCTCGCCGCCTGCCCGGCGATGCCGCGCAGGTTCTCGGCCAGCGCGCCGGCCCGCTCGCAGTCCTGGCGCTGGCGGGTGAGCAGGCTGGCTAGCGCGGCATCGGCCTGCGCCGCAGCGGCTGGGTCCGGCGCGGGCATCTCGGCCAGCAGGGCCTGGGCCTGGTCGGCGTGCTGCCGCAGATGGGCGGCCTGCCCCCGCCAGTGCTGCTCGGCGCTGTCGAGCAGGGCTTGGCGCTCCCGCTGCAGCTGATGCTGCAGCGCCTGTAGCCGCGCGCACTGCTGTTCCAGCTCGGCCAGCAGCGGCGCCAGCCAGTCCGGCACCTGTGGTGCGACCGGGTGCGGCCGCATCAGCGCGCGCCAGTGGGTGGCGGTGGCCAGGGCGGGCAGCAGGCCGAAGCTCAGCAGCAGGCCGCAGAGCAGGCAGATCCACAGCGGCAGGCCGCCCCAGGCGCCGAGGCCGACCAGCAGCCAGGGCGACAGCTGCAGCGCGACGGCGACGGGGCTGAAGGCCCTGGGCGGGATTTCCTCGAGATCGGAGAAGCGCGGATTGGACATGGGCCGGTCTGCTCGTGGTGGCGGGCTATTTTCCGCGCTGGCGCGGGTCGACGTAATAGCTCAGCTGCTGGCGCGGATCGAGGTACTCCAGCGCTTCGGGTGGCAGCTGCGCCGGGCGCAGGCTGCGGGCGATGGCCAGCTCGGGCTCCTGTTCCAGATCGACGATCAGCGCCTCGGCCTTGGGGATGCTCGGCTCATGGAGGATCAGTGTGGGCCGCAGCGGCAGGCTCGGGTGCATGGCCAGCACCAGCGCGTAGCGCTCGTCCTCCAGCTGCACCAGGCTGCCCGGCGGGTACACCCCCATGCAGCGGATAAAGGCCTTCAGCGCCACCTCGTCGAAGCGTTCGCGCTGCTGCTTGAACAGCAGCGCCAGGGCCTCGTGCGGGCTCAGGGCGGCGCGCGGGTCGAGCGGGTTGCACAGGTTGTCGAAGGCGTTGACCAGGCTCACCACCCGGCTCAGGCGGCCGATGGATGCCTCGCGCAGGCCCTTGGGGTAGCCGCTGCCGTCGCAGAATTCGTGGTGCTCCTGGATGATCCGCAGCACCTCGTCGTCGAGCATCAGCTCGTGGCCGCGGCGCACGCCGAACTCGCAGTGCAGCTGCAGCAGTTGCTGCTCCGGGCGGGTCAGCGGTTCGGCCTTGAGCAGCACCTTGCTCGGTATCTCCAGCTTGCCGATGTCGTGCAGCAGGGCGCCCAGGCCCAGGCTGTGGCAGGCCTCGGAATCGAAGCCGAGCTGGCGGCCGAGCATCACGGACAGCACGGTGACGTTGAGCGAATGCACGTAGGCGTCGTCGGCGGCCTTGCCGTTGATGCCGTGCAGCGCCGCGCCGTCCTCGCCGAGCAGGGCCTCGACCAGCTCGCGCACCACTTCGCCGGCCTGCTTGACGGCTTCTTCCGGCTGGCTGCGCAGGGTCTGGTTGAGGCTCTTCACCCGCTGGCTGGCCTGGACGAAGGTGCGGTCCACTTCGGCCAGGCGCTTGCGCAGGGCACCGAGTTTGGCGGCGCGGGCCTGGCGCGCCTGCTCCTCGGGGCTGGGCGGCGGCGCCTCGGGCTCGATCGGTGGTGCCTCCTCCTGCAGCGGCAGCGGCGGGCAGTCGCTGCGCGACGGCTCGTAGCGCAACTGCTTGAGACCGAGGGCGCGCAGGGCCGCAATCTGGCCCTCGTCCTTGATCTTGAAGTTGCTGAAGGCGAAGTCGTGTTCCCACCAGCTCAGGTCGAGGTGGATGTAGAGACCCACGCAGAGCTGTTCGGGGTTGATGAATTGGGTGACTGCGGGCATGCCGGATATCGCGTGCTACTGGCTTTTTGCTGGCAGTCTAGCGCCTTGCCGCCCGTCTGGCAGCAGCGAGCAGATTCGCGTAGGGCGGGTTAGCCGCAAGGCGTAACCCGCCGAGCAGGGTCAGTCGCTCAGCTCCGCTTCCACCTCGGCCGCCCAGGCCAGCCAGGACTGCTCGCCGAGAATGCCGCGGCGCAGGGTCAGGTAGGGCAGGCGCAGGGCGGCGCGCTGGTCGGCGGGCAGCGCCTGGTAGTCGCGCTCGATGGCCAGCAGGCTGTCCAGGGTCTTGCGGTGAATGGCCACGTGGCGGGCCATCTCCTCGCGCAGGTTGTCCGTGCTGGTGTGCGCGCCTGCATAGAGTTTGACCAGCAAGGCGTCGTTGATCTTGTTCGGCTGTACAGGCTGGCCCAGCCAGCGCAGCAGTTCGGCATGGCCGGCCGGGGTGAGGCGGTGGATCTTCTTGTCCGGGCGAGTCTCCTGGGCCTGCGCCTCGCTCTCCAGCCAGCCGGCCTCGTTGAGCTTCTTCAGCTCCTGGTAGACCTGCTGGTGCTTGGCGTTCCAGAAGTAGCCGAGCCCCTCCTTGAAGCGCTTGAGCAGGTCGTAGCCGCTGCCGGGCTGGCTTTCCAGGAGGATGAGGATGGCGTGCTTGAGCGACATGGGCGGGCTTCGCGACGGACGATGGGCGCAGTATACGGACTATGCAAAAAGTTGCATGGTCTCGATTCGCTGCTAATATGCAAAAACTTGCATAACAACAATCACGCAGGAGCCCTCCCATGAAACGCACCGGTACCCGCTTCCGCCCGCGCCTGGCGCGCGACGACTACGACGTCATCGTCATCGGCTCCGGCATCGGCGGCCTCACCACCGCCGCCCTGCTGAGCCAGCTGGGCAAGCGCGTGTGCGTGCTGGAACAGCATTACACCGCCGGCGGCTACACCCACAGCTACGAGCGCGAGGGCTACGAGTGGGATGTCGGCGTGCATTACATCGGCGAGGTGCACAAGCCCTGGTCGGTGATCCGCCGGGTGTTCGACGTGATCTCGGGCGGCAAGCTGGAGTGGGCGCCGATGGACGAGCGCTACGACCGCATCGTCATCGGCGACAAGAGCTACGACTATCTGGCCGGGCGCGAGGCGTTCAAGGCCGAGATGAAGCGGCACTTCCCCGGCGAGGCGGCGGCCATCGACCGTTACGTCGAGCTGCTTAGCGAGGTCAGCGCGCGGGTGCCGCGCTTCTTCGCCGGCCAGGCCCTGCCGCGTTCGCTGGGCATGCTCTACGCCAAGTTGCGGCGCATGTGGCTGCCGGGCTACTTCTTCCAGAACACCCGCGAGGTGCTGGAGAGCCTGACCAGCAACCAGGAGCTGATCGGCGTGCTCACCGCGCAGTGGGGCGACTACGGCCTGCCGCCGGCCAAGGCCGCCTTCGTCATGCACGCCATGGTCGCCAAGCACTACATCACCGGCGGCAACTACCCGGTGGGCGGCGCCAGCAAGATTTCCGAGACCATCATCCCGCAGATCGAGGCGGCCGGCGGCAACGTCTTCACCTACGCCGGGGTCGAGCGCATCCTGGTCGAGAACGGCCGCGCGGTGGGCGTGCGGCTGCACAAGGATGGCCTGGAAATCCGCGCGCCGCAGATCGTCAGCTGCGCCGGCCTGGTGCCCACCTACACCCGCCTGCTGGCGCCCGAAGTGGCCGCCGAGCACGGCCTGCTGGCGCCGCTCAAGCAGGTCGAACTGTCGGCCGCCACCCTGTGCCTGTACGCCGGCTTCAAGGGCAGCGCCGCCGAGCTGGGCCTGCCGAAGACCAACTACTGGGTCTACCCGGGCCACGACCACGACCGCAACATCGACAGTTTCATGAGCGGGCAGAGCGGCGAGATGCCGCTGATCTACATCAGCTTCCCCTCGGCCAAGGACCCGGCCTGGGATGCCCAGTACCCGCACAAGGCCACGGTGGAGATCGTCGCGCCGACCCAGCCGCAGTGGTTCGCCAAGTGGAAGGGCAGCACCTGGGGCAAGCGCGGCGCCGAGTACGAAGCGTTCAAGGCCGAGCTCACCGAGCACCTGCTGGAGACCCTCTACCGCCACCAGCCGCAGCTGCGCGGCGCCCTGGATTTCTGCGAGCTGGCCACGCCGCTGTCCACCGAGTGGTTCCAGTGGAACGAGCAGGGCGAGATCTACGGCATCGACCATACGGTGCAGCGCTTCGACCAGCACTGGATTCACAGCCAGACGCCGATCAAGGGGCTCTATCTGACCGGCGCGGATACCGTCACCGCCGGCGTTGGCGGCGCGCTGATGGCCGGCGTGCTGACCGCCACGCGGATGCTCGGCTGGCGCGGTTATCGGGTGGGCAGGTTGCTGAAGGGGTGGAAGCCTGCCGTGCAGGTGGATGCCAGCGTGGAGGCCGCAGGCTAGAGAATGAGGCCGCGCATGTCGACTCATGCGCGGCCGGAGTGGCTTACTCGGCGATGCCGTTGATGCTGATGGTGACCCGGTCGCCCGGGTTCACCTGCAGGCCCGCCTGCTTGCAGTCGAACAGGGTTGCCGTGCTCTTGAGCGTCAGGCGCTGGCCGCTGGTGCGGTTCAGGCAGGTGTAGCGTTTGGGAGTGAGGCCGACGGTGCTGACGCCCATGGGGGCCACCATGTTGTAGCTGAGCTCGCCTCGCAGCGCGGGCGTGGCTCCCTCGCAGTGCTGCTCGAAGCTGGCGTTGAGGCCGGTGACCACGCCCTGGTCGTCATAGCTGACGGCGAAGATGTCGAAGCGCCCGGTGAGCGTGTTGCAGCCGCGGCCACTGCCAGAGAAGCTCAGCCCCGGCTCGCTGGCGGCCTGGAAGGGGAAGCGGGTGGCCGCCTCGTAGCTGCCCGGTCGCAGCTGGGCATCGCCGGGTGCGGCCAGGTCCAGGGTCCACCAGGCACTGCCGCTGTTGATATTGAGGGTGATGCCGTTGTCGAAGTTCTTGCTGTAGCGGAAGGTGGCGTTGGCGTCGGTGTAGAGATAGTTCTTGCCCTGGCCGATGTAGTCACCGGCATCGCTCTTCAGGGTCAGGCGGGTGTCGGCGCTGGCGACGCAGCTGGCGGCCAGCAGAAGGCCGGCGACGAGGGGGCGGTATGCGTTCATGCAAGTTCCCTTTGCTAAATGGATGAGGAAGGTGGCCGGTTCCGACTCCGTGCTGGGTTGTCCGTGCCGCCGCCAGAGTATTCCAGTTTCCGGGATTAAAGTCGTGACGAGGAGTCGATTTTGCCTCGATCGCCGGCTAGGCCATCACGTCGATGCGGTTGCCCAGACTGGGTGGATTGCTCGGCGTACTCACTGGAGCCGGCGCGGGCAGCGCATTACCCGCGCCGGCGGCCTGCAGCTCCAAGGTCTTGCGCAGCAGTTGCAGCGAGGCCAGGGCGGAGGCTTGGGCCGCCGCCTGGGTGGCTATCTGGCGGGTGTTCAGTTCCATGGCGGCGTCCTCGTCTCAACCCGGCAGGCACACCCCGGTGCCGCCCAGGCCGCAGTAGCCGCCGGGATTTTTCGCCAGGTACTGCTGATGGTAGGCCTCGGCGTAGTAGAAGGGCGGGGCGTCGGCGATTTCGGTGGTGATGGCGCCCAGTCCGGCCTTCTCCAGTTCGGCCTGGAACTGCGCCTGGCAGGCTTCGGCGGCGGCGCGCTGGGCGGCGTCGAAGCAGTAGATGGCCGAGCGGTACTGGGTGCCGATGTCGTTGCCCTGGCGCATGCCCTGGGTCGGGTTGTGCGCCTCCCAGAACACCTTGAGCAACTGTTGATAGCTGGTCTGCTGTGGGGCGAACACCACCAGCACCACTTCGGTGTGGCCGGTCAGGCCGGAGCAGACTTCCTCGTAGGTCGGGTTGGGCGTGTGGCCGCCGGCATAGCCGACCGCCGTGCTCCATACGCCCGGCTGCTGCCAGAAACGCCGCTCGGCGCCCCAGAAGCAGCCGAGGGCGAACACCGCCTGCTGCAGGCCGGCGGGGAAGGGCGGCTGGAGCGGGTTGCCGTTGACATAATGGGCCGCCGGCACCGTCATGCGTTCGGCGCGGCCGGGCAGGGCCTGTTCGGCGCTGGGCAGTTCGAGTTTGTGGGCGAGGATTTGCGAGCGCAGGACCATGATCTGTTCCCCGTGGTGGCGGTGAGGTTGGCTGTAGCTTACCCCTTTGGGGCAATGCAGAGACGCCGGAGCGGCGTGGATGTTACGGCTCTTGCGGTTCACTTAAGAAAACGCCGCGCCTGCTGCAGACGGGCGCGGCGTTTTGCCGTGCCCTGCTCAAGGCCTGGATGGCTGTCCGCTCTGTGGCGGTACAGAGCCGGCGGCAGGCAGCGCTTCATCCTTTGCCGCGTCCCGGCGCTGCCTCGCCGTAGCCCGTATATGGACTCCTCCTCAGACGCAAGTATCAGGCAGGGGATCAACGCGACCGTATATTCGACTTCATACAGGGAGCCGTCGCTCCCGAGCCTAGATGGGGCGTTCGCTGCTGGAGTGCCTATCGGATGAGCGACCACTTTGTGGGCTGCGGGCTACTCGGCGTTTCTCCAGCCGGATGTGATCCTGATGCCATCTGCCATTGCGCTGTCGGCTGTACCTCCTTGTTGGGAAGGGCTCAGGCTTGTTGCGGCTGAGCTCGGTAAGGCGTGTTCTGCTTGATCACCGCATAGATGATCCGAGCTAACCGGTTGGCTATGGCGACAACGGCGACCGTACGGCGTTTACTTTCCAGCAGTCGCCGAGCCACCTGGCTGATGGCATCCTCACGCCGTTGGCAGTGTCTGAGTACCGCCTGCGCGCCCTGCACCAGCAGGGTTCTCAAGTAGGGATTGCCACGCCGGCTGATGCCGCCGAGTCGTCGATGCTGACCGGAAGCATGTTCACTCGGAGTCAGCCCTAGGCTCGCGGCGAATTGGCGGGCGTCGGCAAACGGACTCAGGTTGGCGCCATACTCGGCCACCATAGCCGTCGCGGTGATCAGGTCCACGCCATGAATACTCTGCACGTGCTGAATAAGCGGCGACGTCCGGCTGGCAGTCTTCAACCGGGCTTCGACGCGCTGGATCTGGGCGTCGATTCCCTCGACCTGGCAGGTGATCTGTCCAAGCAGTTCGAGCACATCGGCCGTAACTTCCGGGTTCGTTTCGACTTCACGCACTTGCTGGATCAGCGCCCCAAGTGCGCGACGCCCTTGGGCGGCAATCTGACCACGTTCGGCCAGCAGACTGCGTGCCTGGTTGAGTAACTGCGTGCGCTGACTGACCAGCAATTCTCGCAAGCGGTGCTGAGCACAGAGGTCCTGCTGGGCAACGGTCTTGACGGGAACAGGGCGAACGCGGCGATCTTGATGGACGGCGAAAATGGCATCGGCATCATTGCCATCGTTCTTGTTGCCGATGCGTTGCTTGTCAACGAACTGGGCGGGCACTCGCTTGACCCGATAGCCCAGCAGCTGCAACCGGCGTCCCCAATAGTTGCTGCTGGAGCAGGCCTCCATCACCACCAGGCAATCGCGGCTGGGGGCGTGAGAAAACAGACTGTCGAACTGACCCCGACTCAGGGTCAGGCGTTGCAGGCAATCACCGCTGGCGGAGAACCCATGAACCTGAAACTTGTGTTTGGCCAGGTCCACACAGTACACCTGGCAGTGGCTAGACGCGCTACGATTCATGGCGGACTCCTCCTCTACTTCGTTTGTCGGTGACCCTTCTCGGATACAGACAATCTGGCACAACGCGATGCCGTCCGTGGGTGGAGGAGTCCATCCCATCAGATGCAATCCGGGAAACAGGTTGCTCCGCTCCCGGATTGCATCCGGGCCACAACCGTGCGCAGGCCTGCCGCCCCCTCTCCCTAACCCTCTCCCCGCTGGGGAGAGGGAACGGATGGCGTGGGGCGCGGCTTATGTGAGCGGCATTACCCTCACCCTGGGGGAGAGGGGAGGACTCAGGCGCCGCGGCAGGGATAGCGGCGCAGGCGCTGCACCAGTTCGCGGCCGGGGATGGGGCGGTCGAACAGGTAGCCCTGGCCGACGTCGCATTGCTGGCGGCGCAGGAAGGCCAGCTGGGCGGCGGTTTCGATGCCTTCGGCGACCACCTTGAGCTTGAGGTTGTGGGCCATGGCGATCACCGCGGAGGTGATCTCCATGTCGTCCTCGTTCTCCGGGATGTCCTTGATGAAGCTGCGGTCGATCTTCAGCACGTCCATCGGGAACTTCTTCAGGTAGCTCAGCGAGGAGTAGCCGGTGCCGAAATCGTCCATCGCCAGGGTCAGGCCCAGGGCCTTGAGCTTGGCCACCTGCTGGCGGGTGTCGTCGCTGCCTTCGAGCAGCAGGCTCTCGGTCAGTTCGACCTCCAGCAGGCGCGCCGGCAGCTGTTCCTCTTCGAGGATGGCGGCGATCGAGCCGACCAGCTCGGGGTCGGTGAACTGCTTGGCCGACAGGTTGATCGCCACCTGGATCTGGCCCATGCCGAGGGCCGCCAGCTCCAGGCTGGCGCGGCAGGCCTGGCGCACCACCCACTTGCCGATGGGGATGATCAGGCCGGTTTCCTCGGCCACGCCGATGAACTGCTCGGGGCTGATCATGCCCTTGTCCGGGTGATGCCAGCGCAGCAGCGCCTCGAGGCCGAGCAGGCGGCCGCTCTTCAGGCACAGCTTGGGCTGGTAGTAGACCTCCAGCTCGTTCTGGGTCAGGGCGCGGCGCAGGTTGCTCTCGATGAACAGGCGGTACTCGGCCTCGGCGTTCAGCGCCTCGGTGAAGATCTGCACCTGGCGCTTGCCGTTGGCCTTGGCCTTGTGCAGGGCCAGGCCGGCGTGCTTCATCAGCACGTGCGGATCGCCGCCGTGGGCCGGTGCGCAGGCCAGGCCGACCGAGCCGCTGACGTTGATCAGCTGGTTGTCGACGAACAGCGGCTTGTCCAGGGTGGCGAGCAGTTCCCGGGCGCTGCGCAGGCCGAGATCCTGCTCGGCGCCGTCGATGATCACGGCGAACTCGTTGCCGGCGAAGCGCGCCAGGCTGGCGCCCTGGCCCAGGCTGTTGCGCAGGCGGCGGGCCAGATTGGCCAGCAGCTTGTCGCCGGTCTGGTGGCCGAGGCTGTCGTTGATCCGCTTGAAGTTGTCGATGTCCACCAGCAGCAGGCTGAAGGCCTGGGTGTCGCGGTGGGCGTAGCGCTCTTCCAGGCAGCGGATGAAGTAGGGGCGGTTGCCCAGGCCGGTGAGGTTGTCGCTGTAGGCCAGGCGTTCGATGCGCTGCTGGGCCAGCTTGGCCTCGGTGATGTCCTCGTAGATGCCGATGTAGTGGGTCAGCTCGCCGTCGTCGTTGTACACCTTGGAGATCGACAGCTGGCCCCAGTAGGGCTCCAGGTTCTTGCGCCGGCTGCGCAGCTCGCCCTGCCAGCTGTTGCGCTCGGCCAGCCCGGCCTGGGCGTCGAGCAGCAGATCGCCGAGGTTTTCCAGGGCCGGCAGCTGGGAGATGCGCCGGCCCTGCACCTCCTCGGCGCCGTACTGGGTGATGGCGGTGAAGCTGGGGTTGACGTACTGCACCAGGCCGTCGCGGTCGAACAGCAGGAAGGCGCTGGCGCTCTGTTCCACGGCGCGCTGGAACAGGAACAGAGCGCTGGTGGCGTCGCGTTTTTGCTGGTGGCTCATGACCTGGGCGAACTGGTCGGCCAGCTCGCCGGCGAAGGCGATCTCGTCGGCCTGCCAGGTGCGCGGCGGGCCGATGTGCTCCAGGCACAGCACGCCGACCACCTCGCCGCCGAGGCGGATGCCGGCGTCGAGCATGGCGCCGATGCCCAGCGGTTTGAGGTAGGCCTGGGTCAGCTCGCTGGTGCGCGGGTCGTGCAGGGCATTGTGCGCGTCGATCGCGCGGCCGCTGTGCAGGGCTTCCAGGTAGCGCGGAAACAGGCTGGCGTCGATGGGCGCCGGCAGCTCGTGGCGGTCGATGTCGCGGCGGTACAGGGCCACCGGCTGCAGGCGCTCGCCGTTGAGGTGCCAGATGCCGGCGCGGGCCACGTCGTAGGTTTCGCAGGCGGCCTGGGTGATCAGCTCGGCGGCTTCCTGCAGCGGGTTGGCCGCGTTATAGCGATGGCGCGCCAGGCGCAGGATCAGGCTCTGCTGGGCGCGCGAGCGGATCAGGTGCTGCAGGTGTTCTTCCTGGGCGTTCTGGTACAGCTCCAAGGAGGTCTTGAGTTTGCCGTTCTGTTCCTCCAGCACCTGCAGGCGCTCCTCGGCCAGGACCTGCTCGGGTTCGGCGCAGACCAGCAGGTAGCCGTGCAGCAACTGGCGGTTGCGCTGGATGTAGGGCTCGCCGACCTCCAGCAGGTGCAGGGCGCCATTGGGCGTGTGCAGGCGATAGCGCACCGAGTAGTGGCCGCCGCCGGCCAGCTGCAGTTGGATCTCGTCGTGCAGACGGTAGCGTGCCTCGGGCTCCATCAGGCTGGCGTAGGGGCAGTCGAGCAGGGCGCAGAGCTCGCCGGCGCTGACGCCGAGCTGGCGTTCGCAGGCGGGGTCGAGGAACAGCAGGGACCAGCTCGGCTCGTTCATCCGTTCGAAGCGCAACATGCCCAGGCGTGACGGCACCGGCAACTGCGTCACAACCTCGGCCGCCGAACGGCTGGCGGCATCGGGATGGCTTTTCATCGAACCACGGGCTTCCAGTATGCTGCCGCTCGGGGCAGGCTAAGGTCTGTTACATCAACCAACGTCGAGCAAGGGTGCATCATGCGGCTGGGACTGACAAGAAGACTGAGCGGGTTGCTGTTGCTGTTGAGCCTGGGGGCGGGCGCCTCGGCGCAGGCCAGCGAGGCCCAGCTGAGCGGCGAGGAGCAGGCGCGCTATCTGGCCGAGCTCAAGCGGCTCTACCTGACCCAAGACGAGCGCAAGGCGCTGCTGGCGCACAGCAACGCACTGCTCGACACCTACGCTCTGCGCGCCGGCTACCAGCTGGGCAAGGCGCCGGCGCAGCGCAACGACCTGCGCTATCAGCTGAGCGTCGCCGGCCCCGGCGAGCTGCTGGTGCGGCGCGAGACGCGCGCCGGGCAGGGCAACAGCCTGGCGGTGAGCAATCAGCGCCTGTCGGTGTTCGGGCTGGATCCCTACATCCGCTACGACTGCCCGACCAACGGTATCTCCTGCGTACTCAACAGCCCGGCCGACGGCAGCCCCTGGATCACCGTGCTGCGCGACCACCAGGGCGCCGCCGACCTGGCCAAGGCGATCAGCTTTCTGATTCGCAATCTGCAGCGGAACTGAAGGGCCTGCCGCAGCGCAGCGGCGGCAGGGGGCGATCGGCCAGGCAGACCTCCTGGGCGATGCGCAGGGCCTCCTCCTCGCTGGCGCAGGGGATGAAGAACTGATTGAGGTAGAGCCGCCACTGGGGCTGCTCGGCGGTCGGTGCGACGACCCGAATCTGCATGGCCATGTCTCCGCGAGTCACCTCAGGCTAGCACTTGGCCATTATTTTTCTATCTCGCGCTTCCGCGCATAAAAAAGCCCCGCCAGAGGCGGGGCCGAGGGGGGGAGGCGTCGATGCCTCAAAGCACTGCGTGATGGGTTACAGCAGCAGGGTGCGGATATCGCCCAGTACGTCGCCCAGGCGCTTGGTGAAGCGCGCGGCGGCGGCGCCGTTGATCACCCGGTGGTCGTAGGACAGCGACAGCGGCAGCATCAGGCGCGGCTGGAAGGCCTTGCCGTCCCACACCGGCTGCATGGCCGCCTTGCTCACACCCAGGATCGCCACCTCAGGCGCGTTGACGATCGGCGTGAAGCCGATGCCGCCGATATGGCCGAGGCTGGAGATGGTGAAGCAGGCGCCCTGCATGGCGTCCGGCGAGAGTTTCTTGCTGCGTGCCTTCTCCGCCAGTTCGGCGGCCTCGGCGGCCAGCTGCAGCAGGCTTTTGCGGTCGACGTCGCGGATCACCGGCACCAGCAGGCCGTCCGGGGTGTCCACGGCGAAGCCGATATGCACGTAGCCCTTGCGAATGATCGCCTTGCCGCTCGGTGCCAGCGAACTGTTGAAGTCCGGCAGCTCCTTGAGCAGGTGGGCGCAGGCCTTGAGCAGCAGCGGCAGCACGGTGAGCTTGACGCCGGCCTTCTCGGCCACCGCCTTCTGCGCCACGCGGAAGGCCTCCAGCTCGGTGATGTCGGCGCTGTCGAACTGGGTCACGTGCGGCACGTTGAGCCAGCTGCGGTGCAGGTTGGCGGCGCCGACCTGCATCAAGCGGGTCATCGGCACCTCTTCCACCGGGCCGAACTTGCTGAAGTCAACGATCGGGATCGGCGGGATGCCCATGCCACCGGCGGCGCCGGCTGCCGGAGCGGCCTTGGCCTGCTGCAGCATGGCCTTGACGTAGACCTGCACGTCCTCCTTGAGGATGCGGCCCTTGGGGCCGCTGCCCGGCACGGCGGCCAGGTCGACGCCGAACTCGCGGGCCAGCATGCGCACGGCGGGGCCGGCGTGCACCTTGCTGCCGTCGCGCACCGGCGCGGCGACCGCGGCAGCGGCGGCGGACAGCGCGGCGATGGCGCCCACTTCGGCGGCCACGGCGGGGGCGGCCCCCGGCGGGGTGCTGTGCACGGCCGGCGCGGCGGCAGGGGCCGCTGCCGCCGGAGCCGGGCTGGCCGGTGCGGCGCCCGCCACCTTGAGCCTGAGAATCAGGTCGCCGGTACCGATTTCGTCATCCAGCTTGACCAGCAGTTGTTCGACCACACCGGCGGCCGGCGCGGGAATCTCCATGCTGGCCTTGTCGGACTCCAGGGTCAGCAGGCTCTGGTCGACCTCGATGCTGTCGCCGGCCTTGACCATGATCTCGATGACCTTGCCCTTGGCGTCGGAGCCGATGTCCGGCACATGCACGTCCTGCACGCTGGTGGCAGCCGGAGCCGCCGCGGGAGCGGGCGCTGCTGCCGGCGCAGACTCGGCGGCCTTGGGCGCCTCGGTGGCTGGCGCTGCGGCAGGTGCGGCCGCCGGGGCATCGCCCTCGACTTCCAGCACCAGCAGCTCGTCGCCCTCTTTCAGGCGGTCGCCCAGCTTGACCTTCAGTTCCTTGATCACGCCGGCCTTGGGCGAGGGCACTTCCATGGAGGCCTTGTCGGACTCCAGGGTCAGCACGCTCTGCTCGGCTTCGATACGGTCGCCGACCTTGACCAGCAGTTCAATCACCTCGCCTTCACCGCCGAGGTCGGGTACGCGAATCAACTCACTCATCGCTACGCTCCTTAGCAGTCCAGGGGATTGGCTTTTTCGGGGTCGATGCCGAACTTGGCGATGGCGTCGGCCAGCACCTTGGCCTCGATCTCGCCGCGGTCGACCAGCGCCTCCAGCGCGGCCAGCACCACCCAGTAGCGATCCACCTCGAAGAAGTGGCGCAGCTTCTTGCGGCTGTCGCTGCGGCCGAAGCCGTCGGTGCCGAGCACCTTGTATTCCTTGCTGGGCACCCACTGGCGCACCTGCTCGGCGAACAGCTTCATATAGTCGGTGCTGGCCACCACCGGGCCATGGCGGCCGCTGAGGCATTCCTGGATATAGGCCTGCTTGGGTTTCTGTCCCGGATGCAGACGGTTCCAGCGCTCCACGGCCAGGCCGTCGCGGCGCAGTTCGTTGAAGCTGGTGACGCTCCACACGTCGGAGCCGATGTTGAACTCGTCACGGAGGATCTTCGCCGCCTCGCGCACTTCGCGCAGGATGGTGCCGCTGCCCAGCAGCTGGACGTGGTGGGCGGCCTCCTTCTTGTCCTCTTCGAGCAGGTACATGCCCCTGATGATGCCGTCCTCGACACCCTGCGGCAGGGCCGGCTGCTGGTAGGACTCGTTCATCACGGTGATGTAGTAGAAGACGCTCTGCTGCTGCTCGATCATCTCCTTGATGCCGTGACGGATGATCACCGCCAGCTCGTAGCCGTAGGTCGGGTCGTAGGTGCGGCAGTTGGGGATGGTCGCGGCCATGATGTGGCTGTGACCGTCCTCGTGCTGCAGGCCCTCGCCATTGAGCGTGGTGCGCCCGGCGGTGCCGCCGATCAGGAAGCCACGGGCGCGGCTGTCGCCGGCGGCCCAGGCCAGGTCACCGATGCGCTGGAAGCCGAACATCGAATAGAAGATGTAGAACGGCAGCATCGGCTGGTTGTGCGTGGAGTAGGAGGTGCCGGCGGCGATCCAGCTGGACATGGCGCCGGCCTCGTTGATGCCTTCCTCGAGGATCTGGCCCTTCTTGTCCTCGCGGTAGAACATCACCTGGTCCTTGTCGACCGGCTCATACAGCTGGCCTACCGAGGAGTAGATGCCGAGCTGGCGGAACATGCCTTCCATGCCGAAGGTGCGCGCCTCGTCCGGCACGATGGGCACGATGCGCGCGCCCAGGTCCTTGTCCTTGACCAGCTGCGAGAGGATGCGCACGAAGGCCATGGTGGTGGAGATGTCGCGCTCGCCGGTGCCGTCGAGGATGGCCTTGAGGGTGTCCAGCGGCGGGGTCGGGATGCTGAAGCTCTGCGCGCGGCGCTGCGGCACGAAGCCGCCGAGGGCGGCGCGGCGCTCGTGCAGGTACTTGTGCTCGGGGCTGCCCGGCTCGGCCTTGACGAAGGGCAGGTTCTCCAGCTCGTCGTCCTTGACCGGGATGTCGAAGCGGTCGCGGAATTTCTTCAGGCTGTCGATATCGACTTTCTTGGTGTTGTGCGCGGTGTTCTTCGCCTCGCCTGCACCGGTGCCGTAGCCCTTGATGGTCTTGGCCAGGACCACGGTCGGCTGGCCCTTGTGGTTGACCGCCTGGTGGTAGGCCGCATAGACCTTGTAGGGGTCGTGGCCGCCGCGGTTGAGGTTCCAGATCTCCTGGTCGGAGAGGTCCTTGACCATCTCCTTGAGCTCGGGGCTGTTGAAGAAGTGCTCGCGCACGTAGGCGCCGTCCTTGGCCTTGTAGTTCTGGTACTCGCCGTCGATCACCTCGTCCATGCGGCGCTGCAGGGCGCCGTCCTTGTCCTTGGCGAACAGCGGGTCCCAGAAACGGCCCCAGACCACCTTGTTGACGTTCCACTCGGCGCCGCGGAACACGCCTTCCAGTTCCTGGATGATCTTGCCGTTGCCGCGCACCGGGCCGTCCAGGCGCTGCAGGTTGCAGTTGATGACGAAGATCAGGTTGTCCAGCTTCTCGCGGCCGGCCAGGGAGATGGCGCCGAGGGATTCCGGCTCGTCGCACTCGCCGTCGCCCATGAAGCACCAGACTTTCTGCTTGCCGGCGGGAATGAAGCCGCGGCTCTCCAGATACTTCATGAAGCGCGCCTGGTAGATCGCCTGGATCGGGCCGAGGCCCATGGACACGGTGGGGAACTGCCAGAAGTCCGGCATCAGCCAGGGGTGCGGGTAGGACGACAGGCCCTTGCCGTCGACTTCGCGGCGGAAGTTGTTCATCTGATCTTCGCTGATGCGTCCTTCGAGGAAGGCGCGGGCGTAGATGCCGGGCGAAGCGTGGCCCTGGTAGAAGATCAGGTCGCCGCCGTGTTCCTCGGTCGGGGCCTGGAAGAAGTAGTTGAAGCCGATGTCGTACAGGGTGGCGCTGGAGGCGAAGCTGGAGATGTGGCCGCCCAGGTCCGGGTCCTGCAGGTTGGTGCGCATCACCATGGCCAGGGCGTTCCAGCGCACCAGCGAGCGGATTCTCCGCTCCATGAACAGGTCGCCGGGCATGCGTGCCTCGTGGCCGACCGGGATGCTGTTGCGGTAGGGCGTGGTGATGGCGTAGGGCAGCTGGGTGCCGCTACGGGTGGCCAGCTCGCCCATGCGGGTCAGCAGGTAGTGGGCGCGGTCTTCACCCTCCTTGTCGAGGACGGACTCGAGGGCGTCCAGCCACTCCTGGGTTTCGACGGGATCGAGGTCTTGCATGGCTTGCTCCAGGGCGGAAAGGCTTCCAGAATCGGAGGCCAGGGCTCGTGCACGCTTTTTGGGCGGGCTACGTGAAGTCGTGATCGGCTGCGGTGCTCGCAGTCGCTTTTGTAGTTTTACTACATTTCGATGGCATCTGTAGAGCCCGGGACACAATTTTTAGTAGTAAAACTACAGTTTTCTGGAAGGGCAGTGGCGCCTGGGTGGAGTCGGGGCTGGCCGCCCGTCCCCAAGGATAGACCATGAGCCTGCCGCCACTGGCCGCCCTGCCGGCTACCCTGATCCCCCTCGCCGAGCGCGCTTCGACACTGCTTCCAGACGCCTGGCCGGACGAGCGGGGCGAGGCCCTGCGGCGCTGCTGCGCGCTCAGCGATTTCGTTCACGAGCAGCTCGTGCGCGACCCCGAGCTGCTGCCGGCCCTCGGCGCCAGCGGCGAGCTGGAGCGGCGCTTTTCCGCCGGCGAACTGCGCGGCCAGCTGCAGGCGCTGCTGGCCGACTGTGTCGACGAGGACGAGCTGGGCCGGCGCCTGCGGCGTTTCCGCAATCGCCAGCAGCTGCGCATCGTCTGGCGCGACCTGACCCGTCAGGCCGACCTTGGCGAGACCTGTCGCGACCTCTCCGACCTGGCCGACGCCTGCATCGACCTGGCCTACCACTGGCTCTACCCGCGCCACTGCGAGCAGTTCGGCACGCCCATCGGCCGGCGCTCCGGCCAGGCGCAGCATCTGGTGATCCTCGGCATGGGCAAGCTCGGCGCCCATGAGCTCAACCTGTCCTCGGACATCGACCTGATCTTCGGCTACCCCGAGGGTGGCGAGACCGAGGGGGTCAAGCGCTCGCTGGACAACCAGGAGTTCTTCATCCGCCTGGGGCAGAGGCTCATAAAGGCGCTGGACGCCATCACCGTGGACGGCTTCGTGTTTCGCGTCGACATGCGTCTGCGCCCCTACGGATCCTCCGGCGCCCTGGTGCTCAGCTTCAATGCGCTGGAGCAGTACTACCAGGACCAGGGCCGCGACTGGGAGCGCTACGCCATGATCAAGGCGCGCGTGGTCGGCGGCGACCAGGCCGCCGGCAAGCAGCTGCTGGAGATGCTGCGGCCCTTCGTCTACCGGCGTTACCTGGACTTCTCCGCCATCGAGGCGCTGCGCGCCATGAAGCTGCTGATCCAGCAGGAAGTGCGGCGCAAGGGCATGGCCGACAACGTCAAGCTCGGCTCGGGTGGCATACGGGAAGTGGAGTTCATCGCCCAGGCCTTCCAGCTGATCCACGGCGGTCGCGACCTCAGCCTGCAGCAGCGGCCGCTGCTCAAGGTGCTGGAGACCCTGGAGGGGCAGGGCTACCTGCCCGCGCCGATCATCGCCGAGATGAAGGAGGGCTACGAGTTCCTGCGCTACACCGAGCATGCCCTGCAGGCCATCGGCGACCGCCAGACGCAGATGCTGCCGGACGACGACGCCGACCGCGCGCGGGTCGCCTGCATCATGGGCTTCGCCGACTGGGCGAGCTTCCACGAGCGCCTGACGCACTGGCGCGGGCGCATCGAATGGCACTTCCGCCAGGTCATCGCCGATCCCGACGAAGAGGAGGGCGGCGAGAGCGAGTCCTGCATCGGCGGCGAGTGGCTGCCGCTGTGGCAGGAGGCGCTGGAGCCGGAGATGGCCGAGCGGCAGCTGGTCGAGGCCGGCTTCGGTGAGCCCGCCGTCGCCCTCAAGCGCCTGCTCGACCTGAAGAACGGCAGCCAGGTGCGCACCATGCAGCGCCTCGGTCGTGAGCGTCTGGATGCCTTCGTCCCGCGCCTGCTGGCGCAGGCGGTGGAGCACGACAATCCGGATCTGGTGCTGGAGCGCGTGCTGCCGCTGGTCGAGGCGGTGGCGCGGCGCTCGGCCTACCTGGTGCTGCTCAGCGAGAATCCCGGCGCCCTGCAGCGCCTGCTGACCCTGTGCGCGGCCAGCCCGTGGATCGCCGAGCAGATCGCCCGCTTCCCCCTGCTGCTCGACGAGCTGCTCAACGAGGGCCGGCTGTTCAAGCCGCCTTTGGCGCCGGAGCTGGCCGCCGAGTTGCGCGAGCGGCTGACGCGCATTCCCGAGGACGACCTGGAACAGCAGATGGAGGCCCTGCGCCACTTCAAGCTGGCCCACGGCCTGCGCGTGGCCGCCTCGGAGATCGCCGGCACATTGCCGTTGATGAAGGTGTCGGACTACCTGACCTGGCTGGCCGAGGCGATCCTCGACCAGGTGCTGGCCCTGGCCTGGCGCCAGACCGTGGCCAAGTACGGCAATCCGCGTCGCGCCGACGGCAGCCTGTGCGATCCGGACTTCGTCATCGTCGGCTACGGCAAGGTCGGTGGCCTGGAGCTGGGTCACGGGTCAGATTTGGATCTGGTATTTATCCACGACGGCGACTCGCAGGCCGAGACCGACGGCGCCAAGCCCATCGACGGCGCGCAGTTCTTCGCCCGCCTGGGCCAGCGCATCATCCACCTGCTGACCACCCAGACCACCTCGGGCCAGCTCTACGAGGTGGATATGCGCCTGCGTCCGTCCGGCGCGGCGGGGCTGCTGGTCAGCTCGCTCGGCGCCTTCCAGCGCTACCAGGAAGGCGAGGCCTGGACCTGGGAGCACCAGGCGCTGGTGCGCGCCCGCGTGCTGGTTGGCTGCCCGCGGGTGGCGGCCGGCTTCGAGCGGGTGCGCGCGGCCATCCTCGAGCGCGAGCGCGATCTGCCCAAGTTGCAGGCCGAGGTCAGCGAGATGCGCGGCAAGATGCGCGACAACCTGGGCAGCCGGGAAAGCGCCGCCGGCACCGCGGCGAATGCCTTCGACGTCGCGACTTCCTTCGATCTGAAGCAGGACGCCGGTGGTATCGTCGATATCGAATTTATGGTGCAATACGCGGCCCTGGCGTGGTCGCGGCAGCACCCGCAGCTGCACCGCTACACCGACAACATCCGCATTCTCGACGGCCTGCGCGATGTCGGGCTGATGCCCGCCGCCGACGTCGAGTTGCTGCAGGAGGCCTACAAGGCCTATCGCTCCGCCGCCCACCGGCAGGCGTTGCAGAAGCAGCCGGGCAAGGTCGGCGGCGACCAGTTCGCCGAGGAAAGGCGCGCGGTGATGCGCCTGTGGCGCGAACTGGGGCTCAGCTGAACCCGCGATTTGAACGAGACGAACCCTGAGGAGTGGCAAAGATGTCGATGGCCGACCGCGATGGCGTGATCTGGTATGACGGCGAACTGGTGCCGTGGCGCGACGCCACCACCCATGTGCTGACCCACACCCTGCACTACGGCATGGGCGTGTTCGAGGGCGTGCGCGCCTACAACACCCCGGACGGCACCGCCATCTTCCGCCTGCAGGCACACACCGACCGCCTGTTCGACTCGGCGCACATCTTCAATATGCAGATCCCCTTCTCCAAGGAGGAGATCAACGAGGCCCAGCGCGCTGCGGTGCGCGAGAACGGCCTGGAAAGCGCCTACCTGCGCCCGATGGTGTTCTTCGGCAGCGAAGGCATGGGCCTGCGCGCCTCAGGCCTCAAGGTGCACGTCATAGTCGCCGCCTGGCACTGGGGCGCCTACATGGGCGAGGAAGCGCTGCAGACCGGCATCAAGGTGCGCACCAGCTCCTACACCCGCCACCACGTCAACATTTCCATGACCCGCGCCAAGGCCAACGGCAACTACATCAACTCGATGCTGGCCCTGCAGGAAGCCATCTCCGGCGGCGCCGACGAGGCCATGCTGCTGGACCCGGAAGGCTACGTGGCCGAGGGCTCGGGCGAGAACATCTTCCTGGTCAAGGACGGCGTGGTGTACACCCCGGAAGTGACCTCCTGCCTCAACGGCATCACCCGCGGCACCATCCTGACCCTGGCCGCCGAGCACGGCATCCAGGTGGTGGAGAAGCGCATCACCCGCGACGAGGTGTATATCGCCGACGAGGCCTTCTTCACCGGCACCGCCGCCGAAGTGACGCCGATCCGTGAAGTCGATGGCCGGAGAATCGGCGCCGGCCGCCGCGGCCCGGTGACCGAGAAGCTGCAGAAGGCCTACTTCGACCTGGTCACCGGCAAGACCAGCGCCCACGCCGAGTGGCGCACCCTGGTCAAATAAGTCGCAAGCCGCAAGCTGCAAGCCTCAAGTGGCCCGGGCTGCTATGACTTGTCGCTTGTGGCTTGGCGCTTGAGGCTGTCTTTTATGAAGATTCTGATCATCGGCCCCAGCTGGGTCGGCGACATGGTGATGGCGCAGACCCTGTTCGTCTGCCTCAAACAGCGCCATCCCGGGTGCGAGATCGACGTGCTGGCCCCCGAGTGGAGCCGGCCGATCCTCGAGCGTATGCCCGAGGTACGCGCCGCGCTGAGCTTCCCGCTCGGTCACGGGGTGCTGGATATCGCCACCCGGCGCAGGATCGGCAAGTCCCTGGCCGGCCAGTACGATCAGGCGATCCTCCTGCCCAACTCGCTCAAGTCGGCCCTGGTGCCCTTCTTCGCCGGCATCCCCCTGCGCACCGGCTGGAAGGGCGAGATGCGCTACGGCCTGCTCAACGATATCCGCAGGCTGGACAAGCAGCGCCTGCCGCTGATGATCGAGCGCTTTATGGCGCTGGCCTACGACGATGGCGCCGCACTGCCCAAGCCCTATCCGCAGCCGCGCCTTGCGATAGACGAGGCCAGCCGCGCCGCCGCGCTGGCCAAGTTCGGCCTGGCCCTGGATCGCCCGGTGCTGGCCCTGTGCCCGGGCGCCGAGTTCGGCGAGGCCAAGCGCTGGCCGGCCGAGCACTACGCCAAGGTGGCCGAGGTCAAGATTCGCGCCGGCTGGCAGGTATGGATGTTCGGCTCGAAGAACGACCATCCGGGCTGCGAGGACATTCGCCAGCGCCTGATTCCGGGCCTGCGCGAGGAGAGCGTCAACCTGGCCGGGGAGACCTCGCTGGCCGAGGCCATCGACCTGCTCTCCGCCGCCGGTGCGGTGGTGTCCAACGACTCCGGCCTGATGCACGTGGCCGCCGCGCTCAATCGCCCGCTGGTGGCGGTGTACGGTTCCACCTCGCCGCAGTTCACCCCGCCGCTGGCGGACAAGGTGGAGATCGTGCGTCTGGGCCTGGACTGCAGCCCCTGCTTCGAGCGCACCTGCCGCTACGGCCACTACAACTGCCTGCGCGAGCTCAAGCCGCGCCCGGTGATCGAGGCGCTGGAGCGCCTGGTCGCCGATCCGGTCGAGGTGCAATAGCTTGCGGGTACTGCTGATCAAGACATCCTCGCTGGGCGACGTGATCCACACCCTGCCGGCGCTCACCGACGCGGCGCGGGCCATTCCCGGCATCCAGTTCGACTGGGTGGTGGAGGAGGGCTTCGCCGAGATACCGGCCTGGCATCCGGCCGTGGCCCAGGTGATTCCGGTGGCCATCCGCCGCTGGCGCAAGAGCCTCTGGCAGACCCTCAGAAGTGGCGAGTGGCAGCGCTTCAAGCAACGCCTGGGCGAGGTCGACTACGACCTGGTGATCGATGCCCAGGGCCTGTTCAAGAGCGCCGTGCTGACCCGCTACAGCAAGGCGCCGGTGGCCGGCCTGGACCGTGACTCGGCGCGCGAGCCGCTCGCCTGCCGCTTCTACGACCGCTTGTACGCGGTGCCCAAGGACCAGCACGCGCTGGAGCGCACCCGCCAGCTGTTCGCCCAGGCGCTCGGTTACGAGCTGCCGCAGCAGATCGGTGACTACGGCTTGGATCGCGCGGCCATGGCCGATGCCTCGCAGGCCCCTTATCTGCTGTTCCTGCACGGCACCACCTGGGCCAGCAAGCACTGGCCGGAGGCCGACTGGCGCGCCCTGGCCGAGCGTATGGCCGGGCAGGGCTGGGCCATCCGTCTGCCCTGGGGCAACGAGGCGGAACGCGAGCGCGCCCAGCGCATCGTCGCCGGCATCGACAATGCCGCCGTGCTGCCCAAGCTCAACCTGGCCGGCGTGGCCAAGGTGATCGCCGGCGCCAGCGCCTGTGTGGCGGTGGATACCGGCCTCGGCCATCTGGCCGCGGCGCTCGACGTGCCGTGCATCTCTCTCTACGGCCCGACCCTGCCGGGCAAGGTCGGCGCCTACGGCCGCGGCCAGGTGCACCTGTGCGCGAGCGGGCCGCAGGCCGGCCTGGGCGATCGCCACAAGCCCTGTTTCGACGGCCTGGATGCGCAGCGCGTGGGTGACGAGCTGAACAGCCTGCTGCTGAAGCTGCAGGAGGCCGTGTGATGCAACTGGCCTTCGTGCTCTACAAATACTTCCCCTTCGGCGGCCTGCAGCGCGACTTCATGCGTATCGCCCTGGAGTGCCAGGCGCGTGGCCACGCCATTCGCGTCTACACACCGATCTGGGAGGGCGAGGTGCCCGCCGGCTTCGACGTGCGGGTGGCGCCGATCAGGGCCTTGTTCAACCACCACCGCAACGAGAAGTTCAGCGCCTGGCTGGCCGCCGATCTGGCGCGCGATCCGGTGGACCGCGTGGTCGGCTTCAACAAGATGCCGGGCCTCGATGTCTATTACGCCGCCGACGGCTGCTACGAGGACAAGGCGCAGACCCTGCGCGCACCGATCTACAAGCGCTGGGGGCGCTACAAGCACTTCGCCGACTACGAGCGGGCGGTGTTCGCCGCCGAGTCGAAGACAGAGATTCTGATGATCTCCGAGGTGCAGCAGCCGCTGTTCGTCAAGCACTACCAGACCCCGGCCGAGCGCTTTCATCTGCTGCCGCCGGGCATCGCCTCTGATCGCCGCGCACCGGCCAATGCCGGTGAGATTCGCGCCGAATTCCGTCGCGAGTTCGAGCTGGCCGATGACGAGCTGCTGCTGGTGCAGATCGGCTCCGGTTTCAAGACCAAGGGCCTGGACCGCAGCCTCAAGGCGCTGGCCGCGCTGCCGCGCGAGCTGAAGAAACGCACCCGGCTGATCGCCATCGGCCAGGACGACCCCAAGCCCTTCCTGCTGCAGGTCAAGGCGCTGGGCCTGTCCGAGCAGGTGCAGATTCTCAAGGGGCGCAGCGACATTCCGCGCTTTTTGCTCGGCGCCGACCTGCTGATCCACCCGGCCTATAACGAGAACACCGGTACCGTGCTGCTGGAGGCCGTGGTCTCCGGGTTGCCGGTGCTGGTGACCGAGGTCTGCGGCTACGCCCACTACATCGCCGAGGCCGACGCCGGGCGCGTGGTGCCTGCGCCGTTCGAGCAGGAGACGCTGAACCGCCTGCTGGTCGAGATGCTGAGTGACGAGGCGGCGCGCGCGAGGTGGGGTGCCAATGGCCTGGCCTTCGCCGACACGGCTGACCTGTATTCGATGCCGCAGCGCGCGGCCGACGTGATCCTGGCGGAGCGCGCATGAAGCTGATGCTTGCCGAGCCGTTCCAGAGCCTGTGGGCCGGGAAGGATGCCTTCGTCGCCGTCGAGGCGCTGCAGGGCAAGGTCTACCGCGAGCTGGAGGGCCGTCGTACCCTGCGCGCCGAGGTCGACGGGCGCGGCTACTTCGTCAAGATCCACCGCGGCATCGGCTGGGGCGAGATCGTCAAGAACCTGCTCAGCGCCAAGCTGCCGGTGCTCGGCGCCCGCCAGGAGTGGCTGGCAATCCGGCGTCTGACCGAGGCCGGCGTGCCGACCATGACCGCCGTGGCCTATGGCGAGCGCGGCGGCAATCCGGCCAGGCAGCATTCCTTTATCGTCACCGAGGAGCTGGCGCCGACCACCGACCTGGAGCAGCTAACCCTGGGCTGGGCCACGCAGCCGCCGCAGCCGCGCCTCAAGCGCGCGCTGCTCGAAGAGGTGGCGAGGATGACCGGCACCATGCACCGCGCCGGAGTCAATCACCGCGACTGCTATATCTGCCACTTCCTGCTGCATACCGACCGGCCCATCACGGCGGACGACCTGCGCCTGTCGCTGATCGACCTGCACCGCGCCCAGGTGCGCGCTGCCACGCCGAGGCGCTGGCGCAACAAGGACCTGGCCGCGCTGTACTTCTCGGCGCTGGATATCGGCCTGACCCGGGGCGACAAGCTGCGCTTCCTGCGCGCCTACTTCCAGCGACCGCTGCGCGACATCCTGCGCGACGAGGCGCGCCTGCTGGCCTGGCTGCAGCGCAAGGCGGACAAGCTCTACGCGCGCAAGCAGCGCTACGGGGATGCACTCTGATGGCCGGCTGGTACCTGGACCCGGCCTACGCCGGGTTGAATGCCGAGTTTGGCGACCTGGCCAGCGTATTTGCCCTGGAGGGCAAGCGCCTGACCCGCGACCCGCTGTCCGAGGTGATCCTGCTCGAGCGTGGCGGCGTGCGCTACTACGTCAAGCGTTACTGGGGCGCCGGCAAGGGCCTGCGCCGCTATATCGGCCGGCCACGGGTCAAGGCCGAGTGGCAGAACCTCAAGCACTTCGCCAAGTGGGGCATCCCCACCGCGCCCATAGTCGGCTACGGCCTGGAGCGCAAGGCCGGCGCCTTCGTCCGCGGCGCGCTGATCACCCGCGAGCTGGAGCACACCCGCGACCTGGCGCTGATGGCCAAGCAGGGTGACGGGCGCCTGCGCGACGCCTCCTGGGTGGATGGTGTCAGCCGCCAGCTGGCCGGCGCGACCCGCGCCCTGCACGATCACCACTTCGCCCACAACGACCTAAAGTGGCGCAACCTGCTGGTCAATGAGGATGGCGAGCTGTTCCTGATCGACTGCCCGACCGGCAGCTTCTGGTGGGGGCCGTTCCTGCGTTACCGCATCGTCAAGGACCTGGCCTGCCTGGACAAGGTGGCCGGCCGGGTGCTGTCGCGCAGCCAGCGCCTGCGCTTCTACCTGCAGTATCGCGGTCGTCAGCGCCTCAGCGCCGGCGACAAGCGGCGGGTGCGGCAGATAGTGAAATTCTTCGAGGGCAGGGAATGAGCGATTTTATCGCCGCCGAGGACCGTGTGATCCTCGAACGCCATGGACTGGCCGACTACGATGCGCTGTGGGCGCTGAAGCTGGAAGCGGTCGACGAGCCCAATACCGAGCGCGGCGGTTGGAGCAGCGTCTATCGCCTGGATCTGGGTGAGGCGGCCTACTACCTCAAGCGCCAGAGCAACCACCTGACCCGCAGCCTGCTGCGCCCGCTGGGCGAGCCGACCTTCGCCCGCGAGTTTCGCAATATCCGCCGCTATGCCGCGCTGGGCATTCCGGCGCTGCAGGCGGCCTTCTTCGCCGAGCGCCGACTGCCCGGCGAGCGCCGCGCCATCCTGCTGACCCGTGCCCTGGATGGCTGGCAGGACCTGGATTACTGGCTGCAGGGCTGGGCGCAGTTGGACGCTGCCCGCCGCAGCGCCATCCTGCGGGCCTGCGGTGAACTGGCGCGCAGGCTGCACGCGGCGGGCCAGGTGCACGGCTGCTTCTACCCCAAGCATATTTTTCTGCGCGAAAGCATGAATGGCTACGAGGCGCAGCTGATCGATCTGGAGAAGACCCGCCCGCTGCTGCTCGGCGAGCGCGACCGGATCAAGGACCTGGAGCCCCTGCTGCGCCGCGCCAGCGCCTGGAGCGAGGCCGAGGTGGGCCAGCTGCTGGTCGCCTACCTGGGCGAGGGGGGCGACATCGAGCGCTGGAGCCGGCGCCTGGGTGCCCGCCGCCGGCACAAGGAGTCGCGCTGATGCGCCTCGCCGAGCTGGCGCAGGCCGGTCGCACTCCGGATTTGCCGCTGACGCTGGAGCTGGCCGGCGAGCCTCTGGTCGTGGAGCGCCTGCTGAGGGTGCTGCCGGGGCAGCGCTATGTCGGCCTGGCGCGCTGGCACGGCCGGGCGGTGCTGGCCAAGCTGCTGGTCGGCGCCAAGGCCGAGCGCCACTTCCAGCGCGAACTGGCCGGCGCGCGCCTGCTCGCCGAGCAGGGGCTGTGCACGCCGGCGTTGCTGGCCGAAGGCTGCGCGGCGCAGCAGGGCGGCTGGCTGCTGTTCGAGTTCCTGGACGGTGCCGAAAGCCTGTGGGACGCCTGGCGCGCGGTCGAGCGCGAACCGCTGTTGTCCGATGGCCAGCAGAGCGTTCTGGGTGAGGCGCTGAATGCCATCGCGCAGATGCACGCCAAGGGGTTGTGGCAGGCCGACCTGCATCTGGACAACCTGCTGCGGCATGACGGCCGGCTGTTCGTGATCGATGGCGGCGGCGTGCAGGTTGAGACGGCGGGCCGGCCGCTGTCGCGCCAGCGCGTGCTGGAGAATCTCGGTGTGTTCTTCGCCCAGCTGTCGGGCGAGCTTGCGCCCTTCACCGAGGAGCTGCTGGTGCACTACCTGCTGGCCAACGGCGAACACGCGCTGCCGCTGGAGGCCCTGCTCGGGGAGGTGGAGAAGGTGCGGCGCTGGCGCCTGCGCGACTACCTGAGCAAAGTCGGTCGCGATTGCAGCCTGTTCGCCGCCAGGGTCAATGCCTTCGGCCTGCGCGTGCTGCGCCGCGAGCACGCGGCCGAGCTGGCGCCTCTGCTGGAGGGAGTGGATGCGCGGATCGACGCCGGGCATCTCTACAAGACCGGCGGCGCCGCCACCGTCGCCCGCATCGAGCTGAATGGCCGGCCGCTGGTGATCAAGCGCTACAACATCAAGAACACCCTGCACTGGCTCAAGCGCTTCTGGCGCCCGAGTCGGGCCTGGCACAGCTGGGTCGAGGGCAATCGCCTGGAACTGCTGGGTATCGCCACGCCGCGTCCGCTGGCGGTGATCGAGCGGCGCTGGTGCTGGCTGCGCGGCCGCGCCTACCTGGTGACCGAGCACTGCGGCGATGAGGATCTGATCGCCCGTTTCGCCCCGCACCTCGACGGCGCGCCGCCGGAGGCCGAGCTGCAGGCGCTGGACCGGTTGTTCGCCGCGCTGATCCGCGAGCGCATCAGTCACGGCGACTTCAAGGGCCACAACCTGTTCTGGCATGACGGCCGCTGGAGCCTGATCGATCTCGATGCCATGCGCCAGCACGCCGGCCAGGCGTCCTTCGCCCGCGCCTACGCCCGCGACCGCGCGCGTTTCCTGCGCAACTGGCCGGCCGCCTCCAGCCTGCATCGCCTGCTGGACCAGCGCCTGCCGCGGCTGTGACGCGACCGCGCGGTCGGCGCCCGGCCATACCCGCGGCCGGCGTCTGTCGCTATAATCCCCGCCTTTGTTCGGGCGAAACGTCTTTCGCCCCTCCATCATCCCGGCGGCCCAGGCCGCCCGTAGCTGCAAAGAGGCTTTCCCGTGGCATTGACCGTCCTCGGCCTTTCCGGCGCCCTCAGCCATGACCCGTCCGCTGCCCTGTATATCGACGGCAAGCTGATCGCGGCGGTTGAAGAAGAGCGCTTCGTGCGCGACAAGCATGCGAAGAACCGCATGCCCTACGAGTCCGCCAAGTTCTGCCTGGAGCAGGCCGGGATCAAGCCTTCCGACGTCGACGTGGTGGCCATCCCCTTCGCCCCCATCAGCCTGTTCGGCAAGGCCCGCTGGCACTACGCCAAGCGCTACTGGTACGCCCCGGACCGCTCGCTCGATGCGATCCTGATGGGCAATCGTCGCTACAAGCGCTACCACAAGAAGATCCAGTGGTGCCTGGAGCAGCTGGGCTTCGACCTGAAGAAGGTCAAGATCGAGCCGGTCGAGCATCACCTGGCCCACGCCGCCAGCGCCTACCACTGCTCGGGCTTCAAGGAGAAGACCGCGATCCTCGGCATCGACGGCAAGGGCGAGTACGCCACCACCTTCTTCGGCTACGGCGAGAACGGCCAGATCCACAAGATCAAGGAATTCTACGATCCGGATTCGCTCGGCGGCCTGTACGGCGCGATCACCGAGTTCCTCGGCTTCGAGATGCTCGACGGCGAGTTCAAGGTCATGGGCATGGCGCCCTATGGCGACGCGGCCAAGTACGATTTCTCGCGCCTGGCCAAGTTCGAGAACGGCGAGCTGATCATCAACACCGACTACGCCAACGTCATCGGTTTCCGTCGCTACAAGGAAAACGGCAAGGGCTACTACTTCTCGCCCAAGCTGATCGAGTGGCTGGGCCCCAAGCGCCAGGGCGACATCGCCGACGACCCCTACATCCATTACGCCGCCAGCATGCAGGCACTCTTCGAGAAGCTGGCGCTTCAGATGATGGAGTACTACCTCGGCGACATCCTCAAGGAGACCGGCAAGATCGCCTTCGCCGGCGGCTGCGCGCTGAACGTCAAGCTCAACCAGAAGATTATCGCCCGCGACGATGTTAAGGAGCTGTTCGTGCAGCCGGCCTCCGGCGATGCCGGTACTTCGGTCGGCGCCGCCGCCTACGTCTCGCACCAGCGCGGCGTGCCGGTGGAGAAGATGGAGCACGTCTACCTCGGCCCGTCCTACTCCAACGAAGAGATCATCGCCGCCTGCGCCAAGCACCCTAACGCGCCTAAGTTCAAGCGCATCGACAACACTCCGCAGCGCATCGCCAAGATCATGGTCGACGGCAACCCGGTGGCCTGGTTCCAGGGCCGCATGGAGTTCGGCCCGCGCGCCCTCGGCGGCCGCTCGATCATCGGCTGCCCGAGCGTGCCGGGCGTGGCCGACCGCATCAACGAGCAGATCAAGTTTCGCGAGCGCTGGCGGCCCTTCTGCCCGTCGATGCTGGATACCGTCGCGCCGCAGATGCTCAAGGTCGATCACCCGAGCCCCTTCATGACCTTCACCTTCGAAGTGAACGAGGAGTGGAAGGAGCGCGTCGGCGAAGTGGTGCACGAGGACGGCACCTCGCGCGCCCAGGTGCTGGAGCGCCGCTTCAACCCGCGCTGGTACGACCTGATGCTGGAACTGGAGAAGCTGACCGGCAACGGTGTGTCGCTGAACACCTCGCTCAACCGCCGTGGCGAGCCGATGATCTGTTCGCCCACCGACGCGCTGAACATGTTCTACGGCTCGGACCTGCAGTACCTGATCATGGAAGACATTCTGGTGGTCAAGGATGGCCGCGACTGGTATGACCAGGTCTGACGGCGATACGGCCGGGCGGCGCTGGGTGCTCCAGTTCTGCCACGGCTACGACGGCCCCTTCCTCGACTGCGCGCGGCAGTACGCGGCGCTGTTCGTCGGCACCGCCTACAAGGTCTGCACCGTCTATCTGACCGGTGAGCCGAGTGCCGAGGTGGAGCGGGGCAGTGCCTCGGACGAGGTGATCTTCCTCGATTACCGCAGCAGGGATGTGCGCGGCCTCAAGCTCAGGGCCATCCGCGACCTGCGGCGCATCGTCGCCTCGCGTGACTTCGCCCTGTGCATCGCCCACCGCTTCAAGCCGGTCTACGTCGCCCTGCTCGGCAGCGACCTGCCGGTGATCGGCGTGCACCATGCCTTCGGCGATTACCGGCGGCTGTCGCGCCGGCTGTTCGCCAATGCCTTCCGCCGCCGCCTGGTGCTGCTCGGCGTCTCCGATGCGGTGCGCGACGACATGCGTGCCTGCCTGCCGGGCTGGCCGGGCGAGCGCATCGAGACCCTGTACAACCGCATCGATATCGCTGCCGTGCAGGCCGAACAGGTTTCTCGCGAGCAGGCGCGCGAACATCTCGGCCTGCCCCAGGGCGCCTGGGTGGTCGGCAACGTCGGCCGCCTGCATCCGGACAAGGACCAGGCCACCCTGATCCGCGGTTTCGCCCAGGCCCTGCCCGGGCTGCCGGCCGGCAGCCTGCTGGCGATCATGGGCAGCGGCAAGCTGGAGGCATCGCTGAAGGCGCTGACTGCCGAACTTGGGGTGGGCGAGGCGGTGCGCTTCCTCGGCCAGATCGCGCAGGGGCGGCGCTACTTCAAGGCGTTCGACGTCTTCGTCCTCAGTTCCGACCACGAGCCTTTCGGCATGGTGTTGCTGGAGGCCATGGCCGCCGGAGTGCCGGTGATCGGCACCGACTGCGGGGGAGGGCGCGAGGTGGTGCAGGGCGTTGGCGAGCTGTTTCCGCTCGGCGCGGTGGATGCCCTCGCCGGCGTTCTGCAAAAGCAGGCGCAGGCGGGCGACGCGCAGGCGCTGCAGCAGCGCATGCAGGCGCACCTGCAGCACGACTTTTCCGACCAGGCGGTACGCCGGCGCTTCTGGTCGCTGCCGCTGTGCGCCGAGCTATGACCCAGGCCAATCCCTGGGCTGCCAAGGCCCGCGCCCTCGACCGCTACCGCTGGCTGCTGTTGCGCGAGCGCCACGGCCTGCTCGGCAGCGCCCTGCGCTTCGCCCGCGAGGCACTCGGCGACTGGTGGTTCGGCCTGCGTGCCAGGCGCCGCCTGGCCGAGGCGGTCGCGGCCGAGCCCTGCGACTTCCTGCTGCTGCAGTCGGCGCCCAAGGTCATCGCCTTCCAGCGCAAGAAGCTGTTGATCGAGGGGCTGCGCGAGCGCGGCCACCATCTGCTGGAGACCGCGCTGCAGGCGCCCAAGACCATATTGCGCGAACGCCTGCTCAGGCAGCCGCCCTATCCGGTGCCGACCCGCTACTTCGGCCTGGCCGCCTACACGCAGTGGCTGGTGGAGCATTATCAGCCGCGCATCCTGCTCAACGACCGCAACGGCAGCCTCTATGCACCCTTCCTGCGCCTGGCCCTGAACGCCCGCGGCGGCTTGCTGGTGCACCTGGCCCACGCCACCACGGTGGAGGGCTCGCGGCGGCTGGGCATGAACGACTATGACTACTACTTCCTGTTCGGCCAGAGTTCGCTGGAGGCCCTGCAGGCGCGCGAGCTGCGCTTCGGCAGCTCGGTCGCGGTGCTGGCCGGGTCGCACATGATCGACCATGCCTTCGACCTGCCCCCCGCCGACCCGGCTCGCCGCATACTGCTGGTGCTGGGCGTCGGTCCGGATAAGGAAAAGGAAGCGGGCTACCAGTGCACCTATACGCTGCTGCGCGACTGGGCGGCGCAGAATCCCGACTACCAGGTATTGTTCAAGGCACACCCGCGCAGCCAGGCGCTGTTCTGGCAGGATGCGGCCGGGGTGTTGGAGAATATCCGGGTGCTGCCTCGCGAATCCAGCCTAGCCGAGGCCTTGGCGCAGGCTTCGGTGGTGGTCAACATCATGTCCAATGCGGTGATCGAGGCGGGGCTGGCGGAGCGCCCGGTGCTGCCGGTCAACCTCAGCGGTGACGCGGATATCTTCGATCAGCAAGCCTTCTTCGGGGCGCCTTCGAAAGGCGTTGTCGAGCTGGGCGAGCGACTTCAGTCGGTCGAGAATGCATACGCCCGGGCGCGGGGGCTGGCGAGGGACTTCGGTCACTTCCACCTGGCTCATGGCACGCGAGGACTGGAGGTGAATCTGCTGGTCTTGGAGCGGCTGCTGCGGGGCGAGGCGTTGCCGAGCGAGGTCGAAATTGCGTCTTTGCCGGGCACGGTCTGATTCACAACTGTATTGATCGCCGTCACGACGGCCCTGAGTTCCAATTCTGGAAATGACGATGACCCAGTTCCTGTTCTTCTCCCTGGCCAAGCACCAGAGCCTTTACTTCCAGCGCCTGCTCGACGAGACCGACCTGCAAGGCAAGGTGGTTGTGCCGCGCCAGTTTCCCTGGCCGCGTCCCTGGCGCCTGCTCGGCATCGTCAGGCGGATCGACTGGGCCCATCTGGTCGAGGAGAAATGCCAGGAGCGGCGGGTCAAGCGCAAGTATGAAGGTCATCTGTATCGCCTCCTGTTGCGCCTGGAGCTGGCCTGGATGGCGCTGCGAGTCGATGCCCTCCTGGCTCGCGAGCGGCCGGGCAGTGTGGCGATGTGGAACGGTTCCCACCGCTACTGTCAGCTGCTGCTGGCCCTGCTGCCTGAGGGGTGTGGTACCTTCTTCTTCGAGAACGGCTTGCTTCCGGACACCACCACGCTCGATCCCAAGGGAGTGAACTATCGTAACTCGGTACCACGTGATGCCGAGTTCTATCGTAATTATGTGGCCCCCGATGGCGCGGCCGAGGCCCAGTTCACCCTGGTTCCGCGCAAGCCCCGGAACGGCGGGCATAAGCCGATCGAGCTGCCGGAACATTTCGTCTTCATTCCCTTTCAGGATGATCGGGACACCCAGGTGCGACTGTTCTCGCCCTGGGTGAGCGACATGCGCCAGCTGTTCGCCTTGGGCGAGTTGCTGGCTCGAGAGGCGGGGATGACCGTGGTATTCAAGGAGCACCCCTCCAGTCGCGAGGCCTACCCCGAGCTGCATGCCCGCACTCACGAGCGCCTAATGTTCGCCAACGGCAACAGCACCCAGGAGCTGATTCAGGCGAGTCAGTTCGTCGTTACCTTGAACTCCACCGTCGGGCTGGAGAGTGTGCTGCTAGGCAAGCCGGTGCTAACCCTGGGGCAAGCCTTCTTCAATATCCCCGGCCTGGTTGTCCATGCCGATTCGGCTGCCGAGCTGGTCGCATTGGCGCAGTCCTTCCCGGCCTGGCCCCTGGAACCGCAGATCCGCGAGAGCTTCCTGCGCTATCTGGCGGGAGAATACTGCGTGCAGGGTAGCTGGCAGAACTCTGATCGGGCCCAGCTGTTGCGGGTGGCGGGGCGCATGCAGCGGTTGGGGCGCTGAGGTGCCGGTATTAAGCCTGCCGGTGCTGTCGCGCTGGGCGCTGATCGGGGTGCTGGTTCTACTCTGCTCGCCTTGGATCATACCTAGCAACAAGCTCTATCATCAGGCGCTCGCCCTGCTGCTGTGGCTGCCGGCGCTACTGGCCTTGCTGAACCGCGAGTTCCTGCGTCTCCTGCGTCAGCCGGAGCTTATTATATTCGTCGTGCTGGCCACTTGGACGCTCTTGGTGCTCACGCTTAGCGGCGGCAACGATCCGGTCAGTCAGGCCAAGTTGCCGTTCTACGTGTTGCTTTCATTGCTCGGAGTGCTGCTCGCGTCCCGCGACCCGCGCTGGTCGATAGAGCTCCAGTTGGGTTTGGCCGCCCTGCTGGGGGGCGTGCTGGCCTGGGTATCGGTGCAATATTTTTCGCTCACCGCCCCCCATGAGCCAGGCCAGCGCGTGATCGCCATCGGCCTGTGGGACAAGGCGATTATGGCCGCCCATGCGATTGGCGCCTTGGCGGTGCTGGGCTGCTGTCTGATGGGGCGTGTTCGCAGCTTCCTTCAGGCCATCGCCGTTGCCCTGGTCAGCGCGGGCTACGGGCTGTTCCTCGTCCTGAACCAGAGTCGAGGTGTGTGGGTGGCTGGTCTGGCCGTGATAGTCGTGATGACTGCCATTCGTCCTATGTTGGGTAAGGTTGTCGGCTGCGTGTTGTTTCTACTGGCCATCGCTGCCGTCTGCTGGCTATTCCCGGAGCTCATTATTCAGCGCGGTTTTTCCTTCCGGCCCGAGCTCTTTATGGGGGGCTTGCAGCTGTTTGAGCAGAACATGCTACTGGGCTTGGGTTTCAACAGCTACGAGATACCGGTGGCGGCTCTCAATGACTCCTTCAAGCATCCGCATAATCTCTACCTCGATCTAGCCATCAGGCTGGGTCTTCCCGGGCTCGCGCTCTTTGCGTTGCTTTGGGTATGCGTGGCATGGCGCGGCTGGAGTAGTCGAGGTGAGCCGTTGGGGCGGGCGCTGCTGGCGCTGTGGATATTTTCCAGCGTGGCCTTGCTGACCGATGGCATCGGTCTATGGCGCAAGCCCAATGCGGACTGGCTGATTACTTGGCTGCCCGTAGCCCTGAGCCTGGTGATCGCGGTCAGGGCGCAAGAAGAGAAATTGACGGAGGAGGCGATGGCTTCGCCACTTCATGGGGAGGGAACTGAGAAATGACCGCAGCCGAACATCTCTTGGCCGCAAAATCCTTCGCTGAGCTGCGTGGCAGCTACAGCGGCGCGCTGTTCATCATCGCGTCGGGGCCGTCGACCAAGGCGTTTCCGCTGCAGCGTTACGCCGACTACCCGATGCTGGCGCTGAACGGATCGATCTGCTGCCTAGCCGAGGCGGGTATCGCGCCTCTCTTTTATCTGTGCGATGACAGTAGCTTTGTGCGCAATCGCCTTCCGTTGTTGCTCCAGGCGCTCGCCCATGCTCAGCACCTGGCGCTGAGCCCGCGGGTGGTGGGCAGCCTGCTGGCGCAGGAGCCCCAAGCCCTGGATGGTCGTTCGGCTTACCGTTTCGAGCGGGTCAATCGGCTGCCGGAGGGGGGCGAGGCGATGAGCGACCGCCGTTTTGCGCGTCAGGCACGCAAGGACCCCGACTTCGAGTGCGATTTCTCCTGGTTCCGCCAGAAGCCAAACCGAATCGGCTTCAGCCGCAATCTGGACAAGGGCTATTTCAGTAGCCGCACCATACCTTATGCCGGCATCCAGCTGGCCTATCACCTGGGCTTCAGTCGTGTATTCCTGGTCGGCGTGGATCTGGACTCCAGCCTCGGGCGCTTCTACGAGCAGGGTGAACAGGCAGTGAAGAGTCGCCTGGACGGCGACTATGAGGACTATATCCTGCCGTGCTTCCGATTGATGGCCGAGCGGGTGATCAATCCCGGCTTTCAGGTCTACAACCTGTCGGCCAATAGTCGTCTGCCGGCCGAGGTGGTGCCGAAGATCGATCTGGATCAGCTGGACGCCTTGCTCGCCGCCTCGTAGGCCGCTTGCAGCTCGCTCCAGGGGAAGTCCGCCACCTTGCGGCGCTGGAGATAGCGTTGCAAGTGCTGGAAGTTGCGCCGTACCAGCATAGGTCCCAGCGGGCGGCGCTTGAAACGCAGGTCGAGGAAGTCGATCAGGCCGAAGTCGCCGTCCGGGGTGCGCAGGATATTGCCCAGATGCAGGGAGCGGAAATAGATACCGAGCCGATGCAGTTTGAGTATGTAGCTCGCCAGCTGCGGCAGGCGCCGATCGAATTCGCCGCGCGAGTCGCGGAACAGCTTGTCCAGCGGCTGGCCGTCCAGTGGTCGGTACAGGCAGGCGCTGACGGCCTTGTCGCGATCGATCCACAGGCATTCGAGAATCGCGGGTGTGTGGATGCCCAGGCCCTGCAGGCGGGTGGCGCGCTCGGCGAAGCGGCGGGCATCCGGGCGCAGGCGAGCCAGCAGCGGATTGCGCCGGCTGCGGAAAATTTTCAGCAGGGTGCCATCGGGCAAACGAACCACCTTTGGGCCGTGGCTGTCTTTTTCCAGCAGTTCGCCCTGGCTCAACCAATCCTGTAATTCGTTCGCTGTTACAATCCGCATCTTGTCTCTCTAGCCAGTCGTACGAGGCTTGCCGAATGGCCAATTCTACCCAGCAATCCAGCCTGAAGGTTTATCTGAGGTTGCTGAAATATGTGGTGCCG
The DNA here is from genome assembly GCF_039888625.1 of Pseudomonas sp. CAU 1711. Classification (NCBI taxonomy): domain Bacteria; kingdom Pseudomonadati; phylum Pseudomonadota; class Gammaproteobacteria; order Pseudomonadales; family Pseudomonadaceae; genus Pseudomonas; species Pseudomonas sp. CAU 1711. Next base: position 45,641 of record NZ_JBDQQT010000001.1, read on the forward strand.
TACTGGGGGCTGTTCGCCATCAGCATTCTCGGTTTTCTGATTTTCGCCTCGACTCAGCCGATGCTGGGCTACATGCTCAAGTTCTTCGTCGATGGCTTGAATAATCCTGACGCCGGCTTCTTCGCCACGGTGCCTTACCTCAAGGATCAGGCCTGGCTGGCGCAGCTCAAGCTGTTGCAGGCGGTGCCGTTGCTGATTGTGCTGATTGCCTTGTGGCAGGGTATAGGTTCCTTTCTCGGTAATTACTTTCTGGCGCGGGTCTCTATGGGGCTGGTGCAGGATCTGCGCATCGCCTTGTTCAACAACCTGCTGACGCTGCCCAATCGCTATTTCGACAATCACAACTCCGGGCACCTGATCTCGCGCATCACCTATAACGTGACCATGGTCACCGGTGCCGCCACCGACGCCATCAAGGTGGTGGTGCGCGAAGGCATGACGGTGCTGTTCCTGTTCGCCAGCCTGCTGTGGATGAACTGGAAGCTGACCCTGGTGATGCTGGCGATACTGCCAGTCATCGGGTTGATGGTGACTAGCGCCAGCAAGAAATTCCGCAAGCAGAGCAAGAAGATCCAAGTGGCCATGGGCGATGTCACCCATGTCGCCTCTGAGACCATCCATGGGTACCGGGTGGTGCGCAGCTTCGGCGGCGAGGACTACGAGCGCCGGCGCTTCTCTCGAGCGGCCGAGGATAACAAGGCCAAGCAGCTGCGCATGGTCAAGACCAGCGCGGTCTACACCCCCAGCCTGCAGCTGGTGATCTACAGCGCCATGGCGGTGCTGATGTTCCTGGTGCTGTTGCTGCGCGGAGATGCGTCCACCGGCGACCTGGTGGCCTATATCACTCTGGCCGGCTTGCTGCCCAAGCCGATCCGTCAGCTCTCGGAAGTCAGTTCGACCATCCAGAAGGGCGTGGCCGGTGCCGAGAGCATTTTCGAGCAGCTGGACGAGGTGCCCGAGATCGATGGCGGCAGCCAGGAGCGCGAGCGCGTCAGCGGCCGGCTGGAGGTGCGCAACCTGAGCTTCCAGTACCCGGGTGCGGAGAAGCCGGTGCTCAGGGACATCTCCTTCGTCGCCGAGCCCGGGCAGATGATCGCCCTGGTCGGCCGCTCTGGCAGCGGCAAGTCGACCCTGGCCAGCCTGATTCCGCGCTTCTACCACCATGAGCAGGGGCAGATCCTGCTGGATGGCCTGGACGTCGAGGACTACCGCCTGCGCAACCTGCGCCAGCACATCGCTCTGGTCACCCAGCACGTCACCCTGTTCAACGACACGGTGGCCAACAATATCGCCTATGGCGATCTCGCCGGCGCGCCGCTGGAGGACGTCAGGCGGGCCGCCGAGGCTGCCTATGCCGCCGAGTTCATCGACAAGCTGCCGCAGGGCTACGACACTCTGGTCGGCGAGAACGGCGTGCTGCTCTCCGGCGGCCAGCGCCAGCGCCTGGCCATCGCCCGTGCCTTGCTCAAGGACGCGCCGCTGCTGATTCTCGACGAGGCCACCTCGGCCCTGGACACCGAGTCCGAGCGGCATATCCAGGGCGCCCTGGACGAGGTGATGAAGGGCCGTACCACCCTGGTCATCGCCCATCGCCTGACCACCATCGAGAAGGCCGACATGATCCTGGTCATGGACCAGGGCGAGATCGTCGAGCGCGGCAGCCACGCCGAGTTGCTGGCGCAGAACGGTTACTACGCGCGCCTGCATGCCAAGCAGTTCGAGGAGGGCGGCGAGCAGCCGCAGCTGCTGGAGCAGGGCGCCTGATGCTGAATTGGCTTCGCAGCTATCGCGAGCGCGGTTGGCAAGAGATCGATGCCGCGACCTATGCGGCCACCTGGCAGCGCTTCGGCGGCAGCGTGGCGACTCACCCGCAGGTGGTCGAGCGCCTGGCCGGGCTGGCCGGCATCCCGGTGCGTTACCTGGGCTGGGAGCAAGGCGGCGCGCTGCAGGCCGCGATTCCCACCTGGGGGCAGCACCTGGCGCTGGCCAAGGAGGTGCTGAAGCGCAGCGGCAAGCGCGGGCTGTTCGATCTGGGCAACGCCGAGATCATCCTGCCGGTCGCCGAGCAGGCGCGCGTGCAGCTGCGCCATCGTGCGCGCTACGTCTCGCAGCTCAACGCCCAGGCGGTCGTCACCCTGCGCGAGCAACCGGAAGGCTTGGGCCTGGCGCGCGAGCCCGAGGAGTACAGCAAGAAGTTCCGCTACAACCAGCGCCGCGAGCAGCGCCTGCTGGAGGAGGCCGGCGGGCTCATCCGACCGATGCTGGAGCTGAGCGCCGAGGAGCAGGCACGCATCTACGCCGAGCTGTTCCGCCGGCGCTGGGGTTTCGAGGCCACCGGCCACGAGCGCCTGGCCGAGGTGTTCGCCCTGCTGCGCGAGTTCATGACCGGCTCGCTGGTCTACCTGAACGACGAGCCGGTGGCCATCCAGGTGCTCTACCGGGTCGAGGCGCCTGCCTGGGTCAGCCTGGAGTACATCAACGGCGGCGTCGACCCGCAGCAGCGCGAGTTCAGTCCCGGTAGCGTGCTCAGCTACGTCAACACGCAGAACGCCTGGGCCGAGGCGCGCGCCATCGGCAAGCCGCTACGCTATTCCTTCGGTCGTGCCGACCGCGAATACAAGGATCGCTGGTGCAACCGGGTACCCGTCTACCAGGTGTGAAGATGCAGGCTCGCAAGCAGCAACTGTTGAAGCGTCACCGTCGCCACAAGCGCATCGCCCTGTTGCTGGGGCTGCTCATGCTTGGCGCGCTCGGCGTGCTGGTCGCCTGGTGGTGGGTGCCGCTGCTGCTGGCGCTGGGCTGGCTCGCTCACGAGGCCTGGTTCGCCGATCACCTGTTCTATGCGCCGGGCGAGGACTACCGCTACGACTTTCCCAGGGGTACGCCCTGCCTGCCGGCGAGTCTGGTCGATGGCAGGCTGCGCCTCGATGGCGACATCGGCGCGGCTGACACCCTGATCCTCGAGTGGGAGGTGACCGCGACCTGGCTTGGGCGCTTCCTCGACCCGCAGGTGTGGATCGGCGACGACCGCCAGGATTTCGAGCGCGGCGTCTATGGCGGCCGCTACCTCAACCTGTCCGGTCAGGGTGAGGCGCTGCGGCGCGGCGAGCTGACCCTGCGCGGCCGTTTCTGCCGCCTGGCCGGCGGCGGGCGGCTGTTCGCCCTGAGCAACCCCGATTACGCCGAACGCCGCCTGATGGTGATCGCGCCGCATGCCGACGACGCCGAGCTGGCCGCCTTCGGCCTCTACAGCCGTTGTCGCGAGGCCAGCATAGTCACCCTGACCCAGGGCGAGATCGAGGCCGGACACTTTCGCCGCCTGGGGCTGCCGCTGCCCGAGGCGGCGCGGCTCAAGGGCCGTCTGCGCGCCTGGGACAGCCTGGCCGTGCCGCTGTGGGGCGGCGTGCCGCAGAGCCGCTGCGTGCAGCTCGGCTATTACTGCCTGCAGCTGCCGGCCATGGCCGAGGCGCCGCTGCAGCCGTTCGCCTCGCGCGAGTCGGGCGATGGCGATGTGCGCAGCGTGCGTCGGCACAATCCGCTGAGCCTGCCGGGCGATGCCGACGGCGCGCCGACCTGGCACAACCTGGTGGCCGACCTGGCCGCGCTGCTCGAGCACTTCCGCCCCGAGGTGCTGGTCACCCCGCACCCCGAGCTGGACCCGCACGGTGATCACGTCGCCGCCACCCGCGCCTTGCTCGAGGCGGTCCAGCGCAGCGCCTGGCAGCCGCAGACCCTGCTGCTCTACGCCAACCACCTGCACGACAACGACCGCTGGCCCATGGGGCCGGCCGGCCAGGGCATTGCCCTGCCGCCGGCCATGGTCGCGCTGCCGGCCGATGGTCTGTGGAGCCCGCAGCTGTCCGCCGCGACGCAGCTCGACAAGGCCATGGCCCTGGCCATGCAGCACGACCTGCAGTTGCCGCTGCCGACCAAGAAACGCCTGCGTCGGCTGATCCAGCGCCTGCTGGCCGGGCGGCGCTGGCCGAGCAGCGGCGAGGACGAGTTCTTCCGCAAGGCGGTGCGTCGTCACGAGCTGTTCTGGGTGCGCCCGCTGGGCGAGTGAGGCCAGGCGGCGATGTTCAACATGCTATGATCCGCGGCGATTTTGCCGCTTCCCTGTCGAGAGTTCTGTGTCCATGAAGCTGTCCATGCCCCGTTACGACCAAGCCCCCGTTCTGGTGGTGGGCGATGTCATGCTCGACCGTTACTGGCATGGCGGTACTTCGCGCATCTCCCCCGAGGCGCCGGTGCCGGTGGTTCGCGTCGAACAGATCGAGGACCGCCCGGGTGGCGCCGCCAACGTCGCGCTGAATATCGCCGCGCTCGGGGCGCCGGCCCTGCTGGTGGGCGTGACCGGGCGCGACGAAGCGGCCCACAGCCTCACCGACAGCCTGCACGCGGCCGGAGTCGAGGCGCACTTCCAGCGCATCGACGAGCAGCCGACCATCGTCAAGCTGCGGGTCATGAGCCGCCACCAGCAGTTGCTGCGCATGGACTTCGAGGAACCCTTCGATACCGACGCCGAGGCCCTGGCCGAGGATGTCGACGGCCTGCTCGCCGGCGTCAAGGTGCTGGTGCTGTCGGACTACGGCAAGGGCGCGCTGAAGAATCATCAGGCGCTGATCCAGCTGGCCCGCGCGCGCGGCATTCCGGTGCTGGCCGACCCCAAGGGCAAGGACTTCTCCATCTACCGCGGCGCCAGCCTGATCACGCCCAACCTCAGCGAGTTCGAGGCGATTGTCGGCCACTGCGCCGACGAGGCCGAACTGGTGGCCAGGGGCGCCAGGCTGATGGCCGAGCTGGAACTGGGCGCGCTGCTGGTGACCCGCGGCGAGCACGGCATGACCCTGCTGCGCCCGGAGCACCCGGCGCTGCACCTGCCGGCCCGTGCCCGCGAGGTGTTCGACGTGACCGGCGCCGGCGACACGGTGATCTCCACCCTGGCCGCCTCCATCGCCGCCGGCGAGGAGCTGCCGCAGGCCGTGGCCCTGGCCAACCTGGCCGCCGGCATAGTGGTCGGCAAGCTCGGCACCGCCGCCATCAGCGCGCCCGAGCTGCGCCGCGCGGTGCAGCGCGAGCAGGGCTCCGAGCGCGGCGTGGTCAGCGTCGAGCAGCTGCTGCTGGCGCTGGAGGATGCCCGCGCCCACGGCGAGAAGATCGTCTTCACCAACGGCTGTTTCGATATCCTGCATGCCGGCCACGTGACCTACCTGGAGCAGGCCCGCGCGCAGGGCGACCGCCTGGTGCTGGCGGTCAACGACGACGCCTCGGTGGCGCGTCTCAAGGGCCCCGGCCGGCCGATCAATGCGGTGGACCGGCGCATGGCCGTGCTCGCCGGTCTCGGCGCGGTGGACTGGGTGGTGAGCTTCGCCGAAGACACCCCGGAGAGCCTGCTGCGCGCGGTCAAGCCGGACGTGCTGGTCAAGGGCGGTGACTACGGCATTGAGCAGGTGGTCGGCGCCGAGATCGTCCGCGCCTACGGCGGCGAGGTGCGGGTGCTGGGCCTGGTGGAGAACAGCTCGACCACCGCCATAGTCGAGAAGATCCGCAGCAAATAGTTCAGCCGGCGCGCCGCCCCGGCTCGCCAGCTTCGCCGCGCAGGCGCGCCTGCCAGTCCTTCCAGCGGATGCGCTCGTCGCGCACCAGCCAGCCGTCCTGGCTGGCGAAGCTCTCCGACAGCCACAGGCCGCGGGTGCTGGCCGCGACCAGTTCGCCGCGGCGCAGGGTGAACAGCTCGCTGCCCGGCAGCCCGGCCTTGAGCGGCAGCAGGTAGAGGTCGGGGCGGCGCCGCTCCAGGCGCGCCACCAGCTCGCCGTGCTCCAGGTGCTCGTCGACGTGGAACAGGCTGGGCTGGCGGCAGTCCCTGGGCAGCTCCAGGCGCAGGTCGTAGACCAGTTGCAGCGAGGCGGTGGGCAGGTGCACGTAGGCGCGCGGGCGCTCCAACAGCATCTGGTTGCCACACTGCACCGGGCGCGCCGCACCGGACAGCGGGCTGAGGCGAAAGGGGGTGTTCTCGCGATAGGGCAACGCATAGGGCGTCGGCAGCCAGGTGTCGGCGTAGCGCCCGGCCAGCCAGCCGCGTTCGTCTTCGACCAGGCACTCCTCGGCCACCTCGGCGATGGCGGTGAGCAGCGGCAGGTTCAGTTCGTGCACCGGCACATAGCCGGAGATCAGCTTGAGCACGGTGTCGCCGCGATCCGGACGGCGCTGGCGCACCAGCACCCAGTACTCGCGCCCCTGCCAGGTCAGGGTCAGGCGTACCGAGACGCCGAGGTTGGCCAGTTCCAGGGCGAAGCGCTGGCCGTCCTCGACCTGCACGGGGCTGCGCCGCTCGAGCATCTGGGCGAAGTTCAGCGGCAGGCCGAGGCCGCGGTAGCTCAGGCCGTCCGCGGTGGCTTCCACGTACAGCGGCAGGGTCTTGAAGGCGGCGGGAGTCTTGCGGGCCAGCAGTTTCGACATGGCGGCGCCTCGCTGCGCGGTTTGGCCTGGCTGGGCTGTGCAGTTTAGCCGCGGATCACCGCCGCAGCGGTCGCCGCATTGGTCGCCAAGTGTTGCGGGTTGATGGTGCCGACTATGGCGGCGCTCACTCCGGGGTGGCCGAACACCAGCTCGAAGCTGGCACGCAGCGGGTCTTCACCCTCGCGCAGGCAGGCATGGCCGCTGGCCAGGGCCTTCTTGATCAGGATGCCTTTGTTGTGGGCCGCGGCATGGTCGAGCACGGGCTTCTCGCCCTGTTCGGCGAGGTTGTAGGTGACCATGGCGCAGTCGCCCTGCTCGAGGGCCAGCAGGCCGCCCTCGACCGTCTTGCCGGACAGGCCGAAGGCGCGGATCTTGCCCTCGCGCTTGAGCTCGGCCAGGGTCTGGTACACCCCGCTGTCACGCAGGATGGCGACATCGTTGCCGTCCGAGTGCACCAGTACCAGGTCGATGAAATCGGTTTCCAGGCGTCGCAGGCTGCGCTCGACCGAGAAGCGCGTGTACTGCGGGGAGAAGTCGAAGCGCGACTGGCCGTTCTCGAACTCCTCGCCGACCTTGCTGACGATCACCCAGTCCAGGCGCTGGCCGCGCAGCAGCGGGCCGAGGCGCTGTTCGCTGACGCCGTAGGCCGGCGCGGTGTCGATCAGGTTGATGCCCAGCGCGCGGGCCTGGTCGAGCAGGGCGCGGGCGGCGGCATCGTCGGGGATGCGGAAGCCGCTGGGGTACTTCACCCCCTGGTCGCGGCCCAGCTTGACCGTGCCCAGGCCCAGCGGCGAGACGAGCAGGCCGCTGTCGCCCAGGGGGCGGTGCAGATCGTGCAGGCTCATGGCAGCAGCTCCTCCCACACCGGCTGGGCCAGCGGCGGGCGCGGCAGCTCGGGCAGCGGCGCATGGCTGCCCGGTGCTATGCCGTCGCGCTCGAGGCTGGCGACGACCCGGTCGGCCAGGTCCGGCGCCAGCGCCAGCTTGGTCGGCCAGCCGACCAGCAGACGCCCCTGTTCGGCGAGGAAGGCGTTGTCCGGGCGGGTCAGGCCGGATTGCGCCGGCTCGGCGCGGTCGACCCGCAGGGTGGCCCAGCGCGCGTCGGAGAGATCGATCCAGGGCAGCAGCCGGCGCAGCTCTTCCTGCGCCGCGGCGATCTGTGCCGCCTCGTCGCGGGCCACGCCGTCGGCCTCGGCGATATCGCCGCCGAGGTACCAGACCCACTGGCCGTCGGCGGCCGGATGGCTGGTGACGGTGATGCGCGGCTTGGGCCCGCCGCCCAGGCAGTGGGCATACAGCGGCTTCAGGCCGCGCCCCTTGACCAGCACCATGTGCAGCGGGCGCAGCTGCTGGCGCGGCTGCTTCAGGCCGAGGCCGGCGAGCAGCCCGGCATTGCCGGCGCCGGCGCCGAGCACGATGCGGCGGGCGCGGATCTCGCGGCCGTCGACCCGCAGGCCGGCCAGCTCGCTGCCCTCGTACAGCGGCGCTATAGCGTGGCCGGCCAGCAGGCTGCCGTCGGCCAGTTCGGCCAGGCGCGCGATCAGGCTGGGCACGTCGAGCACCAGCTCGGCCAGGCGATAGACCTTGCCCTTGAACCTGGGGTGCTGCAGGGCCGGCGGCAGTTGCTCGCCCTTGACCTGGTCGACCCGGCCGCGCACGGCCTTGCTGGCGAAGAAGCTGGTCAGGTTGCCGGCCAGGCTGCCCGGCGACCACAGGTAGTGGGCGTCGGACAGCAGGCGCACGCCGCTCAGGTCCAGCTCGCCGCCGCCGGCCAGGGCCTCGCGCCAGCGCCGCGGCATGTCGGCGATGGCCTCGGAGGCACCGGTCAGGGCGCCGTGCAGGGCATACTTGGCGCCGCCGTGGATGATGCCCTGCGACTTCAGACTCTGGCCGCCGCCGAGGCCGGCGCTTTCCACCAGCAGGGTGGCGTAGCCGAGCTTGCGCAGGCGGGCGTTGAGCCAGAGGCCGGCGATACCGCCGCCGACGATCAGGATATCGGTGCTGAGGGACTGGGACATGCGCGGGCTCGCTGTGGATCAGGCACGCAGTATAACCGCCAGGGCTCAGTGGCCGCTGCTGCCGGAGAACAGCTGGATGACCATGACGCCGGCGACGATCAGGCCGATGCCCAGCAGGGCCGCCAGGTCGAGTTTCTGGCCGTAGACCAGCAGGCCGGCGATGCTGATCAGCACTATGCCCAGGCCCGACCAGATGGCGTAGGTGACGCCCACCGGCAGGCTCTTCATCACCAGGCTGAGCATCCAGAAGGCGATGCCATAGCCGACCACCACCAGGATCAGCGGCAGCGGCTTGCTCAGCCCGTCGACGGCCTTGAGCGCGGTGGTGGCGATGACTTCGGCGATTATGGCGATGGCCAGGTACAGATAACCGCTCATGGGACTTCTCCGGGAGTGCGGCGCGCATTGTGCCACGGCGCCTTGTCCGTCGGAGGCGGAAAAGCGTCATCCGCATGCCAGTTGCGGCATAGGTGCTTGTGCGGCGGCCTGCTAAGCTGCGCGCCCATGAACAGAACCCTGTACACCCTGCTCCTGCACTTGGCCCTGCCGATCATCTTCCTGCGCCTGCTGTGGCGCGCCTGGCGCGCGCCGGCCTATGGCCGGCGCATCGGCGAGCGCTTCGCCTGCGGCCTGCCCGAACTGCGCGCCGGTGGCATCTGGATCCATGCCGTGTCGCTGGGCGAGAGCATCGCCGCGGCGCCCTTGATCCGCGAGTTGCTGGAACGCCATCCCGAACTGCCGATCACCGTCACCTGCATGACCCCGACCGGCTCCGAGCGCATCCAGGTCCTGTTCGGCGACCGCATCCAGCACTGCTACCTGCCCTACGACCTGCCCTGGGCCTGCGCGCGCTTCATCGAGCGCCTGCGCCCGCGCCTGGCGGTGATCATGGAGACCGAGCTGTGGCCCAACCATATCCATGCCTGCCACAGGCGCGGGATTCCCGTGGCGCTGGCCAATGCGCGCCTGTCCGAGCGCTCGGCGCGCGGCTATGCGCGCTTCTCCCGGCTGACCGCGCCGATGCTGGCCGAGCTGGAGCTGATCGCGGTGCAGACCGAGGCCGAGGCCGAGCGCTTCCGCGCGCTGGGGGCGCGCAGTGAATGCGTCGAGGTGACCGGCTCGATCAAGTTCGATCTCGGCGTCGACGCCGAGCTGCCGCGGCGTGCCGGCGAACTGCGCACGGCCTGGGGCGCGGCGCAGCGGCCGGTGTGGATCGCCGCCAGCACCCATGCCGGCGAGGACGAGGTGGCGCTGGCGGCCCATCGCCGGCTGCTGGCCGAGCGCGACGATGCCCTGCTGATCCTGGTGCCGCGTCATCCGGAACGTTTCCAGCAGGTGTACGAGCTGTGCCGGCGCGAGGGCTTCGCCTGCGTGCGCCGCTCCGTCGGCGAGCCGGTCGAGGCGGGCACTCAGGTTCTGCTCGGCGATACCCTGGGCGAGCTGCTGTTCCTCTATGCCCTGGCCGACCTGGCCCTGGTCGGTGGCAGTCTGGTCGCCAACGGCGGGCACAACCTGCTGGAGCCGGCGGCACTGGGCAAGCCGCTGCTATCCGGCCCGCACCTGTTCAACTTCCTAGAGATCGCCGCGCAGCTGCGCGGCGCCGGCGACCTGCTGGAGGTGGCGGATGCCGAGCAGCTGCATGCGGCGTTGCGCGGCCTGTTCGCCGATCCGGCCGAGGCCCGGCGCCGGGCCGAGGCCGGTCTCGGCGTGCTGCGCGCCAATCAGGGCGCGTTGGCGCGCCTGCTGGCCGGTCTGGAGCGCCTGCTGGCGCGGGCGTGAAAGTGGCGCAGGGCCAGGCCGCTCAGCGCCAGGCCCAGGCAGGGCAGCCAGACCCAGCGCGCCTCGGAGGCCAGCGCGTCCAGGCCGCGCTGAGTGAAGAAACCCTGCACGAAGGGCGACACCTCGATCGGCCGCCAGGGCAGGAAGAAGCGCTGCTCGCTCCAGGGCCACAGCCAGGCCACGCCCAGGCCGCCGTCGGTGGCGGCGTCCAGCAGGCCGTGCGAGGCGCTGGCCAAGGTGATCCAGCAGAAGGCGCGCAGCGGCCCGCAGTGCAGCAGGCGGCAACCCAGCGCGCCTAGCACGCCGGTGAGGCCGGCAAATAGCAGCGAATGGCTGAAGCCGCGGTGGCCGAAGGCGTCGGCATAGGCGATGCCGAACCTGAAGGCCAGCACGTCGGCATCCGGCAGCAGGCTGAAGAGCAGGCCTGCCAGCAGCAGACGTGGCGGCAGCAGGCGCGGACCGAGCGCCAGCCCCAGGGCCAGGACCGGCAGCGGGTGCGTGATCAGGGTGGTCAAGAGTGCTCGTGCATGCGCGCCAGCTGGCGTTCCAGCAGCGAGGGGTAGGGGTCGAGCAGGCGCTCGACGCAGCTGGCACCCTCGGGGCTGGCGATGGCGCGGATGCGCGCGCACTGGCGCAGCAGCGGGTCGTCGGCGACGCCGCGCTGCACCAGCAGCAGGTTGCGGCTGTGCTGGGCCAGGGCCAGGGCGTCCTGGGCCGCCTCGCTGAGCAGCACCTCGGCCTGGCTCGGACCGATCTCCTCATCGCTGCGGGTCAGGCCCAGCTGCAGCTGCAGGGTGATGCCGCTGTCGGCCACCTCGATCTGCAGGGCGTGGCCGAGGGCGCGCAGCAGTTCGCCGCAGCACAGGGCGTGGGTCAGGTGGTCCTCGCCGGCGTACTCGCTGGAGAACAGCATCAGGCTGCTGCCGTCGTTGAGGGTGAACAGCTTGCCCTGGTACAGCGCGGCGGCCTGTTCCAGGCAGTCGCGGTAGCGCTGCAGCAAGTCGAGCAGGCGCGCGCGGGGCAGGTGGCGCAACTGTTCCTGGGCGCCCAGCTGGACGGCCAGCACGGCAGTGCTGATGCGGCGCTCGACTTGCGCCGGCTCGACGCTCGGCTGCGGCTGGGCCGGCTCGAACGCGGGCTCGGGCTGCAGGTCGCGCAGGTCGGCGAAGGGATCGTCGTCGTCCTGGCGAAACGCAGGCGCGGGGCGCGCGGCCGGCTCGGCGAAGTCCTCGTCGTAGTCCGCAGCAGCGCGTAGGTCGGGCATGGCGAAGCCGGGTTCGTGCGTTTGCTGGGCGTCGGCGAAGTGCTCGTGGTCGGCGAAGTCGGCGTAGTCGTCCTGGGGCTCGTGCTGCGGCTCGTGCTGCGGCTCGGGCTCCGCTTTCTCGGGCACCAGGCGGGCCTGCAGCTGGCGGGCCAGGTCGCCGATCTCGTCCTGGCGGCCGGCGCCGGGGGCGGGGTCGTCCGGGTCGCGCAGCCACAGGCGCAGCTGCAGCAGCGGAATGGAGATGTGGCGGCCCAGGCGCAGGCTCAGCGACATGGCCAGGGCCAGCAGGATCAGGCTGAGCAGGCCCATGCTCTGCAGGCTGATGGTCATCGGCTGCTGGAACTGCTGCATGTCCAGGCTGATGCGCAGCTGCCCGGCGATCACTTCCTGGAAGGTGATGGGCGTGGAGTACAGCCCCTCGGTCTCGCCGAGCAGGCTCTGCACCGGGCGGGCACCGGCCTCGGCGAGGATGCGGTTGTCCACGCTATAGATGGCCGCGTGCGCCACCAGGGGGTTCTTCGCCAGGTTGCCGAGTAGCACGTTGAGGCTGAGGATGTCGTTGGACACCAGCAGCTCGGTGGCCGAGGCGGCGGTCTGCACGGTCAGGCTCTGGCCGAGGGCGTCGGCCTGCTGCTGCATGGCCTGCTTGAACTGCATGCCCATCACCCAGGCGTAGATCACCAGGGCCAGGGCGACCAGCAGCAGGCTGTGGCTGGCGATGCGCAGGGCGATGGGCACGCGGCGCTGGCGCAGGGCATTGAACAGCAACAGGAAGAAGTTGTCGGGTTTGACCTGGGCGGGCCGGTTCACAGAGCGCGGCTCTTGTCGACTGGAAGTGCCGCGCAGTATAGCGAGCGGCCCTGGGCCGGCAAAGCGTCGGCCGTGCCGCTGGCCGGGCTGTCGGGGTAGAATGTGCGCCTTTTCGCCGCTCATCTGCCCGCCTGGAGTCCAAGCCGTGAGTGAAATCGTTCTGATCAATATCACCGGAGAAGACCGGCCGGGGCTGACCGCCGCCATTACCGGCGCGCTGGCGCAGGGCGGGGTGAATATCCTCGACATCGGCCAGGCGGTGATCCACGACACCCTGTCGTTCGGCATCCTGGTCGAGATCCCGCATACCGAACGCGGTTCCTCGGTGCTCAAGGAGGTGCTGTTCACCGCCTACAAGCTGGATCAGCAGGTGCGCTTCACCCCGGTCTCCGAGGCCGACTACCAGCAGTGGGTCAGTGGCCAGGGCAAGAGCCGCTACATCGTCACCCTGCTGACCCGCAGGGTCAGCGCCGAGCAGCTGCAGCGGGTCAGCTCGATCACCGCCAAATACGGGCTGAACATCGACCATATCGATCGCCTGTCCGGGCGCATGCCGCTGGACACGCCGGCCGACCAGGGCAAGGGCTGCATCGAGTTCTCCGTGCGCGGCGAGCCGGCCGATGTCGATGCCTTGCGCGCCGAGTTTCTCAGCGTGGCCCAGGAGCTCAACGTCGATATCGCCTTCCAGCGCGACTCGGTGTTCCGCCGCAACCGTCGCCTGGCGGTGTTCGACATGGACTCCACGCTGATCGAGGCCGAGGTGATAGACGAGCTGGCCAAGGCCGCCGGGGTCGGCGAGCAGGTGGCCGAGATCACCGAGCGGGCGATGCGCGGCGAGCTGGACTTCCGCGCCAGCTTCAAGGAGCGCCTGGCTCTGCTGCAGGGGCTGTCCGAGGACGTGCTGGAGGAGATCGGCGCTTCCCTGCGCCTGACCGAGGGCGCCGAAGTGCTGTTCGCCGAACTCAAGCGCCTGGGCTACAAGACCGCCATCCTGTCCGGCGGTTTCACCTACTTCGCCAGGCAGCTGCAGGCCAAGCTGGGCATCGATTATGTGTTCGCCAACGAGTTGCAGATAGTCGACGGCAAGGTCACCGGGCAGGCGGTCGAACCCATCGTCGATGCCCAGCGCAAGGCCGATCTGCTGCGCGAGCTGGCCGAGAAGGAGGGGTTGCGCCTGGAACAGACCATCGCCGTGGGCGACGGCGCCAACGACCTGCCGATGCTCGGCCTGGCCGGCCTCGGCGTGGCCTTCCGCGCCAAGCCGCTGGTCAAGCAGTCGGCCAAGCAGGCGATCTCCACCCTGGGCCTGGACGGCATCCTCTACCTGCTCGGCTTTCGCGACCGCGACGGGCAGGAATAAAGGTAGCAAGCCACAAGCTGCAAGTTAAAGCACAAGCCGAGCGGCTCGACGCTTGCGGCTTGAAGCTTGAAGCTTGCAGCTTAGGGCTGCCTTTATTCCTCTCCGGCGGAGAAGTCGTAGTCCATCGACTGGCTGGGGCCTTGCAGGTAGTGGCCCTGGATATAGTTGACCCCGGCCTGCCAGAGGGTGGCCAGCACGCTGGCGCTCTCGACGAAGGGCACTATGGTCAGCTTGGCCTGGGCGTGCAGGCTGGCCAGCAGGGTCTTCAGCGCCTCCTGGTTCTCCGCGTTGGACAGGTCCTGGGAGAAGGAGCCGTCGATCTTCACGAAGTCGACGTGCAGGTGCTTGAGCGTATTGAAGGGGTTGAGCGCGCAGCCGAACTGGCTCAGGGCAACCTTGCAGTGCAGTCCGGCCAGGCCCTGGGTGAGGGCCTTGGCCTGCTTGAGGTAGGCCACGGCGTCGGGCTCGCCGATCTGGAACACCAGCGCGTCCGAGGGCAGGCGCGCGGCCTTGAGGGCGACGCTAAGCCAGGGCAGCAGGGTCTGGTCCTGCAGGCTGCCTCCCGACAGGTGCACGAACAGGCGGGTGTTGTGGCCCTTGCTGCGGTGCTCGGCGAGCAGCTTGATCGAGTTGAGTATCACCCAGCGGTCGATCTTCTCGGCCAGGCCGGCTTCCTTGGCGGCGCTGAGGAAGTCGCCCGGGGGCACTTCCTCGCCCTGTGGGTTGAGCAGACGCAGCAGCACCTCGTAGTGCTCGTCGCTGTCGCCGCGTAGGCTGATGATCGGCTGGAACAGCAGGCGGAAGCTGTTGTTCTCCAGGGCCTGCTGGACCATGGCGGTCAGGTTGCCGCGATTGGCGGCGGCGGCCAGTTCGTCGGCCGGGTTGAACACCTTGATCGCGTTGCCTTCCAGTTCGTCGGCGCAACGGTGGGCGCGGTCGACCACTTCCTGGGCCTTGCTGGTCTGCTCGCTGAGGCCGGCCACGCCGATCGACAGGGTGGTCTGCGCGGTGCGCCCGTTGATGTCGAACAGATGCCCCTCGACCTTCTTCAGCAGGCCGCCGAGCTGCTCCTCGCACTGCTGGGGAGACTGGCCCGGCAGCAGGGCGGTGAACACGTCGTCGGCGAAGCGGGCGAGCTGGACCTCGCTGGGGAAGTGCTCGCGCAACAGGTTGGCCAGGTCGGTGAGCAGCAGGTCGATGCCGGCCAGTCCGAGGTCGGCGGCAATCTCGCCATAGCGATCGAGGCGGATGTAGGCCAGGCTGGCGATCTGCGTGCCGCTGACCGCGCGCTGGGCGGCGGTGTCCATCAGCTCGAGGAAATAGGGGCGGTTGAACAGGCCGGTGACCAGGTCCTGGCTGCTGATCTCGCGCAGTTTCTCTTCCAGCTCGGCGTTGTCGTTCTCGGCGCGGATCACCACCTGGATGCAGGGTTCGCCGTCGTAGGTGGCCGGGGAGAAGCTCATGCGCACCTGGAAGCGCTGGCCGTCGGCCCTGACCCCGCTGCAGCCGAGCTCGGCGGCGCTCTCGCCGCTGGCATAGTTCTTCAGGAAGTCCTTGAAGCGGGCCTGGTCCTCGCCGGCGATCAGGTCGATCATCGGCATGCCTTCCAGCTCCTCGCCGTCCTCGTAGTCGAACAGCTTGAGGTAGGCGCGGTTGGCGTAGATGTGCATGCCGTCGTGGACATAGGTGATGGCGTCCACCGAGCTGTCCAGCAGCAGCTGGCAGCGCTTCTCGGCCTCGCGCAGCGCCACCTCGGCGGTGCGCCGTGCGCGCCGCTCTTCCAGGCTGGCCAGCTCGCGATTGGCCACCAGGATCAGGCGCTCGTCCTCGCCCTGCGGCAGGGCATCGCGGGCGCCCAGCATCAGGGCCTCGGTGATGGCGTCGGAGTCGTTGTCGGCGACCAGCTGGATCACCGGGATGTCCTTGGACTGGCGACGGATCGCGGTGATCGCCTCGCTCGGCTCGAGATGCTCGCTGCTGGGGGCGCAGATCAGCAGATCCCAGCTCTGCTGCAGTACCTCGGCCAGCTCATCGCTGGAGGTGATGCGATGCACCCGGGTCGCGCGTCCGGCATTGCGGAACAGGCTGACCAGACGCTCGGCCTCGTTCTGCGAATCTTCCAGAATCAGCAGACGTATGGTTTTTTTTTCGATGGCCATGAGGTGTGCTTGGATAGCGCCGAAGAGCGGCTGCAAAAAGGCGACAGATGGTCTGTCTGCCGCAATCTACAGCGACTTCCAGAGTGAGTCAAAGTCTTCCTCGCCGCCCTTGCTGGTCTCCTTCTTGGCTGTGACGGAAGTCCCGTCGGCGGGTTTGCCGCTCTCTAGCACGCGGTATTCGAACTGGTTGAAACTGCCGGTGCTGGCCTGGCGGCGGCTGAGCACGGCGCGGGTCTCCTCGCCGTCGTGGTTGATCATCACCTTGTGGCTCTCCTGGAAGGGCAGGCGGGGGGTGATCAGGCTGGCCGGGCGCGAGATCACGCTGATTTCCGGCAGCAGCAGGGCGCGCAGGTACTGGCTGTTCTGTTCGCTCTTGCGCACCAGCTGAACGCCGCAGGGCTGTGCGTGCGGGGCGATCAGCTCGATGCCCATCTGCGTGCCGCCGCCGCGTACCTGGCGGATCCAGCGCACCACGGCCACGCTCCAGGCCTGCCCCGGGGCATCCTGGACGCCCAGCAATTCGCCGGCCTGCAGCTGGTTCGGCACCTCCTTGGGCCAGCTCAGGCAGTAGCCGCCGGGGCTGTGATTGATGATCGGCAGTTCGTGGCAGGGGTAGCTCTCGACATCGCCCGTGGGTTGCGGCTCGTTCGTCTTGCTGCTGGCTCGGTACTGGATCTCCTCCATCGGCAGCACGCCTTCCCAGTGGCTCTCGCGTTGGGCGTCGAAGGCACCGGCCCAGACATCGGGGGTGTTCTTGGCACCGCTGTTGCTGGCCTTGAACTGGGCGCTGCGCGAGGCCTCGGGGTGCTGCAGCACATCGGCGAAACTGCGCTGGCCCGCCAGGTTGAAGTGCAGGGCGGACATGCCGATGCACAGGGTCAGGCTGCCGTGCCCCGGATGGCGCTGGAAGGTGCGCTCGGCGATGTCGCCCCAGGCCGCACCGAGGTGTTGCAGCAGGTCGGTCGACAGGCCTTCGGGCAGGGGCAGGCGGCGTTGTTCCTTGCTGTCCGGGGGGAGCAGCAGATGTTCCTTGATGGCGTCCACCAGCGGCTGGGGGTCGAGCCCCAGCAGGTTGCCCAGCTCCGCTGCGCCGTACAGCGACTTGTAGCGTGGCGGGCCGTCCTGTTGCGGGGCGACGACGAACAGGCTGCGCGGGTCGTCGGCGCGGCGCAGGGCGGCCAGCTCGCTCCAGCTCTCCAGGGCCTCGGCCAGGCGGGCGATGCCGCTCTGGCGCAACTGGTTGCAGCGTGCGCAACCGAGCAGTAGTGCGCCGATGTAGACATGCTCGAGGCTCTGGCTGGCGCCGCCGCGGGCGAGGCCGTCCTTCACCTGCAGGCGCTGTAGCTCATGCTGTTGGGCGATCCGGTAGAGCTGGTGCAGCTCCAGCCACAGGCCTTCCGGAATCGGACAGTAGAGCTGGTTGGCGCGCGTCAGCGGGCCGCACAGGCTGTGGGCGGCACGCTGCAGGGCGACGGCCAGTAGCTGCGGGCGTTCCTTGCTGAAGCGCGGCAGCTCCTGGGTGACGATCAGTTTGTAGCCGATTGCCAGATGGTTCTGCAGGGCCTGGCAGAGATTGGCGACCTTGCGCGGGCGGTCGTCGAGCACGATGGACTGGTTGAGGAAGTGGCGCTCCAGGTGCTGGCAGACGAAGTGCACTTCCGGGCGCAGCAGCTCGAGCAGTTGCAGGCGATTGTCGGGCGCGCTGATCAGCTGATTCAGTTCGATCAGGCCGTGGTACAGCTGGCGTGCCGTTTCGCCGATATTGGCCTTGGGCAGGTGGGCGATCCAGCGTTTCAGGTCGCGAGAGTTGGCCTCGCAGAAGGTCAGGTCCTGTCTGGTTGGGGTGGGGACACGCAGGAGCAGATGAGGGCTTTGTTTGTCCATCGGGGGTCCTAGTGCAGGCGACCTTCCCTCTCTAGTGAAGGGCTATGGGGAACTCTAGCAGTAACGTGCGGCTCTGGCAGCCACGACGCTATCGGTCATTCAGGGGTTCGACCCCGTTGGTTTGCCGGATGTTCCGCAGGGTCGCGCTCGGCCCTTCAGGCTCCGCGCGCCAGCCCTAGTGCCTGGCCCATGCGCACCGCGCTGCCGGCGGCGAGTCCCTCGGCCCACTGCACCTGCCCCGGGCCGAACAGCACGATGGCGGTGGAACCCAGCTTGAAGCGGCCCAGCTCGCCGCCCTTGGCCAGTTCGATGGCGGCGCGGGCGGCCTCGTCGTAGCGGGTGCTCTTCAGCTCGCGCTTGGGTGGGGTGACCAGCCCGGCCCAGACCGTCTCGATGCTGGCCACTATCATGGCGCCGACCAGTACCACGGCCATCGGCCCGCGTTCGGTGTCGAACAGGCAGACCACGCGCTCGTTACGGGCGAACAGTTCGGGCACGTTTTCCGCAGTGCTCTGGTTGACCGAGAACAGCCGGCCCGGCACATAGACCATCTCGCGCAGGGTGCCGGCCAGCGGCATATGCACGCGGTGGTAGTCCTTGGGCGACAGGTAGACGGTGGCGAAGTCGCCGCCCATGAAGGGGGCGGCACGCTCGGCGTCGCCGCCGAGCAGCTCCAGCACGCTGAAGCTATGGCCCTTGGCCTGGAAACAGCGCCCCTGCTCGATGGGGCCGAGCTGGCTGATCGCACCGTCGGCCGGGCAGAGAATGGCGCCGGGCGCCTCGTCCAGCGGGCGGGCGCCGTCCTTCAGGGCGCGGGTGAAGAAGGCATTGAAGTGCTCGTAGGCCGTCAGCTCCTCGACCTGGGCCTCGGCCATGTTCACTTGGTACTGCTTGGCGAACCAGCCGATCAGGCGGTCCTTGAACCAGGCGGCGCGGCACTCGGCGGCGCAGCCGATCAGGCGCGACAGCAAGTGGTGGGGCAGCAGGTACTGGCTGAGGATAAACAGGCGCTCTTTCATCGCAATTCCTTGAAATCAGTGTTCGATCGGGGTGTCGGGCAGGTTGCCCCATTCGGACCAGGAGCCGGCATAGGCCTTGACCCGCGGATAACCCAGCGCCTTGGCCACCACATAGGTGAAGCCGGAGCGGCGATGGGTCTGGCAATGGGTGATCACTTCCTTGTCCCGGGTGATGCCGAGACGCTCCAGCACCTCGGCCATGTCGGCGCGGATGCGCAGGCCGCGTTGCGGGTCCATGCCGGCGGTCCACTCGAAGTTGACCGCGCCCGGTACATGGCCGCCGCGTGCGGCCAGCACTTTCGCGCCGCTGAATTCGTCCGGCGCGCGGGCGTCCCACACCGCCAGGTCGGCGGCGCCCAGGCGGCTCTGCAGATAGGCGCGGCTGGCGCTGGGCTCGTCGTGCAGGGTCAGGCTGGCGCTGCCGCGTGCCTGCGCCGGCACGGCCTGGCTCAGTTCGCGGCCTTCGCTCATCCAGGCCTGCAGGCCGCCGTTGAGGAAGTGGTAGCGGCCATGGCCGATCACGTCGAGCAGCCAGATGAAGCGCCCGGCCCAGCCGCCGCCTTCGTCGTCGTAGACCACATAGACCGCATCCGCCCGGTGACCCAGCTCGCCGAACAGCGCTTCGAGTTGCGCCAGTTCCGGCAGCAGGCCGGGCGCCGGCGGCTGGCCCAGCTGGGTGCGCTTGCCGTCGACCCAGCGCGCGTCGGGGATATGCCCCTCGGCATAGCGGGCGGCGGAGCTGAGGTCGACCAGGATCAGCTCGGCGGCGGACAGGCGTGTGGCCAGTTCGGCCGGCTCGATCACCAGCGGCAGGTCGGAGAAGGCGGACATGGAGCCTCCAGGGCGAGTAAAGAGGCGGATTGTAGCGGAAAGGTTAGGGTCTGTTGCCGTTTCGCCGCGACCGCGACGGAGCCAGTTTTTGCGCGGAGCTAGGCGCGAGACGGGAAGTTTGGTCGCCCAAATGATCCGTCGAGTAACGACGTTCCGCGCAAAAACTGGCCCGTCCCTGCGGGTTGCGCGGAAAATCTCGCCATGCGTCGTTGCGGGACTTGGCAAGGGATCACCATTACCTGCGTCCCGCGCCTAGCCTGGCGAGATTTTTCGCTGCAACGCGGCGTGCGCCGAAACGACAACAGACCCTACATGCCGCGGCGGGCAAAGGTCGCCAGGGCTCGCTCGATGCATTGCACGGTTTTGCCGAAGGCCTGCACGCCGGTGGCGCCGAATTCGCCGCCGCCCTGGTCGGCCACCAGCAGCATCACCACCCGGCCATTGCTGGCGATGGAGCGCAGCAGCAGGTGCTCGCCGTCGAACAGGGCCTTGAGGCTACCCGGCAGCAGGGCAGAGACCTGCGCCAGGTTGGCCGGCGTCAGGCGCAGTTGCCCCGGCTCCGCCAGCAGGCGGCGCAATACCTGGCTCTGCGCCGGGTCCAGGCGCAGCTGCGCCGCCGTCGCGGGTAGTCCGATCGCTTGCTGGGCCAGCAGGCGGCTGTGAGTGCGGTCGGCCAGCAGCACCAGCAGCCGGCTCATGCCGGCGGCCTGCAGGGCCTGGCCGGCGCAGGCGGTCAGCTGCAGCACGTTGGCGAAGGGCGAGGGCTGGGCCAGCAGGCGCGCGCAGTGCTGCTTCCACTGCTCCAGGGCGGCATTGGCCTTGGGCGCAGGGGCCGGGCGCTGGCGCTGCAGGCGACAGGCGTCCCAGGGCCAGAGCAGGGCCTCGGCCGGGTGCCAGAGGCCGTTCGCCTCGTGCCTGCGCGCGCTCTGCGCGGCCTGCTGATGGATCAACTGCTGCAAGTCGGGCAGGGCGGTCTGCAGATACAGGCCGGCCAGGCGTTGCCAGCGCAGGTGGTGTTCGCAGCGCCAGTTGTGGTGGCTGGAGAGGGCCAGGCCGTTGGCCAGCAGGATGCTGTTGCCCGGCTGGGTCAGCCAGCGGCGCAGGGCCGGGTCTGCGTCGAGCATCTGCTGCTGGTGCAGGGGGTGCTGGTTGTCGCGGGCCAGGTGCAGGGCCTTGACCAGGCGCCGGCGATCCTCGACCAGCAGGCGGTAACCCTGGACTATCCACTCGGGCAGGCGCCAGTGCTGGGCCAGGGCCAGGCACAGCTGCAACAGCGGTACGCCGAGCAGCTCGCGCTCGACCTTGGGGCCCGGCTCGCCACGGCCCAGCACGCGCTGCTCCCAGGCCTCGAACAGCTGTGGCTGGCTGGCCACCAGTGGCCACAGGGGCGCGAGAAACAGCAGGCTGCCCCAGTGGATCTCCTGCCACAGGCGTGCCAGGCGCCCGGCGAACAGGCCGCTGGCCTGTTGCGAGGCGTGCAGGCTGACCAGTTGCAGCTGGCGCAGCGGCAGGGGGATCTGCGTCTCGTCCAGCACCGTCATCTGCTGCAGGAGTGTTTCCGCGCGTTTCAGGCCCAGGCGGTTGAGGGCCATCTCCAGGCTCTCGGCCGGCTCGGCGAAGCTGCCACCACTGCGGTTGGCCTCGCGCAGCATGGCCAGCACTATGCTCGGGCTGTCCTGCATGCACTCGGCGATGTCGCGTAGCGACTTGCGCCCGTCCAGCAGCGCGCGCCTGACGTTTTCGTGGTGCCGACTGGCGACGGGCAGGCGTGCCGCGTCCAGCTGCTTGAGCCAGGCTTCCAGGGTGCGTGGTGGGCTTTCGGATTGGGGCATGCGGGTTGAGCCAAACTGGCTTTTCGCCTTTACTGCCTATAGTCTGGCGCAATACTTCCGATAATTAGAAGGGTTGTTTGAAATAACCCTTTCGACTGACTCTGCAAGCTCAATTTTCATGATCAAGATCGTCGGCATCCTGGTAGTTTTCGGCTGCGTCTTTGGCGGCTTCATCCTGTCCGGTGGCAAGCTCATGGCCCTGGTGCATCCCTTCGAGGTCATGATCATCGGCGGTGCGGCCCTCGGTGCCTTCCTCCAGGCCAACCCCAGCAGCGCCTTCATGACGGTGTTCAAGAAGTCGCTGGCGATGTTCAGCAGCCGCTTCACCCATGCCTTCTATCTGGAAGTGCTCAAGCTGCTCTACGAGATCCTCAACAAGAGCCGGCGCGAGGGCATGATGGCCATCGAGGCCGATGTCGAAGACCCCAACGCCAGTCCGATCTTCAGCAAGTATCCGGCCATTCTCAAGGACGCGCAGATGACCGCCTTCATCTGCGACTACCTGCGCATCATGTCCAGCGGCAACATGGCGCCCCATGAACTGGAGAACCTCTTCGACATGGAGATCACCAGCCTCAAGGAGGAGCTCGAACACCCGGCCCACGCGGTGGCCAAGGTGGCCGACGGCATGCCGGCCATGGGTATCGTGGCGGCGGTGCTGGGCATCGTGATCACCATGTCGATCCTGGCCACCGCCGACAACGCGCAGATCGGCGAGAAGGTGGCCACCGCCCTGGTCGGTACCTTCCTCGGCATCCTCGCCTCCTACGGCTTCTTCGCGCCGCTGGCCGGCGCCCTGGAACACGATGCCAAGGAGGAACTGAACCTGTACGAGGCGATCAAGGCCACCCTGGTCGCTTCCGCATCCGGCATGCCGCCGACCCTGGCCGTGGAGTTCGGGCGCAAGGTGCTGCTGCCGGCGCATCGGCCGAGCTTCACCGAGCTCGAACAGGCCATGCGTGGCAACTGACCAAGACTGAGCCATGGAGAACAATCAGCCGATACTGGTCAAGCGGGTCAAGAAGACCGCCGGTGGCCACCATGGTGGCGCCTGGAAGATCGCCTTCGCCGACTTCGCTACCGCCATGATGGCCTTTTTCCTGGTGATGTGGCTGATGTCCTCGGCCACGCCCGAGCAGAAGAAGGCCATCTCCGGTTATTTTCAGGACCCCATCGGCTTCACCGAGAGCGCCAGTCCCTATGTCATCGACCTGGGCGGCACGCCGACGCCGGCGCCGGATCGCACCCTCAATCCGGAGATGAAGGATGCCCCGGACGCCGCCGACGCGACGGTGGACTCCGAGTCCGACCAGCAGGCCGCGATCGACAAGGAGCAGGCCGAGAGCCTGGCCGAACAGGTCGAGCGCGAACGGCTGGAGCTGCTGCTGCAGGAGCTGCAGACCAAGGTCGACGAGAACCCCGAGCTGCAGAAGTTCAAGGACCAGATCCTCTTCGAGATCACCCAGGACGGCCTGCGCATCCAGATCATGGACGCCGAGAACCGGCCCATGTTCGACCTCGGCAGCGCGCGCCTGCAGCCCTATTTCGAGGACATCCTGCTGATCCTTGCCGAGACCATCAAGGCGGTGCCGAACAAGATCAGCGTCAGCGGCCACACCGACGCCAAGCCCTTCGCCGGCAGCGGCGAGTTCGGCAACTGGGAGTTGTCGGCCAATCGCGCCAACGCGGCGCGGCGCACCCTGGTCGCCGGCGGCTACCCGGACGAGCGGGTGGCGCGGGTGGTGGGGTACGCCTCCTCGGCGCTGTTCGACCGCAACGACCCGCTCAACCCGGTGAACCGACGCATCGACATCATAGTGCTGACCAAGAAGGCCCAGCGTGCCATCGAGGGCGAGCAGGATGGCGATGGCCTGGGCGAGCCCGCGGAGCCTGCGGCGCCCACCGAGGCGAGCGCGCCCGGCCAGGACGCTGGTGTGCCGGGCGAGCCGGCGCAGCCGGCCGAGCTGCGCCGGCGCCTGAACATCTTCGAGGACGGCACCCTGCAGATCGACCAGCCCCGCGAGTGAAGGAGGCCGCGCTTGTCGCGGCCTCTTCGTATCAGTACTCGGGTTCGGGCAGGCTGGCCAGGATATGCCGGTAGCTGGCCATGCGCTGCGGCTGGATGCGCCCCTCCTCCAGGGCCTGGAGCAGGGCGCAGCCGGGCTCGCGGTCGTGCTTGCAGTCGCGGAAGCGACAGGTGCCGAGCAGGTCGCGGAACTCGATGAAACCGGCCTCGACGTCGTCCCGGCTGACATGCACCAGGCCGAACTCGCGAATGCCGGGCGAGTCGATCAGCTCGCCGCCGCCGGGGAAGTGGAACAGGCGCGCCGTGGTGGTGGTATGGGTGCCCTTGCCGGTGACCTCCGACAGCTCGCCGACCCGGGTGTCCACGCCCGGCAGCAGGCTGTTGACCAGCGAAGACTTGCCCACCCCGGACTGGCCGACGAACACGCTGACATGGCCGTCCAGGCGCGCCTGCAACTGCTGCATGCCGCCGCCCTGGCGCGCCGAGACTTCCTGCAGCTCGTAGCCGAGCTGGCGGTAGGTGTCGATCAGCCCCTCCACGTGCGGTGCATTCTCGTCGTCGATCAGGTCGGCCTTGTTCAGCAGCAGCAGTGGGCGGATGCCGGCATGCTCGGCGGCCACCAGGTAGCGGTCGATCAGATTGGCGTGCGGGTGCGGCAGCGGGGCGAAGACGATGACCAGAAGGTCGACGTTGGCGGCCACCGGCTTGAGCTGGCCGCGCATATCCGGGCGGCACAGTTCGGACGAGCGCGGCAGCTGCGCGACTATCACGCCGTGGCCCTGGTGGCCGGAGCGCCACACCACCCGGTCGCCGGTGACCAGTGCCGGCAGGTTGGCGCGCAGGTGGCAGCGCTGCACCTGGCCGACCCGCTCGCCCTCCAGGGTCTCGACCTCGACCTGTACGCCGAAGTGGGCGATCACCAGGCCGGTCTGCTCCGGGCCCAGGTCACCGCCTTCCAGCTCTTCCAACAGGCGCGATTCGCGCTTGGCCGCGCGGGCGGCGCGCTCCTCCTGGACTTTTTCGATGCGCCAGCTCTGGCGGCGGGTCAGTTGGCGTTTGGCCATGGCCTTTCCGGTGGGTGAGAAAACGGCGGCGAGTTTAGCACGAGCCTCCGTGCGGCCCGCGTGGTACAACGGGCGCATGCTCGAACGCCTGCGCACCCGCTCCCCCGCATTGCTCGCCCTGCTGGCCCAGCTCCTGGCTCTGCTCGGCGTGGCCGCGCTGCTGCTCGCCCTGGCGCGGCTCGGCGACTGGCGCCCGAGCCTGTGGCAGGCGGCGCTGGGCCAGGGCGCGCTGGCCGCGGCGCTCGGCCACGGTCTCGGCCTGCGGCGTTGGTGGCTGCCGCTCAATCTGGCCTTCGTGCCGGCGCTGCTGGCGCTGCACGGCCGCGCCTGGCCGGCCTGGTGGTTTCTCGCCGCCTTCCTGTTGCTGCTGCTGGTCAACTGGAACAGTTTTCGCGAGCGGGTGCCGCTCTACCTCAGTGGCGCGCGTACCCGTCGGCGTCTGAGCGAGCGTCTGGTCGGGTTGCCGGCGGACTTTCGCTTCGTCGATCTCGGCTGTGGCCTGGGCGGCGCCCTGGTGCAGCTGGCCCGCGACTACCCGCGGGCGCGCCTGGTCGGGGTGGAGACGGCGCCGTTGCCGTTCCTCCTGGCCTGGCTGCGCTGCCTGCCGCACCGCAACTGCCGGGTGCGCTATCGCAGCCTATGGGACGAGCCGCTGGGCGACTACGACGCGGTCTACTGCTTTCTCTCCCCCGCGCCCATGGCTGAACTCTGGGCCAAGGCGCGGCGGGAGATGCGCCCGGGCAGCCTGCTGATCAGCAACAGCTTCGAGGTGCCGGGGGTGCCGGCCGGCGAAGTCATCGAGCTGCACGACTGGCGCGCCTCGCGCCTGCTGCTCTGGCATCTGTGAACGGCTAAACTGCCGGCATTCGCACAGGAGCAGAACGCCATGCCGCAGAACCCCAACAACCTGATCTGGATCGACCTGGAAATGACCGGGCTGGAACCGGAGCGGGACGTCATCATCGAGATCGCCACCATAGTCACCGACAGCGATCTCAACGTGCTGGCGGAGGGCCCTGCGATCGCCATCCACCACGGCGATGCGGTGCTGGCCGGGATGGACGAGTGGAACACCCGCACCCATGGCGAGAGCGGCCTGACCCAGCGCGTGCGTGACAGCAAGATAGACACCGCCGCCGCCGAGGCGCAGACCATCGCCTTCCTCGAACAGTGGGTGCCCAAGGGCAAGTCGCCGATCTGCGGCAACAGCATCGGTCAGGATCGGCGCTTCCTCTACAAGTACATGCCGGCCCTGGAGGCCTACTTCCACTACCGCTACCTGGATGTCTCGACCCTGAAGATACTCGCCGGCATGTGGGCGCCGCAGGTCAAGGACTCGTTCCAGAAGCAGGGCACCCATCTGGCGCTGGACGATATTCGCGAGTCCATCGCCGAGCTCAGACACTACCGCCAGCACTTCCTCAAGGTCTGAGGAGGCGCTTCAAGCGGCAAGCCACAAGCTGCAAGTAAAGCGGGGTGGTGGTGGGTCGGCAGCTTGGCGGCTTGCCACGCGAAGCCCCCATGTCGTGGCCGGAGGCGAGGTGCTTCTACTTGCCGCTTGCCGCTTGAGGCTTGCCGCTGCGCAGTCCATGCCGGGCCAGGGCCCATTCGACATGCTCGCGCACCAGCGCCGATGGATGCTCGCGGCGCGCCCGCAGCGCTTCCAGCACCGGTATCGTCGAGGGCGCGTTGCCCAGGCCCACGGCCAGGTTGCGTAGCCAGCGCTCGTAGCCGGCGCGGCGCAGCGGCGAGCCCTCGGTGCGGGCCAGGAACTCCTCTTCCGTCCAGCGGAACAGCTCGACCAGGCCGCCGCTGTCCAGGCCGTGGCGCGGCTGGAAGTCGCCCTGCTCGGTGGGGCGGGCGAAGCGGTTCCAGGGGCAGACGATCTGGCAGTCGTCGCAGCCGAACACGCGGTTGCCGATGGCCGCGCGCAGCTCCTCGGGGATGGCGCCCTTGAGCTCTATGGTCAGGTAGGAGATGCAGCGCCGCGCATCCAGCACATAGGGGCCGACGAAGGCCTGGGTCGGGCAGATATCCAGGCAGGCCGTGCAGCGCCCGCAGTGTTCGCCGGCATGTGGCTCGTCCAGCGGCAGCGGAATATCGACGAACAGCTCGCCGAGGAAGAACCAGCTGCCGGCCTTGCGGTTGAGCACCAGGGTGTTCTTGCCGATCCAGCCGAGCCCGGCCTGCTCGGCGATGGCCTTCTCCAGCACCGGCGCGCTGTCGACGAAGGCGCGGTAGCCGAATGGGCCGATGGCCGCCTGGATGCGCTCGGCCAGTTGCTGCAGGCGCTTGCGCACCAGCTTGTGGTAGTCGCGGCCCAGTGCGTAGCGCGACACGTAGGCCCGCTCCGGCTCGGCCAAGCGCTGGGCCATCTGGGTGTCGCCGGGCAGGTAGTCCATGCGCAGCGACACCACCCGCAATGTGCCGGGCACCAGCTGGTCCGGATGGGATCTCTTGCTGCCGTGGGCGGCCATATAGTCCATCTCGCCCTGATAGCCGGCCTCCAGCCAGCGCTGCAGGTGCCGCTCGTGCTCGCCCAGTTCGACGCCCGTGATGCCCACCTGCTGGAAGCCCAGCTCGCGGCCCCAGTCCTTGATGGACTGGGCCAGTTGGGCGAGATCGGGGATGTGGTCGGACATGATGGGCGGCGCGGCAGGGGAGATGGGTATAATTCTGCCAGACCCAGCCCCGAGCCGCCGAGCCATGCCTGCCGACGACGCCTTGCCCCTACCGCTGTATAGCGCCGCCCAGGTGCGCGACCTGGATGCCCGCTTGATCGCCGCCGGTACACCCGGCTTCGAGCTGATGCGGCGTGCCGCCCATGCCGCCTGGCGCGCCCTGCGTCGGCGCTGGCCGCAGTCCGGAGAAGTGACGGTGCTGGCAGGTGCCGGCAACAACGGCGGCGACGGCTACCTGATCGCCGAGCTGGCGCAACGGGCCGGCTGGGGTGTGCGCGTGCTGGCGCTCGGCGCCCCGGAGCAGCTGGCCGGCGATGCCGCCCTGGCCCGCGATGCGGCGCTGGCGGCCGGCGTGGCCATCGAGGCCTGGGGCGAGGGCGCCGCGCTGCGTGGCGTGCTGGTCGACGCCCTGCTCGGCACCGGTTTCCAGGGCGAGCTGCGCCCGGCCTATGCGGCGGCCGCCCTGGCGATCAACGCCTCCGGCCTGCCGGTGCTGGCGGTGGATATACCGACCGGCCTGTGCGCCGATAGCGGCCGGGTGGCCGACCAGGCGGTACGCGCCGACCTGACTGTGACCTTTATCGGTCTCAAGCTCGGCCTGTTCACCGGCGCCGCGCCGGACTGGATCGGCGAGCTGCAGTTCGACGATTTGCAGGCCGACGCGCAGCTGGTCGCACAGCAACCCTTTACGGCTCTGCGTCTGGCCGGCACCGCCGTGCCGCTTTTGCCGCCACGCGCACGCACCGCACACAAGGGCGGCTTCGGCCATGTGCTGGTGATAGGCGGCGACCGCGGCTTCGGCGGCGCCGCCCTGCTCGCCGCCGAGAGCGCGCTGCGCGCTGGCGCCGGGCTGGTGTCCCTGGCGACCCGCGGCGAGCATCTGGCTGCCAGTCTGGCGCGCCTGCCCGAAGTGATGTGCCAGGCGACCGAGTCGACCTACCAGCTGGTCGAGCTGTGCCGGCGCGCCGATCTGCTGGTGGTCGGCCCCGGCCTCGGTCAGCAGGCCTGGGGGCGCAGCCTGCTCAGCGCCGCGCTGGCCAGCGGGCGGGCGCAGGTGTGGGACGCCGATGCGCTCAATCTGCTGGCGGCGGGCGCCGTCGAGTTGCCCGCCGATAGTGTGATCACCCCGCATCCCGGCGAGGCGGCGCGCCTGCTCGGCAGCTCCAGCGCCGAGGTGCAGGCCGACCGGCCAGCCGCCGCCCTGGCCCTGGCGCGCAAGTACCAGGCTGTGGTGGTGCTTAAGGGTGCCGGCAGCCTGGTGGCCGCGCCGGATGGCCGTCTGCTGCTCTGTGATCGCGGCCACCCGGCTATGGCCGGCGCCGGCCTCGGCGATGTGCTGGCCGGCCTGATCGGCGCCCTGCGCGGCCAGGGGCTGGACGCCTTCGACGCAGCCGCCCTCGGCGTCTGGCTGCATGCGACCGCCGGCCAGCGCCTGGGCGTGCAGGGCCGGGGCCTGGCGGCCAGCGATCTGATCCCGACCATTCGTCAGCTTTTGCAGGAGCATTGCCCGTGTCTGTGACCACTCTGTATGCCGAGAGCGAAGACGCCATGCTCGAGCTGGGGGGGCGCATAGCCCGGGCGACCGGCGGTCGCGGGGTGATCTACCTGCATGGCGACCTCGGCGCCGGCAAGACCACCCTGTCGCGCGGCATCCTGCGCGGGCTGGGCCATGGCGGCGCGGTGAAGAGTCCGACCTTCACCCTGGTCGAGCCCTATGAGCTGGGCGCGATGCGGGTCTTCCACTTCGACCTGTACCGCCTGGCCGACCCGGAGGAGCTGGAGTTCCTCGGCATCCGCGACTATTTCGAGGGCGATGCCCTGTGCCTGATCGAGTGGCCCGAGCGTGGCGTCGGCGTTTTGCCAAAGGCGGACCTGGACATTACCATTAGCCCGCATGGAGTCGGTCGTGCGCTGCAGTTGCAGCCACATGGCGCGCGGGCCGAGGCGTGGTGTGCTGCCTTATAAGAGTTTAAGAAAGATGGGGAAGGCTATGCGCATGCGGGCGCTGCTGGGCAGTGTGGGTTTGATGCTGGCGACCTTGGCCGCCGACGTCCTGGCCGCCTCCGAAATCCGCAGCGTGCGCCTGTGGCGCGCTCCCGACAACACCCGCCTGGTCTTCGACCTGTCCGGGCCGGTGCAGCACAGCGTGTTCACCCTGGCCGCGCCCAACCGCATCGTCATCGACGTCAGTGGCGCCCAGCTGTCGACCAAGCTGGACCAGCTGTCGCTGGGCAATACCCCGATCACCGGCATCCGCTCGGCGCAGCGCAGCGCCAGCGACCTGCGCCTGGTGCTCGACCTGTCCGCCATGGTCACGCCGAAGAGCTTCACCCTGGCGCCCAACCAGCAGTACGGCCACCGCTTGGTCGTCGATCTGTTCGACCAGGAGTCCGCCGCGCCGAGCGCGCCCCAGGCTCCGCAGGTCGCCCAGACGCCCGCCAGCGCTACTGCGCCGGTGCAGGTGGCCGGCGTGCCGGGCGCCTCGACCACGCTGCCGCCGGTCGCGGGCGGCAACCGCGATATCGTCATCGCCATCGACGCCGGCCACGGTGGCGAGGACCCGGGCGCCCTCGGCCCGGGGCGCAAGCTGTACGAGAAGAACGTGACCCTGGCCATCGCCAAGGAGCTGCAGCGCCAGATCAACGGGCAGAAGGGCTTCCGTGGCGAGCTGGTGCGCACCGGCGACTACTTCATTCCGCTGCGCAAGCGCACCGAGATCGCGCGCAAGAAGGGCGCCGACCTGTTCGTCTCCATCCACGCCGACGCCGCTCCGCGCGCCGCCGCCTTCGGTGCCTCGGTCTACGCCCTGTCGGATCGCGGCGCGACCTCCGAGACCGCGCGTTGGCTGGCCGATGCCGAGAACCAGTCCGACCTGATCGGCGGCGCCGGCAGCGTCAGCCTGGACGACAAGGACCGGGTGCTGGCCGGCGTGCTGCTCGACCTATCGATGACCGCGACCCTGTCCTCCAGCCTGAATGTCGGGCAGAAGGTGCTGAGCCAGATGGGCGGCATCACCCCGCTGCACAAGCGTCGGGTCGAGCAGGCCGGTTTCATGGTGCTGAAGTCGCCGGACATTCCCTCGATTCTGGTGGAGACCGGCTTCATCTCCAATCCGAACGAGGCCAACAAGCTGTCCACCGTGGCGCACCAGCAGGCCCTGGCCCGCTCCATCACCACCGGGGTGCGGCAGTTCTTCGAGCAGAATCCGCCGCCCGGCACCTACATTGCCCAGCTGCGCGACCAGGGCAAGATCGCCATGGGGCCGCGCGAGCACGTGGTGTCCTCCGGCGAGAGCCTGGCGCTGATCGCCCAGCGCTACCAGGTCAGCCTCAGCGCGCTGCGCAGCGCCAACGCCCTGCGCAGCGACGTGATCAAGGTCGGCCAGACCCTGAGCATTCCGGCCACCGCCCTGGCGGCCCAGCCATGAGTGCGCCGCCACGCATCCAGCTGCTGAGTCCGCGGCTGGCCAACCAGATCGCCGCCGGCGAGGTGGTCGAGCGCCCCGCCTCGGTGGCCAAGGAACTGCTGGAGAACAGCCTGGACGCCGGCGCCCGGCGCATCGAGGTGGAGGTCGAGCAGGGCGGCATCAAGCTGCTGCGCATTCGCGACGACGGCAGCGGCATTCCCGCCGACGACCTGCCGCTGGCCCTGGCCCGTCATGCCACCAGCAAGATCCGCGAGCTGGAGGACCTGGAGGCGGTCTGCAGCCTGGGTTTCCGCGGCGAGGCGCTGGCCTCGATCAGCTCGGTGGCACGCCTGACCATGACCTCGCGCACCGCCGACGCCGAGCAGGCCTGGCAGGTGGAGACCGAGGGTCGCGACATGGAGGCGCGGGTGCAACCCGCGGCGCACCCGGTCGGTACTTCGGTGGAGGTGCGCGACCTGTTCTTCAACACCCCGGCGCGGCGCAAGTTCCTGCGTGCCGAGAAGACCGAGTTCGATCACCTGCAGGACGTGATCAAGAAGCTCGCGCTGGCGCGCTTCGACGTGGCCTTCCACCTGCGCCACAACGGCAAGACGGTATTCGCCCTGCATGAGGCGCCCGACGAGATCGGCCGTGCCCGTCGCGTGGCCAGCGTCTGTGGCCCGGCCTTCCTCGAACAGGCCCTGCCGATCGAGGTGGAACGCAGTGGCCTGCGCCTGTGGGGCTGGGTCGGCCTGCCGACCTTCTCGCGCAGCCAGGCCGACCTGCAGTACTTCTATGTCAACGGGCGCATGGTGCGCGACAAGCTGGTCGCCCACGCTGTGCGTCAGGCCTACCGCGACGTGCTGTTCAACGGCCGGCATCCGA
Organism: Pseudomonas sp. CAU 1711; assembly: GCF_039888625.1. Classification (NCBI taxonomy): domain Bacteria; kingdom Pseudomonadati; phylum Pseudomonadota; class Gammaproteobacteria; order Pseudomonadales; family Pseudomonadaceae; genus Pseudomonas; species Pseudomonas sp. CAU 1711. The sequence goes on from NZ_JBDQQT010000001.1 coordinate 77,117, forward strand.
CCTTCGTGCTGTTCCTCGAGATCGACCCGGGCGTGGTCGACGTCAACGTGCACCCGACCAAGCACGAGGTGCGCTTCCGCGACAGCCGCATGGTCCACGACTTCCTCTACGGCACCCTGCACCGTGCCCTCGGCGAGGTGCGCCCGGAGGATCAGCTGGCCGCGCCGGCGGCGCTGGGGCAGATCGTGCGTCCCACGGGGCTCGCGGCCGGCGAGTTTGGTCCGCAGGGCGAGATGGGCCTCTCCGCCGCCCAGGTGCTGGAGCAGCCCCAGGCCCAGCCCGACTCCGTGTGGCGCTCCGCCGGTGCCGGCTATCAGACGCCGCGGCCGCAGCCGGCCATCCCTCAGGCCGAGGCCCAGGGCGCCTACCGCGAGTACTTCGCGCCGCTACCCGAGCAGCCGGCCGCGCTGCCGCAGACCCAGGGCGACATCCCGCCGCTGGGCTACGCCCTGGCCCAGCTCAAGGGCGTCTACATCCTCGCCGAGAACGCCCAGGGCATGGTGCTGGTGGACATGCACGCGGCCCACGAGCGCATCACCTACGAGCGGCTGAAGACCGCCATGGCCTGCGAGGGCCTGCGTGGCCAGCCGCTGCTGGTGCCGGAATCCATCGCCCTGAGCCAGCGCGAGGCCGACTGCGCCGAGGAACACGCGCAGTGGTTCCAGCGCCTGGGCTTCGAGCTGCAGCGCCTGGGCGAGGAGAGCCTGGCGATCCGCCAGATCCCGGCGCTGCTCAAGCAGGCCGAGGCCACCCAGTTGGTGCGCGACGTGCTCGCCGACTTGCTGGAGTACGGCACCAGCGACCGCATCCAGGCCCATCTCAACGAGCTGCTGGCGACCATGGCCTGTCACGGCGCGGTGCGCGCCAATCGGCGCCTGACCCTGCCGGAGATGAACGCCCTGCTGCGCGATATGGAAAGCACCGAGCGCAGCGGCCAGTGCAACCATGGCCGACCGACCTGGACCCAGCTGGGCATGGACGATCTCGACAAGCTGTTCCTGCGCGGCCGCTGAGGTCGCGCCATTGCCATGAGCCAGTCCCTGCCTCCCGCCATCTTCCTGATGGGCCCCACCGCCGCCGGCAAGACCGACCTGGCCCTGGCCCTGGCCGACGTGCTGCCCTGCGAGCTGATCAGCGTCGATTCGGCGCTGATCTACCGCGGCATGGACATAGGCACGGCCAAGCCGGACAAGGCCACCCTGGCGCGTTACCCGCACCGCCTGGTCGATATCCGCGATCCGGCCGAGAGCTATTCGGCCGCCGAGTTTCGCGCCGATGCCCTGGCGGCCATGGCCGAGGCCACGGCGCGCGGGCGCATTCCCCTGCTGGTCGGCGGCACCATGCTCTATTACAAGGCATTGCTGGAGGGGCTGGCCGATATGCCCGGCGCCGATCCGCAGGTGCGCGCCGAGCTGGAGGCCCGGGCCGCCGCCGAGGGCTGGGAGGCGCTGCATCGCGAGCTGGCGCGGGTCGACCCCGAGTCGGCGGCACGCATCCACCCCAACGACCCGCAGCGCCTGACCCGGGCCCTGGAAGTCCATCGGCTCAGCGGCCTGAGCATGACCGAGCACCGCCGCCGGCAAACGGCGCAAAATGCCGGGCCAGAGGCGCTGGGCGCGGGACAATTGCCTTATACTGTGGCGCAATTCGCCATAGCTCCTTCCGAGCGCCGGGTGTTGCACGAGCGCATCGCGCTGCGCTTTCGCCTGATGCTGGAACAAGGCTTCGTCGAAGAGGTCGAAGCGCTGCGCCGGCGCGGGGACCTGCACGTCGGCCTGCCCTCGATTCGCGCGGTGGGTTATCGCCAGGTGTGGGAACATCTGGAAGGCAGCCTGACCCGCGAGGCCATGCAGGAGCGCGGCATCATCGCCACGCGGCAACTGGCCAAGCGTCAGTTCACCTGGCTGCGTGGCTGGACGGGCCTGGAATGGCTGGACAGCCAGGCCGGCGACAATCTGTCGCGTGCCTTGAAATACCTGGAGGCGGTCTCCATATTGTGATGGGGCCCGTCTATTCGCCGTCTATCCTTGGCTTTTGAGGCTGATACGGCATAAGCCAACTTTGCTTTACTACATTTGAAACCTTTAAGGAGTGCGGCACATGTCAAAAGGGCATTCGCTACAAGACCCTTACCTGAATACCCTGCGTAAGGAACGCGTACCGGTTTCCATCTATCTGGTGAACGGCATCAAGCTGCAGGGCCAGATCGAATCCTTCGACCAGTTCGTGATTTTGCTGAAGAACACTGTCAGCCAGATGGTCTACAAGCACGCCATTTCCACCGTGGTGCCGAGCCGTCCGGTACGTCTGCCCAGCGCCTCCGAGGGCGAGCAGGCCGAGCCGGGCAACGTCTGATAGGAGCCTGACTTGTTCTTCGAGCGTCACGGTGGCGGTGAACGGGCCATTCTCGTTCACCTGGAAGGCAGTAACCCCGAGGCGGCCGAAGACCCGCAGGAGTTCCAGGACCTCGCGCTGTCCGCCGGCGCGGACATGGTGGCCCTGGTCACCGTGTCGCGTCACATGCCCACGGCCAAGTTCCTGATCGGCAGCGGCAAGGTCGAGGAGCTGCGCGACCTGGTCAAGGAGGCCGAGGCCGAGCTGGTGATCTTCAACCACAGCCTCACGCCCAGCCAGGAGCGCAACCTCGAGCGCGTGTTCGAGTGTCGCGTGCTGGACCGCACCGGGCTGATCCTCGACATCTTCGCCCAGCGTGCCCGCACCCACGAGGGCAAGCTGCAGGTCGAACTGGCCCAGCTGGACCACATGAGCACGCGGCTGGTGCGCGGCTGGACCCACCTGGAGCGGCAGAAGGGCGGTATCGGCCTGCGCGGCCCGGGCGAGACCCAGCTGGAAACCGACCGCCGCCTGCTGCGCGTGCGCATTCGCCAGATCAAGCAGAAGCTGGAGAAGGTGCGCAGCCAGCGCGAGCAGGCGCGCCGCGGGCGCAGGCGCGCCGACATTCCCTCGGTATCGCTGGTCGGCTACACCAACGCCGGCAAGTCCACCCTGTTCAACGCGCTGACCACCTCCGAGGTCTACGCCGCCGACCAGCTGTTCGCCACCCTCGACCCGACCCTGCGCCGGCTCGAGCTGGACGACCTGGGGCCGGTGGTGCTGGCCGACACCGTGGGTTTCATCCGTCACCTGCCGCACAAGCTGGTGGAGGCCTTCCGCGCCACGCTGGAGGAATCGAGCAACTCCGACCTGCTGCTGCATGTGATCGACTCCCACGAGCCCGAGCGCGAGCAGCAGATGGAGCAGGTCATGGCTGTGCTCGGCGAGATTGGCGCCGGCGAGCTGCCGATGCTCGAGGTGTACAACAAGATCGACCTGCTCGATGGCGTGGAGTCGCAGATCCAGCGCGACGGCGACGGCAAGCCGGAGCGGGTGTGGCTGTCGGCGCGCGACGGGCGTGGCCTCGACCTGCTGCGCCAGGCGGTGGCCGAGCTGCTCGGCGAGGACATGTTCGTCGGCACCCTGCGCCTGCCGCAGCGTCTCGGTCGCCTGCGCGCGCAGTTCTTCGCGCTCAACGCGGTGCAGAGCGAGGCGCACGACGAGGCCGGCGATACCCTGCTGTCGATCCGCCTGCCGCGTGCCGAGCTCAACCGCCTGGTCAGTCGCGAAGGCCTGAAGCCGCAGGACTTCCTCGAACAACACACTTTGCAATAAAGCCCGGCCCGTCGCTTTTGCGACGACCCGGGGGCTTCGGTAGCATTGGGCGGCGCGCCGCGGGCGCGTCTTCGCTTTATCAGATGGAGAGCGCTATGGCTTGGAACGAGCCGGGTGGCAACTCGAACAACCAGGATCCCTGGGGCGGCCGCAAGGGCGGTGGACGCCAGGGCCCGCCGGATCTCGACGAGGCCTTCCGTAAACTGCAGGAGAGCCTCAACGGCATCTTCGGCGGCGGCAAGAAACGCGATGGCGACGGCCAGGGCGGCGGCTGGGGCCTGCTCGGCATAGGCGCGGCCCTGCTGTTCGCGGTCTGGCTGTGGAACGCCGTGTATATAGTCGATGCCCAGGAGCAGGCGGTGATCCTCCAGCTCGGCCAGTACGACCGCACCGTGGAGCAGGGCCTGAGCCTGTACTTCCCGCCCTTCGAGAAGAAGTTCCAGGAGAACGTCACCCGCGAGCGCTCCTTCTCGCTGCAGGGGCAGATGCTCACCGAGGACGAGAACATCGTCGAGGTGCCGCTGACCGTGCAGTACAAGATCAGCAACCTGAAGAACTTCGTGCTCAACGTCGACGCCCCCGAGGTCAGCCTGCAACACGCCACCGAGAGTGCCCTGCGCCATGTCGCCGGTTCCACCTCGATGGACGAGGTGATCACCCTCGGCCGCGAGCAGATGGGCCAGGACGTCAGCCAGCGCCTGCAGGGCTTCCTCGACGACTATGGCACCGGCATCACCGTGACCCAGGTCAACATCCAGCGCGCCACCGCGCCGGCCGAAGTCAAGGACGCCTTCGACGACGTGATCCGCGCCCGCGAGGACGAGCAGCGCGAGAAGAACCAGGCCGAGACCTACGCCAACGGCGTGGTGCCCGAGGCCCGTGGTCAGGCCCAGCGCATCCTAGAAGACGCCAACGGCTATCGCGACGAGGTGGTGGCGCGCGCCGAGGGTGAGGCGGATCGCTTCGGCAAGCTGCTGACCGAGTACCGCAAGGCGCCGGAGGTGACCCGTCAGCGCCTGTACCTGGACACCATGCAGGAAGTCTTCGGCAACACCAGCAAGATTCTGGTGACCGGCAAGAGCGGGCAGAACAACCTGCTCTATCTGCCGCTGGACAAGATGATCGAGTCACGCCCCGTTGCGCCCACCAGCGCCGTGTCTGGCTCGGGCAACGACGCCAGCTCGCGCATTATCAAGGACATGCAGCAGCGTGACCTGCGTTCGAGGGAGAGCCGCTGATGAACAACAAGTCCCTGTTCGCCCTGATCGGCGGTGTGGTGCTCGCCATCCTGGCCTGGAACAGCCTGTACATCGTCTATCAGACGGAAAAGGCGGTGCTGCTGCAGTTCGGTAAGATCCAGAACCCGGACGTGCAGCCGGGCCTGCACTTCAAGGTGCCGGTGATGAACCAGGTGCGCAAGTTCGACGCCCGCCTGCTGACCCTGGAGTCGCCGATCCAGCGCATCCTGACCAAGGAGAAGAAGGCGGTGATGGTCGACGCCTACGCCAAGTGGAAGGTGGCCGACGCCGAGCGTTACTACACCGCAACCTCCGGCCTGCGCCAGATCGCCGACGACCGCCTGTCACAGCGCCTGATCACCGCCCTGGCCAACCAGTTCGGTACCCGTACCCTGCACGAGGTGGTGTCCGGCGAGCGCGACCTGCTGATGGCGGCGATCACCAAGTCGCTCAACGGCATGGCGCAGAAGGAGCTGGGCATCGAGGTGGTGGACGTGCGGGTCAAGGCCATCGACCTGCCCAAGGAGGTCTACCGCAGCGTGTTCGACCGCATGAGCTCCGAGCGTGAGCGCGAGGCCCGCGAGCACCGCGCCAAGGGCCGCGAGCTGGCCGAGGGCATCCGCGCCGACGCCGACCGGCAGAAGCGTGTGATAGTCGCCGAGGCCTATCGCGAGTCCCAGGAGATTCGCGGTGACGGCGACGCCAAGGCGGCCGCCATCTATGCCAAGGCCTACGGTCAGGATCCGGAGTTCTACGCCTTCTACCGCAGCCTGGGTGCCTACCGCGACAGCTTCGCCAACAAGAGCGACGTGCTGGTGCTGGATCCGGACAGCGAGTTCTTCCGCTACCTGCAGCAGTCCAAGCCCTGATCGTGCCGCCCCGGCATGGCCGTTCGGCCGTGCCGGGGTGACCGCCGGGGAAAACGTGTTATCATGGGTCAGCCGGGAAATTGCCCGGCTTTTTTGCGTCTGCGGGAATCATGTGGCAGGAACTGGGCATCGCCTTTTGTCTGATGTTGGTGCTGGAAGGCATCCTGCCCTTCCTCTATCCGCGACGTTGGCGCGGAGCTATCGCGCAACTGACGCAGCTGTCCGACCGTCAGCTGCGCCTCATGGGGCTGGCCAGCATGCTGCTGGGGACCGCCCTCCTGTATCTGCTTCACTGAAGGCTGCCGCCCGGACCGAGAGGGGAATGGCGAAATGGCAACGGTAGACCGCTGGCTGCTGCCAGATGGCATCGAAGAAGTACTGCCGCCGGAAGCGGCACTGATCGAGACGGCGCGCCGCCAGGTGCTGGACCTGTTCCAGCGCTGGGGCTACGAGTTCGTCGTCACCCCGCATATCGAATATCTGGAATCCCTGCTCACCGGTGCCGGCCAGGACCTGGATCTGCGCACCTTCAAGGTGACCGATCCGCTGTCCGGACGGCAGATGGGCTTCCGTGCCGACATCACCCCGCAGGTGGCGCGGATGGACGCGCACAGCCTGCGTCGCGAAGGCCCGACCCGCCTGTGCTACGCCGGCAGCGTGCTGCACGCCAAGCCGCGCGCCCTGGCCACCTCGCGCAGCCCGATCCAGCTCGGCGCCGAGCTGTATGGCGACGCCAGTCCGGCCAGCGACGTGGAAGTCATCAGCCTGATGCTCGACACCCTGGCGCTGGCCCGTGTGCCCGACGTGCACATGGACCTCGGCCATGTCGGCATCTACCGTGGCCTGGCCCGCGCCGCCGGCCTGTCCGGCGAGAGCGAGCAGCAGCTGTTCGACGCCCTGCAGCGCAAGGCGGTCGACGAGGTCGACGGCCTCACCGCGACCCTGCAGCCGCTGCTGGCCAACATGCTGCGCGCGCTGGCCGAGCTGTGCGGCGGGCGCGAGGTGCTCGACCTGGCCCAGGCGGCCCTGGTCGAGGCACCGGCCGAAGTGCATGCGGCGCTGGACCAGCTGGTGGCCATCGCCGACCAGCTGGAGCTGCGCTATCCCGAGCTGCCGCTGTACTTCGACCTCGGCGAGCTGCGCGGCTACCACTATCACACCGGCGTGGTGTTCGCCGCCTTCGTGCCGGGCGTCGGCGAGTCCATCGCCCAGGGCGGCCGCTACGACGACGTCGGCGGCAATTTCGGCCGGGCGCGCCCGGCCACCGGTTTCTCCACCGACCTGAAGACCCTGGTCACCCTCGGCGACATGCAGGCCGAGGCGCAGGCCGCCGGTGTCTGGGCGCCGGATCATCACGACCCGTACCTGTGGCAGGCCGTGCAGCGCCTGCGCGGCGAGGGTGAACGGGTGGTCCAGGCCCTGCCGGGGCAGGATGAGCAGGCCGCGCGCGAGGCCGGTTGCGACCGCCAGCTGCAGCTGCGCGACGGACGTTGGCAAGTGGCGCCGCTGGCGTCCTGATGGTTTCCGCCGGCGCTGGCCGGCATCGAGCTTTCCGAGAGAGGACAAGTGTTATGGGTAAGAATGTCGTCGTCCTGGGCACCCAGTGGGGTGATGAGGGCAAGGGCAAGATCGTCGACCTGCTGACCGAGCAGGCCGCCGCGGTGGTGCGCTATCAGGGTGGCCACAACGCCGGCCACACCCTGGTCATCGACGGCGAGAAGACCGTGCTGCACCTGATCCCGTCCGGCATCCTGCGCGAGGGCGTGCGCTGCCTGATCGGCAACGGCGTGGTGGTCGCCCCCGACGCCCTGATGCGCGAGATCACCAAGCTGGAGGAGAAGGGCGTGCCGGTGCGCGAGCGCCTGCGCATCAGTCCGTCCTGCCCGCTGATCCTGTCCTACCACGTGGCTCTCGACCAGGCCCGCGAGAAGGCCCGTGGCGACGCCAAGATCGGCACCACCGGCCGTGGCATCGGCCCGGCCTACGAAGACAAGGTGGCGCGTCGCGGCCTGCGCGTCGGCGACCTGTTCCACCGCGAGCGTTTCGCCTCCAAGCTGGGCGAGCTGCTGGACTACCACAACTTCGTGCTGGTCAATTACTACAAGGAACCGGCCATCGACTTCCAGGCCACCCTGGACGAGTGCATGGCCTACGCCGAGCAGCTGCGCCCGATGATGACCGATGTCACCGCCGAGCTGCACGAGCTGCGCCGCGAAGGCAAGGACATCATGTTCGAAGGCGCCCAGGGCTCGCTGCTGGACATCGACCACGGCACCTACCCCTACGTGACCAGCTCCAACACCACCGCCGGCGGCACCGCCACCGGTTCCGGTTTCGGCCCGCTGTACCTGGACTACATCCTCGGCATCACCAAGGCCTACACCACCCGTGTCGGCTCCGGCCCGTTCCCCACCGAGCTGTTCGACGACACCGGCGCCTACCTGGCCAAGAAGGGCCACGAGTTCGGCTCCACCACCGGTCGCGCCCGTCGCTGCGGCTGGTTCGACGCCGTGATCCTGCGTCGCGCCATCGAGATCAACAGCATCTCCGGCCTGTGCCTGACCAAGCTGGACGTGCTCGACGGCCTGGACACCATCCGCATCTGCACCGGCTACAAGGATGCCGCCGGCAACCTGCTGGTCGATGCACCGACCGACGCCGACAGCTACATCGGCCTGCAGCCGGTGTACGAGGAGATGCCGGGCTGGAGCGAGTCCACCGTCGGCGCCAAGAGCCTGGAAGAGCTGCCGGCGGCCGCCCGCGCCTACATCAAGCGTGTGGAAGAGCTGGTCGGCGCGCCGATCGACATCATCTCCACCGGCCCGGACCGCAACGAGACCATCGTCCTGCGCCATCCGTTCGCCTGATCGCTCGAGCGATGAAAAAGGCCGCGCAAGCGGCCTTTTTTCTGTCCGTAGCTCCCTCTCCCCCTGGGAGAGGGTTGGGGTGAGGGCCGGATAGGCGGCTCGGGGCGAATCCCTCACCCCCGGCCCCTCTCCCGGAGGGAGAGGGGGGAGTTACACAATGCGTGCCCCGGCTTTGCTCGGCCGCAGGCGAATGGCCACCAGCTTGGAGGTCGGCGTATGGCTGCCCAGGCCGACGCTTGCCAGCGGCACCAGCGGGTTGGTCTCCGGGTAGTAGGCGGCGGCCTGGCCCGGCGGGGTGTCGTAGGCCAGCAGGGTGAAGCCGCTCACCTTGCGCTCGATGCCGTCGTCCCACAGCGAGAGGATGTCCACCTTCTGTCCCGGCTCATAGCCGAGGCGGCGGATGTCCTCGGGATTGACGAACAGCACCTCGCGCATGCCGCGCACGCCGCGGTAGCGGTCGTCCAGGCCGTACAGGGTGGTGTTGTACTGGTCGTGCGAGCGCAGGGTCTGCAGCACCAGGTCGGGGCGCTGGCCGCTGCCGCGTGCCTGCTCCGGCAGCAGGTCGTCGGGCAGCGCATGGGCGACGAAGCGCGCCTTGCCTCCGGCGGTATTCCACTGCCGGCGCGCCGCGCTGTTGCCCAGGTAGAAGCCGCCGGGCTGCGTCAGCCTGTCGTTGAAACCGGCGAAGCCCGGTATGCAGTCCGCGATCAGCTGGCGGATGCGTCCGTAGTCCTCGACCAGCCACAACCAGTCCACCGGCCGCGCGCCGAGCAGGGCGTTGGCGATGCCGGCGATGATGGCCGGCTCCGAGCGCATCTGCGCGGACAGCGGCGCCAGCTGGCCCTTTGATGCATGCACCATGCTGAACGAGTCCTCCACCGTCACCGCCTGCGGGCCGCAGGCCTGCAGGTCGATGTCGGTGCGGCCCAGGCACGGCAGGATCAGCGCCTGGCGGCCGTGCATCAGGTGGCTGCGGTTGAGCTTGGTGCTGATCTGCACGGTCAGCTCGCACTGCCGCAGCGCCGCGTGGCTGCGCGGGCTGTCCGGGGTGGCCTGGGCGAAGTTGCCGCCGAGGCCGATGAATACCTTGCTGCGGCCGGCGAGCATGGCGGCGATGGCTTCCACCGTGTTGTGCCCCTGGGCGCGTGGCACCTCGAAGTCGAAGCGGCGCTGCAGGGCATCGAGCAGGCTGGCCGGCGGCCGCTCGTTGATGCCCATGGTGCGGTCGCCCTGCACGTTGCTGTGGCCGCGCACCGGGCACAGGCCGGCGCCGGGCTTGCCGATATGGCCGCGCAGCAGCATCAGGTTGGCGATTTCCTGGATGGTCGCCACCGAATGGCGGTGCTGGGTGATGCCCATGGCCCAGCAGGCGATCACCCGCTCGGCGCGCGCATAGAGGCGCGCGGCCTGCTCGATCTCGGCGCGGCTCAGGCCGGACTGCCGCTCGATCTGCGCCCAGTCGCTGCGCTGCACTGCGTCCAGCCAGTCCTGCAGGCCGTCCGTGTGCTCGGCGATGAAGGCGTGGTCGAACAGGCTGCCGGGCCGTTCGTGCTCCCACTGCAGCAGACACTTGGCCATGCCGCGCACCACCGCCATGTCGCCGCCCAGGTTCGGGCGGAAGTAGGCGGTGCTGGTGGCCTTGGCGCCATTGGCCAACATCTCCAGGGCGTGCTGCGGGTGCTGGAAGCGCTCCAGGCCGCGCTCCTTCAACGGGTTGAAGCAGACCACGCTGGCGCCGCGCTCCACCGCCTCGCGCAGCGGCTCCAGCATGCGCGGGTGATTGGTGCCGGGGTTCTGGCCGAACACCAGGATGGCGTCGGCCTCGGCGAAGTCGGCGAAGGTCACCGTGCCCTTGCCCACCCCGATGCTCTGTCCGAGGGCCACGCCGCTGGCCTCGTGGCACATGTTCGAGCAGTCGGGGAAGTTGTTGCTGCCATAGGCGCGCACCATCAGCTGGTAGAGAAAGGCCGCCTCGTTGCTGGCCCGGCCGGAGGTGTAGAACTCGGCCTGATCGGGGCTGGCGAGGCCCCTGAGCACTTCGGCGATCAGGGCGAAGGCGCCATCCCAGGCGATCGGCACATAGCGGTCGCGGGCCGGCTCGTAGACCAGCGGCTCGATCAGCCGGCCCTGGTGCTCCAGCCAGTAGTCGCTCTGCTCGCGCAGCTGGGCGACGCTGTAGCGGGCGAAGAAGTCGCGGCCGATGCCGCGCTTGGTGGCTTCCCAGTTCACCGCCTTGGCGCCGTTCTCGCAGAACTTCACCAAGTGGTTGTCGGGCGATTCGCCCCAGGCGCAGCCGGGGCAGTCGAAGCCGCCGTTCTGGTTGGTCTTGAGCAGGGCGCGCAGGTTCTTGAACGGCTGTTTGCTGTCCAGCCAGTGGTGGGTCACGCTGCGCAGCGCGCCCCAGCCGGCGGCGGGGCCGGCGTAGGGCTGGTAGCGGGGTTGGCGGTTCATGCGGCGGTGACCTCGCTGGCAGGCGCCGGGCTGTAGACGCGCGGCGAACTGCTGTGGGGAATGTGGATCAGGTTGAGGCGGTGGCGGCGCGCCCAGTCGACGGTCAGCGCGGTCGGCGCGGAGAGGCTGGCCAGGGTCGGGATGCCGGCGCGCACCGCCTTGTGCAGCAGCTCCAGGCCGCAGCGGCTGGTGACCACGGCGAAGCCTGCGCGGGCGTCCAGGCGCTGGCGGGCGAGGGCGCCGATCAACTTGTCCAGGGCGTTGTGGCGGCCGATATCCTCGCGGCACAGGCGGATTTCTCCTTGGGCATCGACAAATAGCGCCGCGTGCATGGCGCCGCTGCTGCGCGCCTGCTGCTGGGTGGCGGCGATGCGCGGGCGCAGTTGGTGCAGATGCTCCGGCGGCGGCAGCGCGCTGACGGGCAGCGGCGCCAGATCGGGCAGCGCCAGTTCCAGCGCCTCCACCCCGCACAGGCCGCAGGCGCCGTTGCCGGCCAGCTGGCGACGCTGCTGCTTGAGCGCCCAGAAGGCGCGGCTGGCGATGTCCACCTCGGCCTGGCGGCTGTCGCCGCTGCCGCTCAGGCGCAGGTCGTAGAGCTCGTCTGCACTGGCGATCAGGCCGTTACTCAGGCTGAAGCCGCAGACGAAGTCCTCCAGGTCGGTGGGCGAGACCATCATCACCGCCTGGTTGAGGCCGTTGTAGCCGATGGCCAGGGCGCACTCCTCGGCCAGGGCGGTGCAGCCGACGGCCTGGGCGGCGCTCAGTTCGCTGAAGCTGTAGCGGGACATGGGCAGGGCCCTCCGCGGGGGGAGGACTCCAGCCTAGGGTGGCCGCGCCGGGCTGTCTAATCGCCGCTGGCGATGGCTTGATCGAGCCCGTCTATCGGCTGCGCCTCGCGCCGGGCGAGGTCGAAGCAGGCCTCGGCCAGCGGCGAGCGCGGTGCGCCGCGGCGCATGATCAGGCCCAGCGGGGCGAGGGTCTGGGCGTTGGCGATGGGGGTCAGGGCCAGCTGCGCCGGCAGCTCGCCGAGGCCGTGGCGCAGCGGCAGGATGCTGCAGCACAGACCGCGCCCCACGGCCTGCAGCAGCTGGTGCACGGCGTCGGTCTCCAGCCAGGGGCTGGGGCTCAGGCCGACGCTGCGCAGGCCGTGGTCGATGGACTGGCGAAAGTGCATCTCGCTGGTGAGCAGGCCGAGCGGCAGCGCGGCGACCGTCTGCCAGCTCAGCGCCTCTTCGGCGAAGGCGAAGCGGCGGCTGTCGTGCAGCAGGCCCATGCGCGTCTCGGCCAGTTCCAGCGCGGCGAAATGCTCGCGGTCCAGGCGTTCCAGGTAGGACAGGCCGAGGTCCAGCTGGTTGCGCCCGAGGCGTTCGAGAATCTCCTCGCTGCTCAGGGCGAACAGCTGGAAGCGCAGCTGCGGGTGGGCTGCGGCGAAGTCGCCGATCAGCTCCATGGGATCGAAGCCGGCCAGCGGCACCACGCCCAGGCGCAGGGTGCCGACCATCTGCCCGCGACAGGCGGCCGCTTCGGCGCGCAACCCGGCCTCGGCGGCCAGCAGGCTGCGCGCCCAGGCCAGCACGCGCTGGCCGGCGGCGGTGAAGCCCTCGAAGCGCTGGCCACGGCGCACCAGCTCCACGCCCAGTTCCTCCTCCAGATTGCGCAGGCGCATGGACAGGGTCGGCTGGGTCACATGGCAGCGCTCGGCGGCCTGGCCGAAGTGGCGGGTCTCGTCGAGGGCGACGAGGAATCTGAGCTGCTTGATATCCATGGCCGCCTTTATCGCACGAATCCCATGGCTCGCGCGCGTTTCGAACCGCCGTTCTCCATGCTCCGACCGGCCTGTTCCAGGGCGGCCGCGCCCTCAGCATGGCGCCGGCCGAATGCCCGTTCGATTGCGAGGCGCGCGCCCTGCCTGCGAACGATCCGCAGCGGTGGCCGCCGGGCTGCGCAAGTACGCCGCGGCCCGGCTTGCCCTCTGCCATCCCGTCCTGTCAGCGGGGCACAATGTGCGGGCTCGTGGCGATTCCCGCGGGTCACTCGCTATTGCGGTTGGTGAAGAAGAACCTCAGCGAGCACAGGGCGGCGGCCGAGCCCGCGAACAGTGTCACCGCGACCAGCAATGGCTTGATGGCCTGCGACACGCCGAAGATCAGCATCAGTGCTGCAATCACGCCGATCAGGATGGAGACCAGGGCGGTGGCCAGGGAGGCCTTGTTGATCAGATCGAAGGTGCTGGATGAGTTATCCATGAGAGTACTCAACAGATGGGGAATCAGGCCGAATGCCAGGGCTCCGACTGCGAATGCCGTAGCCATGCCGAGCAGGGCAGCGGGGAGCGCCTGGTGAAGCGGTTTGATGCTGCCGGCCGCGATGAGCACGCACAGCATGAAGCCGCTGTAGAGCAGCGCGGCCACGCAGCCTGCAGATATCGCGCGGCGACGCAGGCTCATCGGCGTCCGGCCCCGGCGCGCGATGACCGCGCGGGGGCTTGCGGGGAGGTTGTCAGGCGCGGCTGGCTCTGTAGTCGCAACGTTCAGTCCTCGGCGTCGGGGGCGCTGAATGCCTTGCTGTAGAAGCCCGAGGGATCGAAGCAGCAAACCCGTTTCTTGCCTGCGGCCAGCATGTCGCAGGCGTCGCCGATGCGCTTGGTGCGCGTCCCTGCCTGCTTGGCGGAGGTGACCCAGTGAATCCAGTCGAGGCGAGCCAGAGTGGTCGTGTCATCCCAGGTGGCCAGGGCTTCAGGGTGGGAGGCTAGCGCCTGCAGCATATCGGCGGGCACCTCCGGCTCCGGCTCGTTGGCCACGCTCATGATGTCAAAGCGCGCGAGCTCGCCCACGCTGGCGCCGGCCGCCTCAAGTAGCGCCTGCTCAATCTTCAGCCAGTGGCTATTCCGCCCATCGGGCTCGAGCAAGGCTCTGAACGCCTGGCCATTGATGCTCCCGTCGATGCTGACCCGGCCGCGCCTCGGGAGCTTCGCGCTCGCCTCTCTGGGTAGCACCACGAAAGCCCAAGACGCGTCGCCGGCAGAATGCCGGGGGCGCAGCACGGGGGCGCTGAACTGGGATCTGCTGTCGTCTTGGGTCATATGAATCCTTCCGTATTCGCCTGACGTTAACGTGAGCGTAGCGGGCGACATTATCCACTGCTGGGCCGCACCTGTGTGCTACAGCGGCAGCGCTAGAAACTGCGTGCCGGGCACTGGGTTGTAGCTTACGGCTTGCGCGGCGACAAAACCGAGGGATGCATAGAGCTTTTGTGCCGCCACGAACTCTGGCAGCACATCCAGGCACATGCGCGAATAGCCCTGATCGCGGGCCTCGCGGATCATGCTTTCGACGAGCTGCCGCCCCGCGCGATTGCCGCGTGCGCCGGGTCGAACATAGACCCGTTTCAGCTCACAGGTTGAATCGCTCACGCGGCGCAGCGCGGCACAGCCAATCACCGCGTGCTGCTGTCGCGCAAGGAGAATGCACCCGTGAGGCTCGGCGTACTGCCCGGGCAGGTTTGCGAACTCGCTTTCGTAGTTTTGGAAGTTGAGGTTCGCGATAGGGCTGGAGACATACTCACGAAAAATGCGGGCAACTTCATGTGCATCGGCGGGGAATCGGGCGCGGAGAACTGTGACCATAGTGGGGTGTCGAGGGCATGAGCGGTTGGAGTGGCTATATATGCTGTGTGGCCAGATGGCTAAGCTGAATCGCTGATGCCGGATAGAATAAATACGGCCATGATCGCTAAGTTCATTTTTGTAGTATCAGGCGTCCGCTGCAAGGATTTGTTAGGTACACATTATCTGCGGCACATAGATGTAGCCTTCCACGGTATCTCCGAACACTTTATTCGAGACTCCCAGGTGGTACAGGCCAGCGATGTATAGACACAACACGGAATCCAGGATGTCCTCGTTGTGCTTCAGTGCTCGTCCTCTGAGGCCGCGAATGTGTTTTTCGTTGAAGTAGTGAGCCGACTCAGGACCAATTGAAAGCCCAAGAATAGGTGATTGGGCCAAAGCTAAGAGCAGTTCGGCAAAACGAACCTGGCCATCCTTCCGCTTTACGATGCTCCCTTTTTTGTACAGGTGCCGCTCCGGCAGGCCAAATATCTCAATGATCGCCGGGTGGGGATAGCACTCCAGCTGCCAGACGCCTGATGCTCGGCCAAGATGTTTATGGCCCGCACTTTCGAGCCACCGTGCCAACGCCACGCTATCTGCGTCAGGGTATCGCTCAAGATTTGATGGATGGCAAGATGCCTTTCTGACGCCATACTCCCTACCGATCTCCTTCTCACATGGTCTCGATCCCGAGTCATTTTTTATAATGAGTGGCGCATCAATTGCTATGCCTGTGAGCATCGGCCCGGATTCAAGCCGCTCTGTGATCACCTCTATTCCGAGGAGTTCTTTCTCGATCTTGATGAGCCGCAACTGCCGGCCGGAAACTTCGCCCCACGCTATTGCTGTGGGGTTCCGGCGGCTCAGCCACGCCAAATCAATGCCTGCCAAGGTCACCATGTGCATCTAGCTCCGGAGTTAAGTGGCTCGTCCGCTTGGAAGCCTACACGCAACCATCACTGGCGTGATCCTCGGCGCGCCGCTGGGTCAGCGATAAGCGCCTTTAGGCCTTCCTCGGCCAAGTCATTGCCCACCCCTGCGCTCAGGGCAGTGGGGGCGCCAAGGATCGCAAGTCATTATTGGCCGCCGAGATTGCCGCGCGGGAATCGCTTTCACCGGTGGAACGCTTGGAGCGTCGGCCAGCACCCCTGGGTCGGCTTCGTCATCATGTCCCTGTTTGCCCTGGCTAACGCGGAGCTGACGCTGTCCCTGGCGGGTATCGGCAACTCCATCGCCCTGGCGGCGTTTGCCGGTTTCGTCCTGGGCAAACCCCCTCGGTGTTCTGGCTTTGAGTTGACTGACGCTGCGCGTGGGCATCGCCACTCGCCCTCCGGGCCTTACCGGGCCGGGCTCGCGGCATCATCGCTGCTAGTGCTAGTGCCGGCCCAGAGCGTCTGGGAAACTTTCAGAAAATAAAAAGGCCGGCTTGTGGCCGGCCTTTAGGGGGTGGTTTTGGCTTACTTCTGGTATGCCGCAACCGCCTTAGTAATTGCTGCGCGGGCTTCGTCGGCGTTGCCCCAGCCCTCGACCTTGACCCACTTGCCCTTCTCCAGATCCTTGTAGTTCTCGAAGAAGTGCTTGATCTGCTCCAGCAGCAGGGCCGGCAGGTCGGTGTATTCCTGCACGTCTTTGTACAGCACGGTCAGTTTGTCGTGCGGTACGGCGATCAGCTTGGCGTCGCCGCCGGCTTCGTCGGTCATGTTCAGCACGCCGACCGGACGGCAGCGGATGACCGAGCCCGGGGCCACCGGGTAGGGGGTCACGACCAGCACGTCGAGGGGGTCGCCGTCGTCGGCCAGGGTGTGCGGGATGAAACCGTAGTTGGCCGGGTAGAACATCGGGGTGGCCATGAAGCGATCGACGAACAGGCAATCGGTGTCGTGATCGATCTCGTATTTGATCGGCGCGTGGTTGGCCGGAATCTCGATGGCGACGTAGATGTCGTTCGGCAGGTCTTTGCCGGCCGGGACTTTGCTGTAGCTCATGGGCGACTCCCCAGGGGTGGGTCAAAAAAGTGCGCGGATTATAGGCACATTCCCGCGGCGTTACTACGCCCAGGCGCTTATCCGTTGGTCGTGTCGCGGCCTATTGCTGGCCCTGTTTCCGCGCGCTTGGCGTGGTACAGGCTGACATTGCGAAACTCCGCCGGCTCGGCCAGGTCCGGCCAGGTGCAGGCGTCCAGCAGCTCCAGGCGGCGGTACAGCGGGTGCTGGAAGTCCTTGACCCGCGAGTCGGCCACCAGAGCCTCCTGGCCGCGGGTCAGGAAGGCGTCCAGCAGCGGCAGGTTGGCGCGGTCGTAGAGCACGTCGGCGACGATGATCAGATCGTAGCGGTCCTGCTCGGCGAAGAAGTCCAGCGAGTAGTCCAGCCGCACGCCGTTCAGCGCGGCATTGGCCCGGCAGGATTCGATGGCCAGCGGGTCGAGGTCGCAGGCCACCACCTGCGCCGCGCCGGCCTTGGCGGCGGCGATGGCCGCCACCCCGGAGCCGGCACCGAAGTCCAGCACGCGCTTGCCGCGTACCCACTGGGGCCTTTCCGCCAGCCAGCGCGCCAGGGCCAGGCCGCTGGCCCAGCAGAAGCTCCAGTAGGGCGGCTCCTCGAGGATGCGCCGGGTCTCCTCGGGGCTGAAGCTGCGGTCCATGTTGCTCGGGTCGACCAGCCACAGGCGCAGATCGGTGCCGGGCAGGGGCTCGGCGCTCAGGCGGGCATCGCCGAGCAGCTGTTGCAGCGCGTTCTGTAACGCTTCGGGCGCGGTCATGGAGCTTTCACCAGGGGCAGGGCGCCGAAGTCGCGACTGTCGGCGTGCAGCACGCGCTGCGGCGGCAGGCGCTGGATCAAGCGCCCGGACAGGCTGACGCGGGCGCGCAGCTCGACCCGCGCGGCGCGGGGAAACTGCTGCGGGTCGAAGGCCAGGCGGAAGGGCAGGGCCTGGCCGGTGCCGGTCAGGCGCAGGCTGCCCAGCAGTTGCAGCGGGCGGTCGCGCTCGTCCACCACCAGCAGGGCCATCTCCACTTCGCCGCCGGCCGGGGGCGTCAGCAGGTTGCCGCGCAGCTCGCGCATATGGGCCGGCAGGGCCTGTTGCGCCGGCGCCGCGGTTTTCACTGCCGGTACGGGCTGCGGCACGGCCCTGGGCAGCGGCGGATCGCCGGCGCAGGCGGCCAGCAGCAGGCACAGGGAGGCGAGGAGGAGGCGGTGGGGCATGACGGCATCCGGTGCGGCAATGAATCTGGGGGCTCGAAGCGCTTTGCTCGCGGCCGAACCCTCTCTCTGGAATAGCGCAAAAAACGCGCGCCTGTATAGCGCAAAGCCGCCGGCTTGTCTTGCCGGGACCATGCGCTACCATGGGCCACCTTTCAGTGGATAGCCGCCCGCCATGCATTGCCCGTTCTGCTCCGCCAACGACACCAAGGTCATCGACTCCCGCCTGGTCGCCGAGGGCGAGCAGGTGCGCCGGCGCCGCGAGTGCGTGGCCTGTGGCGAGCGTTTCACCACCTTCGAGACCGCCGAGCTGGTGATGCCGCGGCTGATCAAGTCCGACGGCAGTCGCCAGCCGTTCGACGAGGACAAGCTGCGTGCCGGCATGCAGCGCGCGCTGGAGAAGCGCCCGGTCAGCGTCGAGCGCCTGGAGGAGGCCATCGCTCATATCAAGCACAAGCTGCGCGCCACCGGCGAGCGCGAGATCAAGTCGCGGGTGCTCGGCGAGCTGGTGATGACCGAGCTGCAGAAGCTCGACGAGGTCGCCTATATCCGCTTCGCCTCGGTGTACCGGCGCTTCCAGGACCTCAACGAGTTCCGCGAGGAGATCGAGCGCCTGGCCCGCGAGCCGTCCAAGGCATGAGCGCGCCCGACCAGCAATTCATGGCGCGCGCCCTGGAGCTGGCGCGCAAGGGGCTGTACTCCACCCATCCCAACCCGCGGGTCGGCTGCGTCATCGTCCAGGGCGGCAAGATCGTCGGCGAGGGCTGGCACGCCAAGGCCGGCGAGCCGCATGCCGAGGTGCACGCCCTGCGCCAGGCCGGCGACAAGGCCCGTGGCGCCACCGCCTATGTGACTCTGGAGCCCTGCAGCCACCACGGCCGCACCCCGCCCTGCGCCGACGCCCTGGTCGCGGCCGGGGTGGCGCGGGTGGTGGCGGCCATGCAGGACCCCAATCCGCAGGTCGCCGGCAGCGGCCTGCGGCGTCTGGCCGAGGCCGGCATCGCCGTGCTCGACGGCGTGCTGGAGGCCGAGGCCAGGGAGCTCAACGCCGGCTTCATCAAGCGCATGGAGCAGGGCCTGCCGTTCGTGCGGGTCAAGCTGGCCATGAGTTTGGATGGCCGCACCGCCATGGCCAGCGGCGAGAGCCAGTGGATCACCGGGCCCGCGGCGCGCGCCGCCGTGCAGCGCCTGCGCGCGCGCTCCAGTGCGGTGATCACCGGTGCCGATACCGTGCTGGCCGACCAGGCGCGACTGACAGTGCGCGCCGAGGAGCTGGGCCTGAATGCCGAACTGACCGCGCTGGCCATCGACCGCCCGCCGCTGCGCGTGCTGGTCGACGGGCGCCTGCGCGTGCCGCTGTCGGCGCCCTTCTTCCAGGTCGGCCCGGCGCTGGTCGCCACCTGCGCGGCGGCATCCGCCCGCGAGCGCTTCACCGAGGAGCGTCACGAGCTGCTGGCGCTGCCCGGCAGCAGCGGTCATGTCGACCTGCGCAAGCTGCTGCTGGAGCTGGCCGCGCGCGGCGCCAACGAGGTGCTGGTCGAGGCCGGGCCCAGGCTGGCCGGGGCCTTCGCCCGCGCCCGGCTGGTCGACGAGTACCAGCTGTTCGTCGCGCCCAAGTTCCTCGGCTCCGGCGCCCGCCCGCTGCTCGACTGGCCGCTGGCGCGCATGGCCGAGGCGCAGGAGCTGGAGATCCGCGACGTGCGCGCGGTGGGCGACGACTGGCGGATCACCGCGCTGCCGAAGCGCTAGAAGACCTTGCCGCGTAGGCTGGGTGGAGGCGCTTGCGGCGAAACCCTGCTTCGCATGGTGCCCTCCTGACGCTCGCCCATCGCGAGGCATTCGGGCGGGTTGCGTGGTCGTCGGGCGCGACTTTGTGGTAAAAAGGCGCGCGGCTGCCATGTGCGGTCACAACGTTCTCAGGGCGGGGTGCGATTCCCCACCGGCGGTAATGCCCCCAGGGGCCTAGCCCGCGAGCGCCTCTCCTGCGAGAGGGTCAGCAGACCCGGTGCGATTCCGGGGCCGACGGTACAGTCCGGATAAAGAGAGAGCGGGATTCCCTTCCGGGGCGCCGTTCGGCTGCGCCCGCGAAAATCCCTATCGATCGGCATTGCCCTGTTTTTGACCAAAACAGGAGATCATCCATGCTGCATTGCACCACCTACCGGGAGGACGCATGTTCACCGGCATAATCGAATCCATCGGCACCATCCGCGCCATGACGCCCAAGGGCGGCGACGTGCGCGTCTACGTCGAGACCGGCAAGCTGGACCTTGCCGACGTCAAGCTGGGCGACAGCATCGCGGTCAACGGCGTGTGCCTGACCGCCGTCGAGCTGCCCGGCGACGGCTTCTGGGCCGACGTCAGTCGCGAGACCCTGGCGCGCACCGCCTTCGTCGACCTGAAGAGCGGCAGCAAGGTCAACCTGGAAAAGGCCCTGACCCCCACCAGCCGCCTCGGCGGCCATCTGGTCAGCGGCCATGTCGACGGCGTCGGCGAGATCGTCTCGCGCGAGGACAATGCCCGCGCCGTGCAGTTCAGGGTGCGCGCGCCGCGCGAGCTGGCCAAGTACATCGCCCTCAAGGGCTCGATCACCGTCGACGGCACCAGCCTGACGGTCAACGCCGTCAATGGCGCCGAATTCGAGCTGACCATAGTGCCGCACACCCTGGTCGAGACCATCATGGCCGACTACCGCCCGAGGCGTAAGGTCAACCTGGAAGTGGACCTGCTGGCGCGCTACCTGGAGCGCCTGCTGCTCGGCGACAAGGCCGCCGAGCCCAGCGCTTCCGGCATCAGCGAAGCCTTCCTGGCCGAACACGGCTACCTGAACAAGTGAGACGCGCCGCCATGGCCCTGAATACCGCAGAAGAACTGATCGAAGACATCCGCGCCGGCAAGATGGTCATCCTCATGGATGACGAGGACCGCGAGAACGAGGGCGACATCATCATCGCCTCGGACTGTGTGCAGGCCGAACATATCAACTTCATGGCCCGTTTCGCCCGCGGCCTGATCTGCATGCCGATGACCCGCGAGCGCTGCGAGCTGCTCAACCTGCCGCTGATGGCGCCGCGCAACGGTTCCGGCTTCGGCACCAAGTTCACCGTCTCCATCGAGGCGGCCGAGGGCGTGACCACCGGCATCTCCGCCGCCGACCGCGCGCGCACCGTGCAGGCCGCCGTGGCGCGCAACGCCAAGGCCGATGACATCGTCAGCCCCGGCCACATCTTCCCGCTGATGGCCCAGCCGGGCGGCGTGCTGGCCCGTGCCGGCCACACCGAGGCGGCCTGCGACCTGGCGCGCATGGCCGGCTTCGAGCCTTCCGGGGTGATCTGCGAGATCATGAATGACGACGGCACCATGGCCCGGCGCCCTGAGCTGGAGCAGTTCGCCGAGGCGCACGGGCTGAAGATCGGCACTATCGCCGACCTGATCCACTACCGCCTGATCCACGAGCGCACCGTCGAGCGCATCAGCGAGCAGCCGCTGGACACCGAGCTGGGTCAGTTCAGCCTGGTTACCTACCGCGACGGCGTGGAGAACACCGCGCACATGGCCCTGACCCTGGGCAAGGTATGCGCCGAGGAGCCGACCCTGGTGCGCGTGCACAACATGGACCCGCTGCGCGACCTGTTCCTGGTCAACCAGCCGGGGCGCTGGAGCCTGCGCGCGGCCATGGCCGAGGTGGCCAAGGCCGGCAGCGGCGTGGTGCTGCTGCTGGGCAACCCGCTCAGCGGCCCCGAGCTGCTGGCCAACCTCAGCCGCCAGCAGGCGCCGAGCCCGGCCACCTACAGCACGGTCGGCGCCGGCTCGCAGATTCTGCGCGACCTGGGCGTGCGCAAGATGCGCCTGATGAGTTCGCCGATGAAGTTCAACGCCATATCCGGCTTCGACCTTGAAGTTGTAGAATATCTGCCCGCTGAATGAGGGGCGGCCGTAGGCCGCATCCGATGACCCTCGCCCCATTGGGGAGAGGGTGCCCGTAGGATGGGAGAGGGGGTGTCTGCGCGGAGCCCTCTCCCCTGCGCGGGCCGCCCCAACCCCTCTCCCGTAAACGGGAGAGGGGGGCTAAAGCTAATGTTATCGGGGCGCCCCTGCAGCGCCCCGGCTCTTTATACAGACAGAGACTCGCCCATGACCCTGAAGACCATCGAAGGTACCTTCATCGCCCCGCAAGGCAAATTCGCCCTGGTGGTTGGCCGCTTCAACAGCTTCGTCGTCGAGAGCCTGGTCAGCGGCGCCGTCGACGCCCTGGTTCGCCACGGCGTGAAGGAAAGCGACATCACCATCATCCGCGCCCCGGGCGCCTTCGAGATTCCGCTGGTCACCCAGAAAGTCGCCCAGCGCGGCGAGTTCGCCGCCATCATCGCCCTTGGCGCGGTGATCCGTGGTGGCACCCCGCACTTCGAGTATGTCGCCGGCGAGTGCACCAAGGGCCTGGCCCAGGTCTCCATGGAATACGGCGTGCCGGTCGCCTTCGGCGTGCTGACCGTCGACTCCATCGAGCAGGCCATCGAGCGTTCCGGCACCAAGGCCGGCAACAAAGGCGCCGAAGCCGCCCTGTCCGCCCTGGAAATGGTCAGCCTGCTGGCGGCCTTGGAGGCCAAGTGAGCCTGAATCGCGACGACAGCCAGGACGCCCCGCAGCCCAAGGCCAAGGGCAAGATCGCCCAGCGCCGCGTGGCCCGCAGCCTGGCCATGCAGGCGCTGTATCAGTGGCACATGGCCGGCCAGTCGCTGAGCGAGATCGAGGCGCAGTTCCGCGTCGATAACGATTTCAGCGGCGTCGACGGCGCCTACTTCCACGAGATTCTCGTCGGCGTGGCGCAGCAGAAACCCGAGCTGGACGAGGCCTTCGCGCCCTTCCTGAGCATCCCCCTGGAAGAGCTGGACCCGGTCGAGCTGGCCATCCTGCGCCTGTCCGCCTGGGAGCTGAAGAACCGCGTCGACGTGCCCTACAAGGTGGCGATCAACGAAGGCATCGAGCTGGCCAAGGTGTTCGGCGCCACCGACGGGCACAAGTTCGTCAACGGCGTGCTGGACAAGCTGGCACCCAAGCTGCGCGCCGCCGAAGTCAACGCCAACAAGCGCTGACACATGAGTCTGGGCTGGGAGCTCTCTCACCCCCAACCCCTCTGGGCTCGCCACATCCCTGTGGCTCGGCCTACGGCCAGCTTGCGTGGCCCAAATCGGCTTTCCTGCCGATTTGTCCGGGGGGGGAGGGGAGTCGGTCATGGGTGAGTTCGAGCTGATTCGCCGCTACTTCGCCGCCGCGCCTTGCGCGCAGGCGGCCGCAGGCGTCGCCCTGGGCATCGGCGACGACTGCGCCTTGCTGCAGCTGCCGCCCGGCCAGCAGCTGGCGGTGTCCACCGACAGCCTGGTGGCCGGCGTGCATTTCCCCCAGCCCTGCGATCCCTTCCTGCTCGGCCAGCGCGCCTTGGCCGTGAGCGTCAGCGATCTGGCGGCGATGGGCGCCGAACCGATCGCCTTCACCCTGGCCCTGACCCTGCCCGAGGTGCGCGAGGACTGGCTGGACGGCTTCGCTCGCGGCCTGGCGCGGATGGCCCGCGACTGCGCCATCGCCCTGGTCGGCGGCGACACCACGCGCGGGCCGTTGAGCCTGACTCTCAGCGTGTTCGGCCGCCTGCCAGCCGGCCAGGCGCTGACCCGTGGCGGTGCGCGGCCGGGCGACCTGCTCTGCGTCGGAGGCAGCCTGGGCGATGGCGCCGGGGCTCTGCCGCTGGTGCTGGGCGAACAGTCGAGTGCTGGCGAGCATGCCGACTACCTGCTGCAGCGCTACTGGGCGCCGCAGCCGCAGCTGGCCCTGGGCCAGTGGCTGCGCGGCCGGGCCACGGCGGCGCTGGATGTGTCCGACGGCCTGCTGGCGGACTGCGGCCATATCGCCGCGGCCTCCGCTGTGGCGCTGCAGATCGAACGCGACGCCGTGCCGCTGTCGCCGGCCCTGCGCGCCATCGCCGGGGTGCGGGCGACGGACTGTGCGCTGGCCGGCGGCGACGATTACCGCCTGGCCTTTACCCTGCCGCCCGAGCACCTCGCGGCCCTGCGCGCGCAATGGCCCGAGGCCGTGGTGATCGGCCGGGCGCTGGCGGGGCAGGGCGTGCGACTGCTGGACGGCCAGGGCTGCCTTATCGAGCCGCCTCGGGCGGGTTACCAACACTTCGGGAGCAATGGTGACTGAGGTCGTGAAAGTCGCGCCGCGCGTGTGGCGCAATCCCTGGCATTTCCTCGCCTTCGGTTTCGGCTCAGGGCTGTTGCCCAAGGCACCGGGCACCTGGGGCTCGCTGGTGGCCATCCCCTTCATCCCCTTGTGGCAGATGCTGCCGGACTGGGGCTACTGGCTGATGCTCGGCATCAGCATGCTGTTCGGCTTCTGGCTGTGTGGCCGGGTGGCCGATGACATGGGTGTGCACGACCACGAGGGCATCGTCTGGGACGAGATGGTCGGCATGTGGATTACCCTGTGGCTGGTTCCCGAAGGCTGGCAGTGGTTGCTGCTAGGCTTTGTAGTATTCAGGGTGTTCGACATCCTCAAGCCCTGGCCGATCCGCTGGATCGACCGGCATGTACATGGCGGTGTCGGCATCATGCTGGACGACGTGCTGGCCGGGGTATTCGCCTGGCTGGCGATGCAGTTGCTGGTCTGGGGCCTGGCCTAGCCGGAGGTGGGCATGCGTGCCTGGTTGTTGGGTTTGCTGTTGGGCCTGTGCGGGCCCGCCGCGCAGGCCGCCGAGCATGTGCCGGCGGAGCTGGTGCTGGTCAGCGAATACTGGGCCGGGCACACCAATCCGGACGGCAGCGGCCTGGCCTGGGAAATCATCCGCCGGGTGTTCGAGCCGGCCGGTGTCGCGGTGCGCTGGCGCAACGAGCCCTATATGCGCTCCATCGGCCTGGTCCAGCGTGGCGAGGCGGATGCCTTTCTCGGCTCCTACAAGGACGAGGTCGAAGAGGGCGTGCTCTACCCGCGCCGGCCCTACGACGCCGACCTGATCCAGGCGCTCGGACTGGCCTCGCTGCCGGCGCCGGAGCTGCGCAGCCTGGGCAACTACCGCCTGGTGTGGATGCGTGGCTACGGCTATCAGCAGTACCTGCCGGGGCCGCTGAACTTCAAGGAGATCGAGCGCCGCGGTGGCATCCTCGGCATGCTCGAGCGTGGCCATGCCGACTTCTATATCGATGCCGATACCGAGGTGGCCGATGTGCTGGCCGGCAGCCCGCAACCGGAACGCTTTCGCAGCACGCGCCTGACCCGCTTGCCGCTCTACCCCGGCTTTGCCGATACTGCCCGCGGTCGCGCCCTGGCCACGCTGTACGACGGGCGCATGGTCGAGCTTTTGCGTACTGGCGAGCTGCAGCCGATATTCCGGCGCTGGCAGCAACCCTACCCCTTCGACGAGGACATGGAGATTCCCGATGCGTCGCCTTGAGTCGTTCGCCGCCGGCCTGCTGCTGGCCCTCGCTCCGCTGATCCAGGCCGAGACCCTGGTGCAGGTGGTGGGGTTGTTCCCGAATGCGGCGGTGCTCCTGGTGGACGGCCAGCGCAAGCTGGTGCGTGCCGGGCAGACCGGCCCCGGCGGAGTCAAGGTGATCAGCGCCGACAGCAAGGGGGCGGTGCTCGAAGTGGATGGCGTGCAGCGCAGCTATGGCCTGTCGCGCGAGTACAACCAGGCCGGCAGCAGCGGGCCGCAGAAGACCCAGGTGAGCATCAGCAAGGGCGTCGGTGACCACTACTGGATCGCCGGCTCCATCGAGGGCCATCCGGTGCAGTTCCTGGTCGATACCGGCGCCACCTCGGTGGCGATGAACGAGGGCCAGGCCCGTCGCCTGGGCATCGACTACCGGGTGCAGGGCCGGCCCATGGTGGCCAGCACCGCCGGCGGCAACGTGCGCGGCTGGCGCATCAAGCTCAACAGCGTCAAGGTCGGCGCCCTGGAGGTGCTCGGCGTGGAGGCCGCGGTGCTGGAGGGCGACTCGCCCACCGAGGTGCTGCTGGGCATGAGCTTCCTCAGCCGGGTGCGCTGGCGCGAGGACAACGGCGTGCTGCAGCTGGAGTCCAAGTTCTAGCAAGCCTTGGCCGATCCATCGGCCCTTTCGATCCTTATCCCCGGTAATTCAGGCTGCTCCGGGTGCCGCCGCGACTGGTACAATGCCGGCCTTTCTGCCGAATCATCACAGGAGCACCCGGTGCCCGTCGTCTTCGTCGCCGCCTCCAAGCTGCCCACGCCCTTCGCGGTGTTCACCATGCATGGTTTCCTCGACCAGGAGACCGGCAAGGAGCACGTGGCCCTGACCCTGGGCGATATCGCCGACGGCCGGCCGGTGCTGGGCCGCCTGCACTCCGAGTGCCTGACCGGCGATGCCCTGTTCAGCCAGCGCTGCGACTGCGGCGCCCAGCTCGAGGCCGCCCTGCGCGCCATCGCCGCCGAGGGCCGCGGCGTGCTGCTGTACCTGCGCCAGGAGGGCCGCGGCATCGGCCTGCTGAACAAGATCCGCGCCTACGAACTGCAGGACGCCGGTGCCGACACGGTCGAGGCCAACGAGCGTCTGGGTTTCGCCGCCGACCAGCGCGACTACTCGATCTGCCAGCCGATGCTCGACCATCTGGGCATTCGCGAGGTCCAGCTGATGACCAACAATCCGCGCAAGGTCAAGGCGCTGGAGGGCTTCGGCGTGCGTGTGGCCGAGCGCCGGCCGCTGGAGTTCGGCCTCAACCCGCACAACCGCAAGTACCTGGCGACCAAGGCCGGCAAACTCGGCCACATGCTGGGGCTGCAGCACCAGGAAGAGACCGAGTGACCCGCGCCGAGGTGCGCCGCCGGCTGGCCCTGGAATGGTGGCGCTGGCTCGGCTTCGCCCTGGCGCCGCTGTTCTTCCTCAACCTGCTGTTCGGCGCCAGCCGGGTCTTGCCCGGCGTGCTGGAGATGCCGCTGTTCATCGCCGGCCTGGCCTCGATGTTTGTCAGCCTGCCGCTGTTCTCCGCCTACAAGCGCGCGCTGCTCGCCACCGAACGCGCGCTGGATGGCGAGCACGAGCGCGAGGCCTGGCTGGCCCTGGCCGTGCAGCGGCGCAAGGCCTTCCTCGGCGCCGGTCTGCCGGCCTGGATCGGCGCCATCGCCCTGTTCAGCGGGCTGAATGCCGTCGCCCTGATCCTCCTCGCGTTGAGCAGCGTGGTGCTGCTCAGCCTCTACCGCATTCCCCGCCAGTTGGGCTGATGCGCTGGCTGCTGGGCGCCTGCCTGCTCGCGCTGGGCCTGCCGCTGGCGGCGGCGGAGCGAGTGGTCAGCCTGGCGCCCTCGATGTCCGAGATCATGCTGGAACTGGGCGCCGAGGCGCGCCTGGTCGGCATGCTCGACGGTGGCGAGCGGCCGCCCGAGCTGGCCGGCGTGGCCTCGGTGGGGCGCTATGGCCAGCTCGAGCTGGAGACCCTGCTGGCCCTGCGCCCCGACCTGCTGCTGCTATGGCCGGACAGCGTGCCGCAAGCCCAGCGCGCGCAACTGGAGTCCTTCGGCATCCCGCTCTATGTCGGCGAGCCGCATGATCTGGAGGAGCTGGCCGGGCAGTTCGCCGAGATCGGCGCGCGGGTCGGGCACGGCGAGCGCGGCCGGCAGCTGCGCGACGAGTTTCTCCAGGGCCTGGCCGAGCTGCGCCGGCAGTACCGGCGCGAGCCGCCGCTGGCGGTGTTCTACCAGGTCTGGCACCAGCCGCTGTACAGCATCGGCGGGCGGCAGATCATCGCCGACGCCCTGGCCGTGTGCGGGGCGCGCAATATCTTCGCCGACCTGCAGCTGCCGGCGCCGCAGGTCAGCGTCGAGGCGGTGCTGAGCCGAGCGCCGCAGGTGATACTGGCCGGCAGCGAGGAAGAACTGCAGCACTGGCGGGCCTGGCCACAGTTGCCGGCGGTGCGTCTGCGGCAGCTGTGGGTGGTGCCGGACAAGGGCCTGGAACGGCCCAGCTTCCAGATGCTGGCGGCTACCGAGAAGCTCTGCGCGTTGCTGGCTCGGGCCAGGTAGGATCGGCCCTCAGGAGGCAAGGATGGCGAGCTTGCTCGCGCACTTGCATTGGCGAGCAGAGGGCTCGGCGCCGCCCTCGCTCCTATGTCAGCGGGGCCGCTTACAGCTCGGGCGTCCAGACAAAGCCGAGCAGCGCGCTGCGGCCCTCCTGGCTGTAGGCATAACGCTGGCCTTCGTGCTGGTACAGGGCGCGCTGGTAATCCTTGTCCAGCAGGTTGTCGATCTTCGCCTCCAGCTTCAGCTCGGAACTCGTCTGCCAGCTGCCGCGCAGGCCGACTAGGCCGTAGCCGCCCAGTTGATACTGATTGTTCGGGTCGTCGTAGCTGCTGCTGACGGCCTGCCAGCTGGCGCCGACGGCGAAGTCGCCGAAGCTGCGGTCCAGATCCAGGCTCAGGGTGCGACGGGCGCGGCGGTTGAGGGTGTGGCCGCTGTCGCGGTCGCGCGGGTCGACGAAGGCCACGCCCAGCTGGCCCTGCCAGCCGAACAGTTCCTGCTGCAGCGCTGCCTCGAAGCCGTGGATGCGTGCCTTGGCGATGTTCTGCGGGATGAAGTCCTGATCGTTGGCGATGGCGTCCTCGATATCGGTGCGGTACAGCGAGGCCTCCAGGCTGGTGCTCTCGGCCAGCTGGCTGCGCCACTGCAGCTCGTAGCTCTTGGAGTGCTCGGGCTTGAGGTTCGGGTTGCTGTAGTCCGGGTAGTAGAGGTCGTTGAAGGTCGGCGCGCGGAAGCCTTCGCTGTAGGACAGGATCAGGTCGTTGGTGGCGTTCAGCGGCAGGGTCAGGGCGCCGCTCCAGGTGTTCTCGCTGCCGAACTGCTCGTTCTTGTCGTGGCGCAGGCCCAGTTCGGTGGAGAAGCTTTCGCCCTGGTAGCGGTGCTGGACGAAGGCCGCCTGGTTCCAGCGCTGCTGCTGCGCGAAGGCGGTGTTGCTGTTCAGCTGGTCCTCGTACCAGTCGCCGCCCAGCAGCAGGCTGTGGCTGTCGTTCAGATCCAGGGTGTTGAGCCAGGTGAGCGAGTCGCGGTAGGTGTTGAACACGCCGCGCTCGGCGCTGAGCTTGTCCAGGCTCTTCTCGCGGTTCTCGGCGTGGCCGAGTTCCAGGCGGCTGCTCCAGGCGTCGTTGATCTGCGCGTCGAGGTAGCTGGAGACGCTGCTGAGGCTGAAGTCGCTGTAGGGCTGCTGGCCGACCGACTCGAAGGTGGCCATGTCGAAGCGGCCGAAGGGGTTGTCGAA
The DNA here is from genome assembly GCF_039888625.1 of Pseudomonas sp. CAU 1711. Classification (NCBI taxonomy): domain Bacteria; kingdom Pseudomonadati; phylum Pseudomonadota; class Gammaproteobacteria; order Pseudomonadales; family Pseudomonadaceae; genus Pseudomonas; species Pseudomonas sp. CAU 1711. The sequence continues at coordinate 106,273 of NZ_JBDQQT010000001.1, forward strand.
CTCGCTGCGGCCGCGCTGGTCCAGCACGTTGATGCCGGCCTCCAGGCTGTCGCTGAAACTATGGCTGAGGCTCAGGCTGAAGGCCTTGTTGCGATAGGCGTCGTGGTCCTGGTCGGAGTCGTAGGAGGGGCCGGTGCGATCGATGCCGTCGGTTTCGTCGAGGCTACCGGCCAGGCTGAAGCGGGTCCGTTCGTCGCCACCGGAGAGGCCGGCGCTGCGCCGCCAGCTGTCGTTGCTGCCATAGCTCATGCGTACGAAGGGGCGCAGGCCGTCGCCGGCGCTGCGGCGGGTGAATATCTGCACCACGCCGCCGATGGCGTCGGCGCCATACACCGCCGAGCGCGGGCCGCGCAGCACCTCGATGCGCTCGATCTGCTCGACATTGAGGTGCTGCAGGTTGCTGTCGCCGGAGCTGGCCGAGCCGATGCGCATGCCGTCCACCAGCACCAGGCTCTGGGCCGACTTGGTGCCGCGGATATACAGGCCGGCCAGGCTGCCGGTGCCGTTGCTGGTGACCTGAACGCCGGGCACGCGGTTGAGCAGCTCGACCACCGAGGTGGGCTGCAGGCGCTCGATATCGGCGCGGGTGAACACCGTGCTGGCGCTGCTGCTGGCGGCGCGCTGCTGCACCTCGCGATTGGCGGTGATCAGGGTTTCGGGCAGCTTGATCGCAGCCTCCTGCTCGGCGGCCGGGAGGGTGCCGGGAAGCAGGGCCGCGGCCAGGGCCGAGAGGGGCAGGGAATGGGACAGCTTCATCGATGATCCTCAAAGGTTCGCGCTTCGAGGAGGGCCGGCACAGGCGCGCGGCGGCGCCTGACGGCGCGGCCCTCCGCAGCACCAGTCGAAATCCAGCGGGCCGGTCTCCGGGCTCTCGACACCGATCCGCCTGCCTTCCCGGGGGGAACCCAGTGGCGTTGCGCGGACCTGCAGCCAGGCTGCGGTCGATTACCGTTGCGGGGGCAGCGCCGGGATTGCTTATGCAGCGCACCGGCTTCCCGATTATCGCCGGCCTGTGGCCGGCGCACCCGATGGAAAGCAAAAACGCCGCGCACCTTAGTGCACGGCGTGTTGCAGCTCAAGCGAGTTTAGTCGGGTTCAGCTTGAGCGCGGCTCAAGTTGCTGCAGGCGGCGACACACGGCGGCCCCGATGCCGGCCGCGTCCAGGCCGCACTCGGCGAGCATCTGCGCCGGCTTGGCGTGTTCCACGTAGTAGTCCGGCAGGCCCAGGTGCAGCAGCGGCTTGAGCAGGTTCTCGGCGGCGAGGAACTCGCTCACCGCGCTGCCTGCGCCGCCCATCACGGCGTTTTCCTCGATGCTCACCAGCAGCTCATGGCTGGCCGCCAGCTCGCGCAGCAGGGCCTGGTCCAGCGGCTTGACGAAGCGCATGTCGACCACCGTCGCATCCAGCTTCTCGCCCACCTGCAGGGCCTCGGCCAGTTGCACGCCGAACACCAGCAGGGCGACCTTCTGGCCCTGGCGGCGCAGCACCGCCTTGCCGATCTCAACCGTCTGCAGCGCCGGCTCGATGGTCGCGTTGGGGCCGCTGCCGCGCGGGTAGCGCACCGCCGCCGGGCCCTGGAACTGGTAGCCGGTGGAGAGCAGCAGGCGCAGTTCGTTCTCGTCGCTGGGGGTCATCACCAGCATGCCGGGGATACAGCGCAGGTAGGACAGGTCGAAGCTGCCGGCGTGGGTCGGGCCGTCCTCGCCGACCAGACCGGCGCGGTCGATGGCGAAGGTGACGTCGAGGTTCTGCACCGCCACGTCGTGGATCAGCTGGTCGTAGGCGCGCTGCAGGAAGGTGGAGTAGATCGCCACCACCGGCTTGGCGCCGTCGCAGGCCAGGCCCGCGGCCAGGGTCACCGCGTGCTGCTCGGCGATGGCCACGTCGAAATAGCGCTCGGGGTAGCGCTCGCTGAAGGCCACCAGGTCGGAGCCTTCCTTCATCGCCGGGGTGATGCCGACCAGGCGCGGGTCTGCGGCGGCCATGTCGCACAGCCACTGGCCGAACACGCTGGAGTACTTGGGCCCGGAGGCCTTCTTCGGCTGGCCGGTGGCCTGCAGCGGCTCCAGCTTGGTGATGGCGTGGTAGCCGATCGGGTCGGCCTCGGCCGGGGCGAAGCCCTTGCCCTTCTTGGTCACCACATGGAGGAACTGCGGGCCGTCCAGGTCGCGCATATTGCGCAGGGTGGCCAGCAGGGTGGGCAGGTCGTGGCCGTCGATGGGGCCGACGTAGTTCCAGCCCAGCTCCTCGAACAGGGTGCCGGGCACCAGCATGCCCTTGGCGTGCTCCTCGACCTTGCGCGCGATCTCCCAGGCGCCCGGCAGGCTGGAGAGGATCTTCTTGCTGCCCTCGCGCACGCTGGCGTAGGTGCGGCTGGAGATGATCTTGGCCAGGTAGTTGGACAGGCCGCCGACGTTCTTGGAGATCGACATGTCGTTGTCGTTGAGCACGACGAGCATGTTGGCCTTGACGTCGGAGGCATGGTTGAGCGCCTCGAAGGCCATGCCGGCGGTCAGTGCGCCGTCGCCGATCACCGCCACCGCCTTGCGTTTGCTGCCCTGCATGCGCGCGGCGATGGCCATGCCCAGTGCGGCACTGATGCTGGTGCTGGAGTGGCCGACGCCGAAGGTGTCGTATTCGCTCTCGCTGCGCCGCGGGAAGGCGGCCAGGCCGTCCTTCTGGCGCAGCGTGGCCATGCGCTCGCGGCGGCCGGTGAGGATTTTGTGCGGATAGGCCTGGTGGCCGACGTCCCATACCAGGCGGTCGTCGGGGGTATCGAAGACGTAGTGCAGGGCGATGGTCAGCTCGACCACGCCGAGACCGGCGCCGAAGTGCCCGCCGGTCTGGCCGACGCTGTACAGCAGGTACTGGCGCAGCTCGTCGGCGAGGGTCTCCAGCTCGCTCTCCGCCAGGCGGCGCAGGCCGTCCGGGGTGTCCGCGCGGTCGAGCAGGGGCGTGGCGGGGCGCTCGCGAGGGATCTCGTGAAAGGTGGTCGGCATCAGGCGAATCGTTATAGGTATGCAAAAGATGCGGCAGTTTACCCGATGCGCCGGTCCGCGCCCAATTGCCGCGATGTCGCGCTCAGCTGCGCCGCTCGACTATGTAGCGGGCCAGCTCGCGCAGCGGCTCGGCGCTGTCGCCGAAGGCGCGCAGGGCGTGCAGGGCCTGGTCGCGCAGCTCCAGGGCGTAGGCCTTGGCGGCGTCGAGGCCGAGCAGGGCGGGGTAGGTCGGCTTGTCGTGGGCCTGGTCCTTGCCCTGGGTCTTGCCCAGGGTGGCGGTGTCGCTCTCCACGTCGAGGATGTCGTCCTGCACCTGGAAGGCCAGGCCGATGGCCTGGGCATACTGGCTCAGGCAGCGCAGGGCGCGCTCGTCGGCATTGCCGCTGGCCAGGGCACCGAGCTGCACGCTGGCCTCGATCAGCGCGCCGGTCTTGTGCCGGTGCATGGTCTCCAGGGCGGAGCGGTCGATGCGCCGGCCCACCGACTCGAGGTCGATGGCCTGGCCGCCGACCATGCCGGCCGGGCCGGCGGCGCGGGCCAGGGCCTGGATCATGGCCAGGCGCAGCTGCGCCTCCTGCGGGTTGTGCCGGGGTGCGGCCAGGGCCTCGAAGGCCAGGGCCTGCAGGCCGTCGCCGGCGAGGATGGCGCAGGCCTCGTCGAAGGCGATATGGGTGGTCGGCTGGCCGCGGCGCAGGTCGTCGTCGTCCATCGCCGGCAGGTCGTCGTGCACCAGCGAGTAGGCGTGGATCAGCTCCACCGCGCAGGCGGCGCCGTCGGCCTGGTCGAGGTCGCCGGTCAGGGCCTCGCAGGCGGCATACACCAGCAGCGGACGCACCCGCTTGCCGCCGCCCTCGACGCTGTAGCGCATGGCCCGGTAGAGGCGGGCCAGCTCGTCGCGCGGGGCCTCGAACAGCTCGGCCAGCGCGGCGTCGACGCGGGCGGCGCAGCGCTGCTGGTAGGCGGCGATCATGCCTGGTCGTCCGCGTCGAAGGGCGCCTCGGCCAGTTCGCCGTCGCGCTCCAGCAGCACCTGCACCTTCTGCTCGGCCTGGGCCAGGGCGGCCTGGCAGTCGCGGGTCAGGCGGATGCCCTGCTCGAAGGCGCCGAGCGAGTCCTCCAGCGACAGCTCGCCGCTTTCTAGGCGCTCGACCAGCGTCTGCAGTTCGGCGAGGGAGGTTTCGAAATCGGCGGCTTTCTTGCGGGCCATGGCTACTGTCTCGGCGCGGATTGGATCGGGCGCGACACTAGCAGAGCCGCGCGGCCCGGGGCAAATCAGCGGGCCTGGGTGGCCCAGAAATAGTAGAGGGTCATGCCGCCGCCGACGGTGATCACCAGGGCGCGCAGCAGCCGGGGTGGCAGGCGTTCACCCAGCGCTCCGCCGGCGTAACCGCCGAGCGTGGCGCCGGCCAGCAGTACCAGCAGCTCCGCCCAGCTGACCCTTCCTGCGAGGATGAAGGTTAGGCTGGCGACGCTGTAGATCACCGCCGAGATCAGGTTCTTCAGCGCATTGGCGCGGGCCAGCGGATGGCCTTCGATGGAGAAGGCGGCCAGCTGCAGGATGCCCATACCGGCGCCGAAGTAGCCGCCGTAGATCGACACGCCGGCATGCGCGACGAGCGAAGTCGGCGTGTGCGCGGGGCGCTCGGCCGCGCGCCGGCGCGCGGCCAGGGCGCGGCTCAGCCAGGGACTGGCGGCGAACAGCGCGGTGGCGAGCAGCAGCAGCCAGGGAATCAGGCTGCGGAACACGCCGTCGCCGCCGGCCAGCAGCAATAGGCCGCCGCCCAGGCCGCCGGCCAGCCCGGCCAGCAGCAGCGGCAGCAGGTAGCGCCCCAGTGGGCGCAGCGAGGCGCGCGCGGCCCAGGCGCCGGCGATGCTGGCCGGCCACAGGGCCACGGCATTGGTGGCATTGGCGGTGACCGGCGGCAGGCCGCTGGCGAGCAGGGCGGGAAAGGAGAAGAAGGTGCCGCCGCCGGCCAGGGCGTTCATGGCGCCGGCGGCGAGACCGGCCAGGGCCAGCAGCAGGATGTCGGCAAGGTTCATGGGACTGGCAGCTTAGTGGCTGGCGGCGAAGCCGACCAGACGACCAAGGTCGAGGTCAGAAGCGCAGCACTTCGCCATTGCTGTGCGGCGGCCCGACCATCGGGATCTTCGGGCCCTGAGGGGGCTTCGGCTGGGTCGGCCTGGGCGCCGGGGTCGGCTTGGCCGCCTCGGCCGTCGGCTGGTTGCGCAGGGGTTCGATGGCCTGGGCCAGCTGCTCGGCCAACTGGCGCAGCAGGCGGCTCTGTGCCTGCACCTGGTCGGCGACGCTGCCTGTGTGAGGCTCCTGCAGGCGCAGCAGGCGGCTGTCGCGCAGCTGGCCGGTGCGGTCGAGCAGGCGCCACTGCGCCTCCAGCACGGCCGGCTGATCCGGGCCGGAGTCGAGGCGGATGACGCTGAGCAGCACCTGCACCTCGGCCTTGAACTCGGCGGTGGTCGGGGCCAGCACGGTGCGCTGGCTGTCCAGACGCCAGGCCAGCTGGCGTAACAGCAGCTGGTCGATGTCGGCGGCCAGGCTGCCGGCCCAGCGCGCGTCCTCTGCGACCAGCAGGCTGCCGTCGGGCTGGCGCTGCAGGACGGTCTCGCGCTGCAGGTAGTCGGCGATGGAGATCGGGCCGAGCAGCACGGCCAGGCCCTGCTCCTGGCGCGGCGGCTGGGCGTCGCCGTTGTCCAGCTGGTACAGCGGCAGCGTATGGCGCGCGGTACAGCCGGCCAGGCCGAGCAGGCCGGTCAGCAGCAGGACGACGGAGAGGCGCAGCGCAGTCATTTCTTCACCCGGAAGCCTTGGTACGGAAAGCGGCGGGCAGCGGCCCGCGGCCGCGTATCATCCGCCAAAGTGCGGCCGGACTCCAGCGCCGGCCGCTCAAGTGCCTGGCGGCAGACCGCGCACGGCCTCGGCCAGGCGCTCGCCGAGCCGACGCAGCAAAAGGCCCTGGGCCGCCACCTGGCCGTCCAGGCTGCCGTCGTGGGGCTGCTCCAGGCGCAGCAGGTCGCTGCCCCGCTGCCGGCCGTCGCCATCCAACAGCCGCCAGCGCGCCTCCAGCACCGCCGGCTGCGCGGGACCGGAGTCGAGACGGGTGATCTGCACCAGCAGCTGGGCGTCGGCGGCGAAGCCGACCCGGTCTGGGTAGAGCGCCAGATTGTCGCTGGGCAGGCGCTCGGCCAGGGTCGCCAGCAGCAGACGGCCGACGTCGTCCTTCAGGCTGCCGGCCCAGCGCGCCTGCTGGCTGACTTCCAGGCGCTGCTCGCTGTGGCGCTGCAGCAGGTTCTCGCGCTGCAGGTAGTCGGCCAGTTGCAGCGGGCCGAGCAGCACCGCCGGACCGGGACCGGCGGCGTTCAGCGGCGGTGCCGGCAGCTGGTAGAACTGCGGCGGCGGGCCGCTCGCGCAGCCGGCGAGCAGGAGCAGGGCGAGCGGCAACAGGGCTTTCATGGCTGGGGCTTCCCGAAGATCAGCGCTTGCGGTTGCTGGTCGAGGCCCTCGGCGGTGCGCTGCAGTGCCTTGCTGGCGCGGCCGAGATCGTCGAGGGCGCGGCTCAGCTCGTATTGCAGTTCGGACTGCGGGCCCAGGCTGCGGCGGCTGTCGACGAGCAGGGCGTTGGCCTGCTCCAGCGCCTGGCGCAGGCCGGCCGAGGCCTGGCGGATTTCCCTCAGGGTGGCGTCGAGCTCGCCGCTGCTGCGTTGGGCGGCATCGAGCAGGGCGGGCAGGCGCCGCTCCAGTTGCAGGCTGAGGCGGTCGAGGTTGGCCAGGGTGCCCGAGAGGCTGTGCAGCCCCTGGTTCAGGTCGTCCGAACGGGTCAGGCGCTCGATGCCCCTGAGCGCTTGGGTGGCCGAGTCGATCAGCTCGCGCAGGGGCAGTTCGCGCATCTCGGCGACCAGGTCGCCCAGCAGGGTGGCGGCCTGGTCGATGCGCGAGGGCACGCTGGGAATGACGGGCAGGTCGACCTCGTTGGGCTCGCGCACATAGCCGGGCTGGCCGGGGAACATGTCCAGCGCCACTATGGCCTTGCCGGTGAGCAGGCTGGGGGTCTGCAGCTGGGCGCGCAGGCCGCGCTTGACCAGCTGCGCCAGGACCTTGTCGAAGCTGCGCTTGCCGGCCGTGCGCTCGGGCTGGATGCGCAGTATCACCGGCATCACCACGTCCTTGATCTTGCGATCGTAGGACAGGCGGATCTCGCGCACGTTGCCGATCTTCACCCCGCGGTAGGTGACGTCGGCGCCGACGTCCAGGCCGTCCAGCGCGCCGGTGAAGTACACCACGTACTCGCTGGGCTGGCTGAACCAGCTCTCGCGCGACAGCAGCAGGATGCCGGCCACCAGCAGTGCCAGGCCACCGAGCAGGAAACTGCCGATCAGCAGCGGCTTGCGGCTCTCGCTCATGGCGCCTCCTCGGCCAGGCGCGTGTCGCGGCGCAGGAAGCGCTGCACCGCCTGCGGGCCGTGGGCCAACAGCTCGGCGGGCGGGCCCAGGGCCAGCTGGGTGCCGCTCTGACCGTCGAGGAACAGGCAGGTGTCGGCCACGGTGAAGATGCTCGGCAGCTCGTGGGTCACCAGCACGATACTGGCGCCGAGGCTGTCGCGCAGTTGCAGGATCAGCTCGTCCAGGGCCATGGAATTGATCGGGTCGAGGCCGGCCGAGGGCTCGTCGAGGAACAGCATCTGCGGGTCCAGGGCCAGGGCGCGGGCCAGGGCGGCGCGCTTGCGCATGCCGCCGGACAGCTCGGCCGGATACAGCTCGTCGCAGCCGCCGAGGCCGACCAGCGCCAGCTTGAGCGCGGCCAGCTCGGCCAGTTCGGCGCGGCAGAGGTTGGGCCGGTAAGCCTCCAGCGGCAGGCAGATGTTCTCGCGCAGGGTCATCGCGCCCCACAGCGCGGCGTTCTGGTAGAGCACGCCGAAGTCCTGCTGCAGCTTGGCGCGGCGCGCCACGGGCTGGGCCCAGAAGTCCTCGCCGTTGAACAGCATGCGCCCGCCCAGCGGCGCCTGCAGGCCGATCAGGTGGCGCAGCAGGGTGCTCTTGCCGCAACCGCTGGCGCCCATGACCACGAACACCTCGCCGCGCCGCACGCTGAACTGCAGGTCGCGCTGGATCACCCGTGTGCCGTAGCCGGCGTCGAGTCGCTCGGCGACCAGCACGGCATCCATCATGCTCGGCATCTCAGATGCCCAGCTGGGTGCAGATCAGGGTGATCAGCGCATCGGCGATCACCAGGGCGACAATGATGCTGACCACCGCGCGGGTGGTCGCCTGGCCCACGGCCTGGGCGTTGCGCCCGCTGGAGAGGCCGTAATGGCAGCCGATCAGGCCGATCAGCACGGCGAACACCAGGCTCTTGAACAGGCCCAGCAGGAAGTCGCCGAGGCTGAGCATCGCCAGGCTCTGGTTGAGGTACTGGGCGGCGGAGATATCGAACAGCCCGGCGCCGATGATGAAGCCGCCGAGAATGCCGAGCGCGTCGGCGAAGGCGCACAGCAGCGGCATGGCCAGCAGCAGGGCGAGCAGGCGCGGCAGCACCAGGAACTCCAGCGGCGGGAAGCCGAAGGTCTTCAGCGCGTCGATCTCCTCGTTGGCCTGCATGCTGCCCAGTTCGGCGGCGTAGGCCGCGCCAGTGCGCCCGGCCATGATCACCGCGGTCATCAGCGCGCCCATCTCGCGGGTCATGCCGATGGCCACCATGTTGGCGATATACAGCTGGGCGCCGAACACCTGCAGCTGGGCGGCGCCGACGAAGGCGAGGATCAGGCCGACCAGAATGGCGATCAGCGCGACTATCGGCAGGGCGCCCGGGCCGCACTGCTGCAGGGCCAGCCAGAAGTCGCCGGCGCGCATGCGCGCCTGGCCGCGCAGCAGGCCCCACAGGGCCAGGCAGATGTCGCCGAGGAAGGTGGCGGCGTTGAGCAGGCTGGCGCAGGCGTCCATGGCCAGCAGGCCCAGGCGGGTCAGCGGACCGCCGGGGCGGGCCCGGCCGTCGGGTTGGATGGGGTGCGCGCTGCCCAGTTGCAGCAGGCGTTCGACGTCCGTCGGCAGCTCCAGCCAGCGCAGGGTCAGCTGGCGCTCCTCGGCCTGGCGCAGCAGGCGGCGCAGCAGGGCCAGCAGGCTGCTGTCCCAGCTCGCCACGCTGACCCTGACCGGCAGCTCGCCGGCCTCGTCGACGCAGGCGTCGAGCACCGTCTGCAGGTCCGGCTTGCGCATGGCCAGGGTCCAGTGGCCGCTGACGCAGAGATGCGTGCGGCCCTGGGAGTCCTGTTGCCAGCGCAATTCGGCGGCAGCCATGTCGCTTCTCCTTGCCGGTCGTTGCGCGGCCTCGGCGCTGCCGCAGGGTGATCGCCTTGTCCCTCGCCCGATTTGGACGCGAGGGGGCACTGACCGGCGGCCTGCTCCCGGAGATGGGGCGAGGCGCCTCAGGCGCCCGGCGTCTCCACCAGCAGCGAGTCGACCCGCTGGAAGCCGCGCGGCAGCTTGTTGCCGCGGCGGCCACGCTCGCCCTTGTAGTGCTCCAGATCGTCCGGCCTGAGCGACAGGGTGCGTTTACCGGCCTGTAGTACTAGCGTAGCGCCGCTCGGCAGTACGGCGAGGTCCGTGAGGTATTCCTCGCGCGACGCCACCCGCTCGCCGGGGATGCCGATGATCTTGTTGCCCTTGCCTTTGCCCAGTTGCGGCAGGTCCGCGACCTTGAACAGCAGCAGGCGACCCTCGGTGGTCACCGCCGCCAGCCAGTCGTTCTCCAGGCTGGCCACCGGCTTGGGCGGCACCACCTGCGAGCCGCTGGGCAGGGTCAGCAGGGCCTTGCCGGCCTTGTTCTTGGCCTGCAGGTCCTCGCCCTTGACCACGAAGCCGTAGCCGGCGTCCGAGGCGATCACATAGAGCGCGCTGTCGTCCGGCAGCAGCAGGCATTCGAAGGTGGCGCCCGGCGGCGGCTGCAGACGGCCGGTGAGCGGCTCGCCCTGACCGCGCGCCGAAGGCAGCGAATGGGCGGCCAGCGAGTAGCTGCGCCCGGTGGAGTCGATAAACACCGCGTACTGGTTGGAACGGCCGGGCGCTGCGGCCTTGAAGCCGTCGCCGGCCTTGTACGAAAGACCGGTGGCGTCGATGTCGTGGCCCTTGGCGCAGCGCACCCAGCCCTTCTCCGACAGCACCACGGTGACCGGCTCGGTCGGCATCAGCTCGGTTTCCGACAGGGCGCGGGCCTCGGCGCGGGCGACGATGGGGGAGCGGCGTGCGTCGCCGTATTTCTCGGCATCGGCGAGGATTTCGCTGCGCACCAGCTTCTTCAGCTTGGCCTCGCTGCCGAGCAGGGCCAGCAGCTTGTCGCGTTCCTTGGCCAGCTCGTCCTGCTCGCCGCGGATCTTCATCTCTTCCAGGCGCGCCAGCTGACGCAAACGGGTGTCGAGGATGTAGTCGGCCTGCACCTCGGTGAGGCCGAAGGCGGCCATCAGCACCGGCTTGGGCGAGTCCTCGGTGCGGATAATGCGGATCACTTCGTCGAGGTTGAGGAAGGCGATGAGCAAGCCTTCCAACAGGTGCAGGCGCTTCTCAACCTTGTCCAGGCGGAACTGCAGGCGCCGCCGCACGGTGCCGACGCGGTACTGCAGCCACTCGCTGAGCAGGGTGCGCAGGTCCTTGACCTGCGGCTTGCCGTCCAGGCCGATGACGTTGAGGTTGACCCGGTAGCTCGACTCCAGATCGGTGGTGGCGAACAGGTGGGTCATCAGCTCCTCGGCGTCGACCCGGTTGGAGCGCGGCACTATGACGATGCGGCAGGGGTTCTCGTGGTCCGACTCGTCGCGCAGGTCGGCGACCATCGGCAGCTTCTTGGCCTGCATCTGCGCGGCGATCTGTTCCAGCACCTTGGAGCCGGAGACCTGATGCGGCAGGGCTGTGACCACTATGTCGCCGTCCTCCACGCGGTACACGGCGCGCATGCGCACCGAGCCGCGGCCGCTCTGGTAGATCTTCAGCAGGTCGGCGCGCGGGGTGATGATCTCCGCCTCGGTGGGGAAGTCCGGGCCCGGCACGTGCTCGGTGAGCTGCTCGACCGTGGCGCCCGGCTCGTCGAGCAGGCGCACGCAGGCGCTGGCGACTTCACGCAGGTTGTGCGGCGGCACGTCGGTGGCCATGCCCACGGCGATGCCGGTTGTGCCGTTGAGCAACAGGTTGGGCAGGCGCGCCGGCAGGGTCGCCGGCTCGTCCATGGTGCCGTCGAAGTTCGGCACCCAGTCCACGGTGCCCTGGCCCAGCTCGTCGAGCAGCAGCTCGGAGTAGCGCGACAGGCGTGCCTCGGTGTAGCGCATGGCGGCGAAGGACTTGGGATCGTCCGGCGCACCCCAGTTGCCCTGGCCGTCGACCAGGGTGTAGCGGTAGCTGAACGGCTGCGCCATCAGCACCATGGCCTCGTAGCAGGCACTGTCGCCGTGCGGGTGGTACTTGCCGAGCACGTCGCCGACGGTACGCGCCGACTTCTTGTGCTTGGCGTCGGCATCCAGGCCCAGCTCGCTCATGGCGTAGACGATGCGCCGCTGCACCGGCTTCAGGCCGTCGCCGATATGCGGCAGGGCGCGGTCCATGATCACGTACATGGAGTAGTTCAGGTAGGCCTGTTCGGTGAAGTCGGCCAGCGACCGGCGTTCGACGCCTTCCAGGCTCAGATCGAGGGTTTCGCTCATGCGGGCCTCATGGTTGGGTGTTTTGGCGCAGCACCAGGGTGCCGCCTTTCTGAGTGAATTCGAGTTGCTTGAGGGCGCTCATGCCGAGCAGTACCTCTTCGCCGTCCATGCCGGGGGTGATCAGCGCCGCCACGTCGTGCAGGCGGATATCGCCCAGCTGCAGCAGGCCCAGGCGGGTGCGCCAGCCGGTGACGGTGCCGTTGGCGGTGCGGATGCGCACCTCGCCGCCGCGCACCAGGCCGAGCCGTTCGGCCAGGTCCTGGGGCACGGCCACGGCGCTGGCGCCGGTGTCGAGGAGGAAGGTCAGGCTATGGCCGTCGATCTGCCCGTCCAGCAGGTAGTGGCCGCCGCGCGAGGCGGCCAGGCTGATCTCGATATAGCCGTCGCCATGCACCGAATGCAGCTGGCGATTGGGGTGGGCCTGGCGCTCCTCCCAATCGCCGAACCAGTAGGTGGCCATGGCCAGCGCGGCGATCCAGGCCAGCGCCAGCATCACCCGGGCGGCGCGCTGGCCGGCGACGGGCTCGCTCATTTCGCCCCCCAGCCGCCGGCGGGTGCCTTGAACTGCCAGAGCAGCGAGCGGCGCTCGCCGTCGCCGCGCACCTGGCCGTCGTTGTCCAGGCCGACCCAGGCGCCCTCGGCGTTCAGCACCAGGGCCTCGGCCGAGCCCCAGGGTTGCGGGTAGCGGCGCGCTGCGGGACTGGCGGTGTCGGCGAAGGACCAGCACTTCTCCTGCTCGCCGTTGCTCGGGTCGCGCCGGCAGATCAGGTGCTCCAGACGCTGCAGGGTGAACAGCTTGCCCTCGTGCAGGACCAGGTCGGAGAAATCCAGCGGATGGCGCTTGTCGCTCTGCGCCTCGAGCGGCGAGCGGCGCTGGCCGGACTCGCTCTGCAGCACGCAGCCGCCGCTGCAGCGCCAGCGACTACCGCTCTTGTGCAGTACCAGCAGGCCGCGGCGCTCGCGCTCGGCGGCCAGCCACAGGGTCTCGCCGTTCGGCGCCACGGCCAGGCCCTCGAACAGGGCGTTGTGGCTCAGCAGCATGCCGCTGGCACGGGCCTGGCGGATCAGCGTGTCGGGCAGCTGCAGCCACTCGGCCGGGCCGCCGGGGGCGATGCGCAGAACGCCGGCGTAGGCCTCGCTGAGCAGGTAGCGGTTGCCCTGGGCATCGCAGCTCAGCGCCTCGAAATCGAGCATGCCGCCGCGCAGCCGGCCGACCGTCCAGGTGCGTGCGCGCAGGCCCCAGGGCAGGGCCGAGGCGGGCGGTGGCGGGGCGTCGAAGCGCAGGGCCTCGGCCTGCCAGGCCTGCTCGCCCGGCTGCAGGCGGTAGAAGCGCTCGTCGTCGCGGTCGGACAGCGCCAGCCATTCGCCGCCGCAGCGGGCCAGGCCGGACAGGTGGCCGCTCTCCAGCCCCTCGATACGGTGTTCGGCGACCAGGCTCAGCGCCTGTGGCTCCCGTTCCTGCGCGCCGGCCAGGCCGGCGCCGAGCAGGGCGAGCAGGGCGACGGCGCGCCTCACGCCAGGACCTCGGCCAGGTTGCCCTTGGTCTCCAGCCAGCTCTTGCGGTCGCCGGCGCGCTTCTTCGCCAGCAGCATATCCATCATCTCGTGGGTGGCCTGGAAGTCGTCCAGGCCCAGCTGCACCAGGCGGCGGGTGTTGGGGTCCATGGTGGTCTCGCGCAGCTGCAGCGGGTTCATCTCGCCGAGGCCCTTGAAGCGGGTGACCTGCGGCTTGCCGCGCTTCTTCTCGGCGGTCAGGCGCTCGAGGATGCCGTCGCGTTCGGCCTCGTCGAGGGCGTAGTAGACCTCCTTGCCCAGGTCGATGCGGTACAGCGGCGGCATGGCCACGTAGACGTGGCCGGCCTCCACCAGCGGACGGAAGTGGCGGACGAACAGGGCGCAGAGCAGGGTGGCGATATGCAGGCCGTCGGAGTCGGCGTCGGCGAGGATGCAGATCTTGCCGTAGCGCAGCTGCGACAGGTCGCTCGAACCCGGGTCGATGCCGATGGCCACGGCGATATCGTGCACTTCCTGCGAGGCCAGCACTTCGCCGCCGTCGACTTCCCAGGTGTTCAGGATCTTGCCGCGCAGCGGCATGATGGCCTGGAACTCCTTGTCGCGGGCCTGCTTGGCGCTGCCGCCGGCGGAGTCGCCCTCGACCAGGAACAGCTCCGAGCGCAGCGGGTCCTGGCCCGCGCAGTCGGCCAGCTTGCCGGGCAGCGCCGGGCCCTGGGTGATCTTCTTGCGTTCGACCTTCTTGCCGGCCTTGAGGCGGCGACCGGCGTTGCCGATGGCCTGTTCGGCCAGCAGCAGGCCGGTTTCCGGGTGGGCGTTGAGCCACAGGCTGAAGGCGTCTTTCACCACGCCCGAAACGAAGGCGGCGGCCTCGCGCGACGACAGGCGCTCCTTGGTCTGGCCGGAGAACTGCGCCTCCTGCATCTTCATCGACAGCACGAAGGCGATGCGTTCCCAGACGTCTTCCGGCGCCAGCTTGACGCCGCGCGGCAAGAGGTTCCTGAACTCGCAGAACTCGCGCATGGCGTCCAGCAGGCCCTGGCGCAGGCCGTTGACGTGGGTGCCGCCCTGGGCCGTGGGGATCAGGTTGACGTAGCTTTCCTGCAGGCTCTCGCCGCCTTCCGGCAGCCACAGCAGGGCCCAGTCGACCGCCTCCTTGTTGCCGGCCAGGCTGCCGCAGAACGGCTCGTCGGGCAGGCGGGCGTATTCGCTGACGGCGTCGGTGAGGTAGGAGCGCAGGCCGTCCTCGAAGTACCAGCGGGTGGTCTCGTTGCTGTTCTTGTCGCAGAAGGTGACTTCCAGGCCGGGGCAGAGCACGGCCTTGGCCTTGAGCACGTGCTTGAGGCGGCTGATGGAGAACCTGGGCGAGTCGAAATACTGCGCATCCGGCCAGAAGCGCACGCTGGTACCGGTGTTGCGCTTGCCGACGCTGCCTATCACTTCCAGGTCGCTGGCCTTGAAGCCGTCGGCGAAGCACATGCGGTACTCGCTGCCGTCGCGCTTGACCTTGACCTCGACCTGGTTGGACAGGGCGTTGACCACTGAGATGCCGACGCCGTGCAGGCCGCCGGAGAACTGGTAGTTCTTGTTGGAGAACTTGCCGCCGGCGTGCAACTTGGTGAGGATCAGCTCGACCCCGGGAATGCCCTCTTCCGGGTGGATATCCACCGGCATGCCGCGGCCGTCGTCTATCACTTCCAGCGAGTTGTCCTCGTGGAGGATCACCTGGATGACCTTGGCGTGGCCGGCCAGCGCCTCGTCGACGCTGTTGTCTATGACTTCCTGGGCCAGGTGGTTGGGCCGCGCGGTGTCGGTGTACATGCCCGGGCGCTTGCGCACCGGGTCCAGACCGGACAGTACTTCGATGGCATCGGCGTTATAGGCGTTCTGTTGAGCCATAAGCGGTTCTGGTCTTCTTCAAAGAGTGGAAAAGTCGAAATCGGCCCACAGCTGCGGGGCGAAGCCGGCCAGCGCGAGGATCTCCGGGATGCGCCGGGCGAAACCCTGGTAGCCGTGGTCGCCGCCCTGCTGGATGTCCAGGCTGCAGCCTGCGTAGTAGGCCTCGGCCTGGCGGTAGTCCAGCGTCTCGTCGGCGGTCTGCAGCCACACCCGATAGCGCGCGGCGTCGCGCGGCTCGGTCACTTCCAGCTCGGCCAGGGCGGCGACATGGTCGTGGGTCAACAGCCAGGTCTCGCCGCTGTAGTAGTTGCGCTGCAGCTCTTCCTTGCCGCCAAACAGCAGGTGCGGGCGCACCGCCGGATTGATCAGCAGGGCGCTCAGCCCGTGCCGCTCGGCGAGATGGGTGGCGTAGAAGCCGCCCAGCGAGCTGCCGACCAGCAGCGGGCGGCCCAGCTCGGCGATGGCCGCCTCGAGCTGAGGCATGGCCTGGCGCGGATGGTGGTGCAGCGCCGGCACGCGCAGTTGGGCGGAGATGCCGCAGTGTTCGGCGACTTTCAGCAGCTGGCTGGCCTTGAGCGAGGCCGGCGAGCTGTTGAGGCCGTGGATATAGAGGATGCTCGGAGTCATGGGGCGGGAGGCTACTAGCCGCAAGCTGCAAGCTGCAAGCTTCAAGCGCCAAGTCCGCGTCGATCGCTCGAGCTCGAGGCTTATGGCTTGAAGCTTGTCGCTGCCCTAATAGCCCTTGACGCTGTAGTCGACCTCGAAGTCGATGCCGGTGACCCGCGACACGCCGGTCTCCAGCCGTCCGTCGGCGTGCAGACGCAGCCAGCGATAGCCGGGGGCCTCGCTGTCGACCTGGAATTCCTCGCTGCCGGGGGCGAACTGCACGCAGGTGGAGGGTGAGGCGAGCAGGCGGATGCCGCCGCGCATCTGATCGAATTCCTGATGGATATGGCCCCAGAGCAGCGCCTTGACCTTGGGGTGGCGCTCCAGCACGGCGAACAGGGCGTCCGGGTTGCGCACGCCGATCGGCTCCATCCAGCGGCAGCCGATGGACACCGGATGGTGGTGGAAGCACACCAGATGATGGCGCTCGGGGGCCTCGCTCAGGGCCTGGTCCAGCAGCTGCAGCTGGTCGTCGGCGAGAAAACCGGGCACGGCGCCGGGAATCGAGGAGTCGAGCAGGGTGATGCGCCAGTTGCCGAGGTCGGCCACCGGCTGCAGCAGGTCGCTGCCGGTGCAGACTTCGCGCATCGCCGGCAGCTCGTCGTGGTTGCCGGGGAACCAGCGCACCGGCGCGCCGAGCCGCTCGCTGAGCGCGCGAAAGCGCCGGTAGGAGGCCAGGCTGCCGTCCTGGGAAAGGTCGCCGGTGGCCAGGATCAGGTCGATGTCCTGCTGTTCGGCCTGCACCCGCTCGATCACCTTTTCCAGGCTTTCGCGGGTGTTCATGCCGAGCAGCTTGCCGTCTTCCTCGGCAAACAGGTGACTGTCCGACAGCTGCACCAGCAGCACCGGGCGATCGGTGGCGAGGGACGACGGGCGCGACAAGGGCCAACTCCTGAACGGGTTCCCAGAATTATGGTGGGTGAAACGCGATTCGGTAAACCCGGCAAGCGTGAACCCGTCACATTTGCGTGGTTGTGCCGGGGATATGTCGCCGTTTCGCCGCTATGGCGCCGCGAAACCTAACAGTCCTAGAGCACCGGCACCAGTTCGTGACCGCAGGCGATGCAGTGGCTCAGCCACTCGCCGAGGAACAGGTTGAGCTGGGTCTTCTCGTCCGGCTGGTGCATGGCGGCGTTGGGGTAGGGGTAGATGCCGCGCAGGCGCCGGGCGTTCTCCGCGCCTATCACCTCGGCCATGCGCGCGTCGTGGTAGGCGCGTACCTCCAGGCGCGGCACCGGCAGCCAGGGCAGGCTGTGCTCCTGGCGCACTTCCAGGGTGGTGGTGTAGGGGCAGTTCTCCAGCACGCGGATCAGCAGCACGCCGAGCAGCAGGTCGCCCTGGCTCAGTGCCACGCGGCGTTCACCTTGGGCGGCGCGCATGTCCGGCAGCAGGCGCAGCAGGCGCGCGTAGTTGGCTTCGCAAGCGGCCTGCAGCTCGACCAGGTCGACCCGGTAACGCTCGCGCAGCAGGTTCATGACCACAGTCCCCGTACTTCGTCGCGGTTCAGCGCCAGCCATTGCAGGGCGATGATGCCGGCGGCGTTGTCGATACGGCCGTCCTTCACCGCCCGCAGCGCATCCTCCAGCGGCCAGACATGCACGCGGATGTCCTCGCCTTCCTCGGCCAGGCCGTGCACGCCGCCGGCGCCGCTGCTGTCGCAGCGGCCTATATAGAGGTGCACGCGCTCGTCGGAGCCGCCGGGGGAGGGGTAGTACTGGCTGATGGGCCACAGCGCGCCGAGGTGCAGGCCGGCTTCCTCCTCGGCCTCGCGGCGGGCCACCTCCTCGGGCTGCTCGTCCTTGTCGATCAGCCCGGCGACCAGCTCCAGCAGCCAGGGGTGGGCACTCTTGTCCAGGGCGCCGACGCGGAACTGCTCGATCAGCACCACTGCGTCGCGCTGTGGGTCGTAGGGCAGCACGCAGACCGCGTCGTGGCGCACGAACAGCTCGCGCCGCAGCTGCGGGCCCATGCCGCCGGCGAACTGGCGGTGGCGCAGGTGCAGGCGATCCAGGCGATAGAAGCCCTGGAAGCAGGTCTCCCGCTGCAGCACCTCGACATCGGCATGTGGCATGAGATTCCCCTGTGGTGAAACCGGACCCCGCGGGTTTTCCGGTGGTGATGATGAATGTGCGCGCCGCGACCGCGCTTTGGCAAGCGTCGCTCAGCCTGGCTGGCGGGGCTGCTTCACCGCGCCGTGGCGGCATTTTGCCATTTAGATTGGCATTTCTCGTCATTGACAGCCTTTTTCTTTGGCCGCCGCGAGTATACTCGGCGACGTCTGTCACGACCCAACAGGGAGGTAGGAATGCGCGCTGCAGAGCTGATCGACCTGCTCCGGCAATATGATCCGGACACTGACATTCCGGTGGCCTACACCGACGCCGAGTTCGGTGCGCAGCCCCAGTTGCAAGTCGCCAGCTGCTATAGCACGGGCGACACCCGCTGCTATCAGAACCTGGTGGAGCAGGCCCAGGAAGGTCTGGTGGTGCTCGACCCCGCCGGTCGCATTACCTACATGAACCCCTTCATGCAGCAATTCCTCGGCTATGCGCCGGCCGAGGTGCTGGGCCGGCCGCTGGCCCAGGTGATTTCCGCCGACCTGGTCGAGGTGGTGCTGTTGCAGCGCCGCCAGGGCCCGGATGCCGAGCGCTATCCGATGCGCATTCAGGCCAGCGACGGGCGGGTGCGTTGGGTGCAGATGAGCGCCGCGCCCATCCCCAGCGCCGATGGCAGCGACCGTGGCAGCCTGCTGACCGTCACCGACATTTCCCACCGCGAGCACCATGCGGACAAGCTCGCCGATCAGGAGAGCCTGGGACACAAGGTCTGGCGCATCTCCGAGCAGCTGAACAACCTGCGCTCGCTGCGCGTCAACCTGCTGGCCGAGTTCGAGGCCCTGCAGGACTCGCCGCGCATCGCCGCCACGCCCTACTGGCATCAGCAGCGCTATCTCTATCTGGTGCGTCCGCAGAAAGACGGCAAGCGCGTGCGCGAGTACATAGGCGCGCAGCCGGAGCGGGTCAGCGAAGCCCTGGCCGCGGTGCGCCGCGAGCAGCGCTTCCAAGAAGTCTGCCGCGAACTGCAGGAGATCGAGGAGAAGATTCGCACTTCCACCTTCAAGCTCGACAGCTTTCTCTGGGAGTTGGCCAGGGTGCCGCAGGACCTGCACAAGCTAGTGAGTTAGGCGGTTGTGCGGTGTATTTTCGATGACAGTTCCATGACATGCCGCCCCATTCCGGGGCGGTTGTCGTTCGTGTCTCTCACAAACTGTGATCACAGATAAAATATCTATATAAAACAATAGCTTATATGGTTGTTTGATTAATGACAGCGAGGGGGTATTGGTCCTTGTTGTGCCATTAAAGCGCTGAATAGGATGCCCGCCTCCCTAGTCAGCAGGACGCAACCATGACCCTCTCCCAACCTATCCTCGATCGCGACCAGTTTTACCGCGAGCTCACCCTGCGCAATGCCGGCTTCATCGACGACGACGACCAATGTGCTTTGCGCGAGGCGGTGATTCTCATTGCCGGCTGCGGCTCCACCGGCGGCAGCGTGATCGAGCTGCTGGTGCGCAGCGGCGCCGAGCATCTGATTCTCGCCGACAACGGCAGCTATGAACTGAATAACGCCAACCGGCAGAACATGGTGGCCAGCGATGTTGGTCGCGCCAAGGTCGAGGTGTTCGCCGAGCGGCTGCGCAACATCAACCCCTATGTCAAGCTGGAGCTGCACGGTCGCGGCGTCACTGCGGACAACGTCGAGGCCATGGTCGCCCAGGCCGATATGGTGGTGGATGCCATCGACGTCACCGGCCGCTCCGGGCTGGAGATGAAGTACCTGCTGCATCGTGTCTGCCAGCGTCAGTACAAGCCGGTGGTGTGCGGCTACGACATGGCCGCAGCGCAGTACATCCCGGTGTTCGATTATCGCAATCCGGATCTGGCCGTGCTGGGCGGCCAGCTGAGTGCCGAGCAGGTGGCCACGCTCGAGCCGATGCAGGCCTGCGCCCTGCTGATACCGCTGGAGTGCGTGCCGCTGGAGATGTATGGCGAGCTCGATCGCCACCTGGCCGGCAAGGACTACACCTCGCAGCTGGGCATCGCCGCCCACCTGTTCGGCACCCTGGCCACCGCCCTGGTGATCGACCTGGTCAACGGTCGGCCGGTGCGCGACAACATCTATGTCGATGTCTGGGAGTTGATCCGTCAGCGTGACGCCAGCGCCGAGCGCGAGCACCAGAACCTGCTGCGCCAGGGGCGCGAGGCCCTGGCGCAGTGGCGCCAGCAACCGCCGGGACGCCCCGATGCCTTCTTTCTCGAGCGCTCGGTGGCGCACTACCAGGCGCCGCGGCTGCCAGGCCTGAGCGCCTACGAGCAGTTCTGCATCGACCGGCGCGCCGGCATCGCCAGCTATGCCATCCCCAACTACCAGCTGGACAACGGCCTGACCCGTCAGCTGTTGCGCTTCGCCTTCGTCCACTATGCCAAGGTTGGCTTCATCAACCCGCAGGTGGCGGCGCTGCGCCAGCTGCACGCCGAGCCGCTGGAAAACCTGGCGCAGGAGGACGTGCACATAGTGCTGGTGCGCGAGAGCGACCAGCAGCTGCTGGCCTACTCCACCCTCAAGGCGCCGATCGCCCGTGGCCTGCGTTTCGATGATCAGTCGCGGCCGGCCTTCGGCGTCGAGAACGCTTTCGGCCGCGAGCTGTACGCCGAGATCGCCGAGCTGCAGGCGCTGCCGGTGGAGCAGGTGCGCGAGATCGGTCGGGTGACCAAGGCCCAGCTCGGCGATCCGGTGCTGGAGGCCAAGGCCGGCATGCTGCTGCTCAGTGCCTACGGCAAGTTGCTGTGCGCGGCCGACAGCGGTGTGGCCGCCATGGTCGGTGATGGCGAACGCCAGGTGACCCTGCGCAACCTCAGCTTCTTCGGTTTCGGCCCGCAGATCATGCCGGCGCGCAGCGCCTGTATCGAGCCCCAGCACCTGTATGCCAACCGCTATCAGGGCCGCGAGGTGTACCCCTTCTGGCTGCGCCTGGACGCCGTGGATCATGCCCGGGTGGCGCAGATCGAGGCCCTGATCGAACTCGAGGGCGACGAATTCCTTTCCCGGCTGCGCGACGCCAAGCAGCAGAACACTCTGCACATAGGAGCATGAACATGAAAAGCATCTGGAACCAAGAGCAGCAGGCCATCCGCGAACATTACCTGCGGGTCGGCCGCGAGCTGGTGCGTCCGACCTCGGCCCTGCGCGACCGCGAGCTGGGCTTCGATCGCGAGCTGTGGCTGGCCCTGGGCAGCAGTGGTCTGTTTGGCGTGCACATGCCCAAGCAGTACGGTGGGCAGGGGCTCGGCGTGTGGGAGTTCTCCGCCGCCCTGGAAGGTTTCTCCGAGGGCTGCCAGGACATGGGCGTGCTGGTCTCCTTCGTCGCCCAGGTGGCCCTGGTGCAGGCGGCGCTGCTCAGCTACGGCAGCGCTGAGCAGCTGCAGCGTTGGCTGCCGCCGCTGATCAGCGGCGAGAAGATCGGCTGCTTCGCCATCACCGAGCAGGGCTGCGGCTCCGACGTGCGCTCGCTGAAGCTGGCCGCCCGTCGCGACGGTAGCGGCTACCGCCTCAACGGGATGAAGTGGAACATCACCAATGCGCCGGTGGCGGACATCTGCATGACCTTCGCCCGCCTCGAGGACGGCGAAACCATCTCCTGCTTCATCACCGAGACCGCCAAGCCAGGCCTGGTGCAGTCCGCGCCCTTCGAGCTGATGGGCAACCGCGGCACGCCGATCGGCAGCCTGAGCTTCGACGAGGTGGCGCTGGATGCCGACAGCCTGGTCGGCAGCGAGGGGCAGGGGCTGCGCGTGCTGTATTTCGGCTTCCTGGTCGAGCGCATCTTCACCGGCGTCTCCATCGTCGGTTGCATGCAGCCGGTGATCGACGAGTGCCTGCAGTACAGCCTCAAGCGCGAGGCCTTCGGTCGGCCGATCAGCGACAACCAGTATGTCCAGGGCCACATCGTCCAGGCCTACACCCAGCTGGAGCTGCTGCGCAGCGTGGTCAGCCGCGGCCTGACCGAGCTGGAAAGCGGACGCGACTGCTCGACCCTGGCCTCGATCATCAAGGTGCTGGCCAGCGAGGCGATGCATGAGGCCTGCCTGAATGCCATGCGTATCCACGGCAACTACGGCTACCGCCGCGACCATCACTACGAGCGCCTGCTGCGCGACTCCATCGGCCTGTTCTTCGCCGGCGGCACCAGCGAGATCCACAAGACGGTGATCTGGGCCAACCTGGTGGCCGAGGCGCAGCAGCGCAGCAAGGACAAGGACGATCTGCGCCTGGACGCCTACACCGGCGAAGGAGCCGCCGCATGAAGACCCGCGCCGACGCGCTGCTTTCCTGGATGCTGCATCGGCCCTGGCCGATGCTCGCCCTGCTGTTGCTGATCACCGCCCTGGCGGTGGTCGCGATGGGCCGCCTGGAGATCAACAGCACCCCCTACATGATCGACAAGAGCCACCCCAGCCGGGTCGCCGATGCCGACACCAAGCGCCTGTTCTCCAATACCGGCGAGCAGGCCTTCGTCGCCCTGGAGAGCCCTCAGGGCAATGTCTTCAACCCCCAGAGCCTGGCCCTGGTCGCCGAGCTGACGCGGGCCTTCCAGGCCATCGAGCTGGTGCAGCCGGGCGACAGCGACAAGCTGCGGGCCCTGGGCGCGGATCCGCGCCTGCAGGAGCAGGTGGCGGCCATTCTCGACGGCGGCCTGACGCCGGCCGACCAGCCGCTGCTGGCCACGCTCAAGCAGCGCCTGGGCGAGCTCGGCGAGCTCAGCCACACCCAGGAAACCTGGCTCGACAGCCTGCAGACCCGTCTGGTTCCGATCCGCAAGGTGCGCAGCCTGGTGACCATCGAGAACCTGCTGACCGTCGACGAGGCGCTCGACGTGCATCCGCTGATGCCGCGCGCGCCCGCCGATCAGGCCGGGATCGACGCGTTGCGCGCCGAGGTCATGGCCAATCCGCTGTTCCTCGACAGCCTGGTCGCGCGCGACGGTAGCGCCACCTCCATCCAGGTCGAGTTCAACATCGCCCAGGATGATTCGCCGGCCATGCTGCAGGCCTACCAGGCCATCGTCGCCATCACCGACAAGGTCCAGAGCGACGACCGCATCTACCTCAGTGGCCCGCCGATGATCGCCGCGCAGACCGCGGCGAACATGGAACAGGACAACCAGAGGCTGCTGCCGGCCGTGCTGCTGGTGATAGTGCTGGTGCTACTGGTCAGCTTCGGTCGCCTGCAGGGGGTGCTGGCGCCGCTGCTGATCGCGGTGTTCAGCCTGCTCTGGACGCTCGGTCTGATGGCCGCCTGCGGCGTCAAGCAGAACATCATCAGCTCGATCATGCCGGTGTTCATCATCTCCATCGCGGTGTGCGACGCCATCCACTTCCTCGCCGACTACTATCGCGCCCTGCCGGCCAATCCGGATCGTCAGGCGCGCATCGATACGGCGCTGGCCGTGCTGCGGCAGCTGTTCTGGCCGATGTTCGTGACCTCCATAACCACGCTGGTCGGCTTCTTTGCCCTGGCCTGGACCGATGTCACCTTCATTCGCGAGTTCGGCGTGTTCACCGGCTTCGGCATCTTCTTCGCCTGGCTGATCAGCGTCGTCTTCCTGCCGACCATCGTCATCCTGTGGAAGGCCGAGCCGCCGCGCCGCGGCCTGCTGGTCAGCGCGCGTCTGGATCGCCTGGTAAGCGGCCTCGGCGGTTTCGCCCGTTACGGCAAGCGCCTGGCCCTGGGCATGCTGGCGGCCATCCTGCTGTGCAGCTGGTATGTGCTGGAGCACCTCGGCGTGGACAATCAGGTGATCGGCTACTTCGAGCAGGACAGCCGCATTCGTCAGGACGACGCGGCGATCAACGCCAAATTTGGCGGCACCACGCCGATCAGCCTGACGCTGGAGAGCGACAGGGTCGACGCCTTCAAGGATCCGGCGGTGATCGCGGCGGTGGCCAAGCTGCAGGATCACCTGCGCCAGCAGCAGCTGGTCGGCTTCACCTATTCGGCCGCCGACTTCATCAAGCGTCTGCACCAGGTCACCCAGGATGAGTTCGCGGCGGCGCAGTACCGCCTGCCGGACGACATCAGTGCCTCCTTGCTGGCGCAGTATTACCTGCTCTACGAGAACGCCAACGGTCGCGATCTGTTCGACGTGGTCGACCGCCGCTTCCAGAACGGCCGGGTGCTGGCCACCCTGCACAGCGACCGCTCCTCCGAGGTCGCCGCGGTGATGCGCGATGCCCTGGCCTACGCCAGCGAGGTGCTGCCGGCCGGCATGCGTGTGCGCGTGTCCGGTTATGGCGAGGTGCTGGTGGCCACCACCGATGCGGTGGTCTGGGGGCAGGTCAGCAGCATTCTGTCGTCGCTGGTGCTGATCGCCCTGATGGTCATGGTCATGTTCCGCTCGATCCGCCTGGGGCTGGTCGCCCTGCTGCCGCTGCTGTTCACCCTGATCGGCATCGGCACGCTGATGGCGCTGAGCGGCACCGACCTGGATATCGGCACTTCGATCATCGCGGCCATCTCCGTGGGCATCGGCATCGACTACGCGATTCATGTGATTGCCGCCATGCGCCGCAGCCATGGCGGCATCGAGCAGCTCACCATGAATGCCTTGCAGCACTGCGGCAAGCCGATCCTGATCAACACCCTGGCCCTGGGCCTGGGGTTCCTGGTGCTGTGCCTGTCGGGCTACCAGTCGCTGGTCAACCTGGGCATCTTCATCTCCCTGACCATGCTGCTCGCCGCGCTGTTCGCCCTGCTGGTGCTGCCGGTGTTCGTGAGAAGCCGCCAGGTCGCGCCGGCCGCGCAACTGGAGCCGGCCAATGCGTAAACAACTGCTCTGGCTGCTCTGCGTCGCCCTGCCGGCCAGCGCCCAGGACTGGCTGGCGCTGACCCTGTACCCGGGTGGCGGGCTGTATCAGGCCGAGCACCTGCAGCGGCTGGTCGGCGCCACCGAGAACCTGTGGCAGGTCAAGGACGCCGAGGGGCACACGCCGATCCGGGCGCTGGACAGCCTGGCCAGCACCAACGCCATCGCCGCCCAGGGCGACGAGGTGCGCTTTCGCCGCCTGATCGAGACCCGCGAGCTGACGCCCGCGGGTCTGCAGACCCTGGAAGCCCTGGTCGAGCGGCATCCGCTGCTCGGCCCGCGCCTGGTCAGTGGCGAGCGCGACGGCACGCATTTCTGGCTGCGCCTGGCGCGTCCCTATGCCGAGGCCGACAAGGCCGAGCTGCTGCTGCACTACGCCAAGCGCCTGGCCGCCGACTACGGCCCTGGCTGCCGGGTGGCCAGTGGCGACAAGGGCGCCCTGCAGGGCTATCACCTGCAGGAGTGGACGCTGCAGGCCACCGGCCAGGTGCCGCCGCACACGGCCACTCTGCAGGCCCTGCAGCAGGCCACCGGTGGTCTGCGCGAGCGCAGTCAGCAGGCCTATTCGGCCGCCGACATCCTGGTCTACCTGCGCCAGGTGCTCAATGGCGAATCCGGCCTGCCGGCCAGCGACGGCGAGGTGGCGCAGTTCTATCTGGTCGCCGAGAGCCTGCGCAGTCGCGATCTGCAGGATCTGGCGCGGCCCGATTTCCAGCGCCTCAAGCTGGTCGCCCTGGGCCGCGAGCGCGCGGCATCGCCAACCCTTCCGGGCTACCAACTCGAGGCCAAGGCCCAGTGGTCGTCCACCCCGAACAGCTACCTGACAGTCGACTGTCGTTGAGGAGTTTCATCATGCGTATTCCCCTGCTTGCCATCGGCCTGCTGCTGAGCCTGCCGACCCTCGCCGAGGCCATCGATCCGATTTCCATCATGCGCGCCGTGCGCGACCGCGACGAAGGCCAGGACCGCCGCTCCGAGGTGTCCCTGGTGCAGACCATGGCCGACGGTTTCGTCCGCGAGCGCAAGTTGCTGATGCTGGAGAAGGAGTATGGCGAGGAGCGCAAGTCCACCCTGTACTTCACCGCGCCCAGCGACACCGCCGGCACCGGCATCCTGATGCACAGCTACGCCGAGGAGCAGGCCCGCGAGGACGACCAGTGGCTGTACCTGCCGGCGCTGCGCAAGACCCGGCGCATCGCCACCAATTCCAAGGAGGGCCCCTTCCTCGGCACCGACTTCTCCTTCGCCGACATCGAGCGCATGCGCGTCGACGACTACCAGTACCAGCTGCTGCGCGAGGAGGAGTACAAGGGCCGCCCGGTTTTCGTGATCGAGGCGCGCACCGCCGATGGCCTGGAGAACCCGCGCACCGGCTACAGCCAGCGCCTGGTCTATGTCGACCGCGAGCGTAACCTGATCCTGCGCGACGAGTTCTTCCGTGGCGGGCGCCAGATCAAGACCTTCGAGGTGCTGGAGGTGGCCGAGGTCGAGGGCTTCTGGACGGTCAAGGAGTCGTTGATGAGCAACCTGGTCGAGGGCGGCCAGACCCGCCTGCTGCGCACCGCCGCCGACTACAACCTGGACCTGGGCGACCAGAACTTCAGCGAGCGCGCCCTGCGCAACGGGATTCGCTGATGCGCGCCCCGTTCGCCTGTCTGCTGTGCCTGGCCAGCCTGCCGCTGGCCGCCGCGAGCCTGAGCAGTCGCGGCCACCTGGAAGACAGCTACCACCACGACACCAGCGGCGCCAGCAGCTCCGGGCACCGCGTCGAGGCGCTGCTGGAGAGCCGCATCGGCCAGGGCAACTGGACCCTGGACAGCGTGCTGCTCGGCCGTTACCGCAGCCAGTACGACGATGCCGGCGGCAAGCTGGAGGATCGTATGGAGTCCGATCAGGAGCTGCGCGAGCTGTACCTGACCTGGGCCGGCGACGACTGGCAGTGGCGTATCGGCCAGCAGCAGATCGCCTGGGGGCGCGGCGACTACTTCCGCCTGGTCGACGTGCTCAACCCGTTGGACCTGCGCGAGTTCCTGCTGCCCTATATCGACGACTACTCCCTCGGCCGGCAGACCCGGCCGATGGCGGTGGTGGAGATCTATGGCGACAGTCTGGAGCAGCAGTTCGTCGTCGCGCCCAAGGCCAAGACCACGCGCTACGCCCCGGCCGGCGCCGACTTCGCCGTGGCCGGCCGCCCCGAGGGGCTGGACGAGGACGACGAGCACGAGCGGCCTGACATCGGCTGGCGCGGCAAGACCTTCGTCGACGGCACCGACCTGGACTTCTACCTGTTCGACGGCCTCAGCCCCGACCCGCTCTACGTGCTGAAGGAGGGGCGGATGGTCGAGCAGCAGCGCCGGCGCAGCCTGGTCGGCGCCTCCTTCGCCCGCCCGGCCGGCGACTGGGTGGTGCGCGGCGATCTGGTGCACCTGTTCAACGAGCCGCTGCAGACCCCGGAGGGCGCCGACAACGTGCCCAAGTCGGCGGCGCTGCTCGGCCTCGACCTGACCCGCAACGAATGGACGGTCAACCTGCAGGCCACGGTCAGCCACCGCCACGGCGCGCCGGACAGCCTGGCCCGCGAGACCGGCTGGGAGGCCTCGGCGGCGGTGCTCAAGGACTGGTCCAAGCAGCGTCTCAACGCGGGTATTCTGTGGATGTACAACCGCGATGTGCAGAGCAGTCATCTGCTCAAGGCCAACCTCGGCTATCGGCCCTGGAATCAGTGGTATCTGGAGGCCGGCTACATCGCCTTCAACGGCGGCCAGACCACCCAGTACGGCCAGTTCGACAATCGTGATCGCGTCTACCTGCAGGTGCGCCGCGACTTCAGCCTCTGACCTGGGCCTTGGATGTGCGCGCGAGGGCGGCGACAATGGCCGCCGCCCATCGCTGCCGAGGAACCTCCATGCGTCCCATCGCCGTCGCCGGCCTGCTGTCCCTGTCGCTGTTGCTCGGCGGCTGTCAGGCGCTGCTGCTCGCCGCCAGGCCCGACTCTGGCCTGGCCACCAGTCGCCAGGCCTGGGAACAGCGCGCGCCGGGTTGTCAGGGCAAGGACTGCGCGTTGGTCAATATCGACCTGCAGCGTTTCGACGACCTGCCCGAGCTGAATGCGCGCATCGAGCAGGAGCTGCTCAAGCTGACCGTCGAGCTGCCGGGCGATCCGCCGGCGCCCTCGCTGCAGGTCTACGAGGAGGCGTTTCTGGCCAATGCCCGGCCGGGCTGGATGAGTTACCTGCAGGCCAAGGTGCTGGAGCAGCACGACCGCCTGGTGGTGATCGAGCTGTCCAGCTACCGCTTCACCGGCGGTGCCCACGGCATCCCCGGGCGCGCCTACCTCAACTACGACCGCGAGAAGGGCCGCCTGCTGAGCCTGGACGAGCTGCTGCTGCCGGGCGGTCAGGCGGCCTTCTGGCAGCAGGCCGAACAGGCTCACCTGGCCTGGCTCGAGGCTAATGGCCTGAGCGAGGACCAGCAATACCGCGCCATCTGGCCCTTCGTGCGCACCGCCAACGTGGCCCTGCTGCGCCGTGGGGTGATGCTCAAGTACGAGGTGGCGCGCATCGCGCCCTACGCCAGCGGCCATCCGGAACTGTGGATTCCCTACGCGCGGCTGGGCGGCATTATCAAGCCCCTGTACTTCCCCGGACGCGGCTGAGCGCCCATGAAAAAGCCGGGGCATGCCCCGGCTTCTGCGTTGCCGCTCTGCGATCAGACCTGCTTGTAGATCACCGAGCCTTCGTCCTTGAAGCGTTCGGCCTGCTCCTTGAAGCCGGCCTCGACCGCCAGGCTTTCGTCGGACAGGCCGTTCTCCTTGGCGTAGTCGCGCACTTCCTGGGTGATCTTCATGGAGCAGAACTTCGGCCCGCACATGGAGCAGAAGTGCGCCACCTTGGCCGACTCCTTGGGCAGGGTCTCGTCGTGGAAGGCGCGCGCGGTGTCCGGGTCCAGGCCCAGGTTGAACTGGTCTTCCCAGCGGAACTCGAAACGCGCCTTGCTCAGGGCGTTGTCGCGGATCTGCGCGCCCGGATGACCCTTGGCCAGGTCGGCGGCGTGCGCGGCGATCTTGTAGGTGATGATGCCGGTCTTCACGTCATCCTTGTTCGGCAGGCCCAGGTGCTCCTTGGGCGTGACGTAGCAGAGCATGGCACAGCCGAACCAGCCGATCATGGCGGCGCCGATGCCGCTGGTGATGTGGTCGTAGCCGGGGGCGATGTCGGTGGTCAGCGGGCCGAGGGTGTAGAACGGCGCCTCGTCGCAGCATTCCAACTGCTTGTCCATGTTCTCCTTGATCAGCTGCATCGGCACGTGGCCGGGGCCCTCGATCATGGTCTGCACATCGTGCTTCCAGGCAATCTTGGTCAGCTCGCCGAGGGTCTCCAGCTCGCCGAACTGTGCGGCGTCGTTGGCGTCGGCGATGGAGCCGGGGCGCAGGCCGTCGCCCAGCGAGAAGCTGACGTCGTAGGCCTTCATGATTTCGCAGATTTCCTCGAAGTGGGTGTAGAGGAAATTCTCCTGGTGATGCGCCAGGCACCACTTGGCCATGATCGAGCCGCCGCGCGAGACAATGCCGGTCACTCGTTTCGCCGTGAGCGGCACATAGCGCAGCAACACGCCGGCGTGGATGGTGAAGTAGTCCACGCCCTGTTCGGCCTGCTCGATCAGGGTGTCGCGGAACAGCTCCCAGGTCAGGTCCTCGGCGATGCCGCCGACCTTCTCCAGGGCCTGGTAGACCGGCACCGTGCCGATCGGCACCGGCGAGTTGCGGATGATCCACTCGCGGGTCTCGTGGATGTGCTTGCCGGTGGACAGGTCCATCACCGTGTCCGAACCCCAGCGGATACCCCAGGTCAGCTTGGCCACTTCTTCTTCGATCGAGGAGCCGAGGGCCGAGTTGCCGATATTGCCGTTGATCTTCACCAGGAAGTTGCGGCCGATGATCATCGGCTCCAGCTCCACGTGGTTGATATTGGCCGGAATGATCGCTCTGCCGCGGGCGATCTCGCTGCGCACGAACTCGGGGGTGATTTCCTTGGGAATATTGGCGCCGAAGCTGTGGCCGGCGTGCTGCTCTTTCAGCAGTCCCGCTTCACGCGCTTCCGTAAGCTTCATGTTCTCGCGGATGGCGACGTATTCCATCTCGGGGGTGATGATGCCCTGCTTGGCGTAGTGCATCTGGCTGACGTTCTTGCCGGCCTTGGCCCGGCGCGGGTTGCGCACATGGGCGAAGCGCATGGCCGCCAGCTCGGCGTCGTTCAGGCGGCGCTGGCCGAACTCGGAGCTCAGGCCCGACAGCCTCTCGGTGTCGCCGCGGTCCTCGATCCAGGCGCTGCGCACGTCGGCCAGGCCCTTGCGCACGTCGATCTGTACGTTCGGATCGGTGTAGGGGCCGGAGGTGTCGTAGACGGTGACCGGCGCGTTGATCTCGCCGCCGAAGGCGGTGGGCGTCACGTCCAGGCTGATCTCGCGCATCGGCACGCGGATGTCCGGGCGCGAGCCCTGCACATAGACTTTCTGCGAACGGGGAAAGGGCTGGATCGACTGCTGGTCGACCTGGGCGCTCTCGCTGAGGTTTTTCTGTTGTTGTTTGACGCTCATCGGCTCGGCTCCTGGTGGGATGTCGGAGCGAACCTGGGGGCGCAAGGCGCACCGGGGGCGGTGCGAGAGGGATCGCCGGTCTGGCGAGCACATCTTGTTCCCTACGCAGGCCTTAACCTGATCAGGTTCAACGGGATCCGGAACTGTCCGATCTCAGCCCACGAATCTGGGCACCCCGACAAGAACGGATGGCAGTCTAATGCAAAGCGGGCGAGGAACACCAATACGCCGGTCGGAAAGCTCGGATTGTTGCAATGCGGCAACAAAGCTTGTCGCAAACTGCCTGTCGTATCTGCCTGCGGCGCCTTGACCGCTGTCGGCCACCCCCTTAGCCTTGCCCGATTCCACCCCGAATCTAGGACTGATCATGCTACGCAGACTCTCTCTGGCGCTCGCGGTAGCTGCTGCCACCACCGGAATGGCTTGGGCCGAAGACGCCCCGCTGGCAAGCAAGACCGATCTGGTCACCGTTTATAACGAGGCGGTGAAGAATAATGCCGACCTGGCCGCCGCCCGCGCCGGTTACGAGGCCGCCCGCGAAGTGGTGCCGCAGGCCCGCGCCGGCCTGCTGCCGAATATCTCCGCCGGGGCCGACAGCCAGAACACCGACACCAATGTCGATCGCCGCAGCGTCGGCGATCTGGACGCCTCGCGCAGTGGCCTGTCCTATCGCGCCAGCCTGAGCCAGCCGCTGTTCCGTGCCGACCGCTGGTACCAGTACCGCGCCGCCAAGGCCGTCGACCAGCAGGCCGCCCTGCAGCTGTCGGCCACCGAGCAGAACCTGATCCTGCAGAGCGCCGAGACCTACTTCGCCGTGCTGCGCGCCCAGGACACCCTGGCCTCGACCAAGGCCGAGGAGGCGGCGTTCAAGCGCCAGCTGGACCAGGCCAACGAGCGCTTCGACGTGGGCCTGTCGGACAAGACCGACGTGCTCGAGGCCCAGGCCGGTTACGACACCGCGCGGGCCAACCGCATCCTCGCCCAGCGCGCCGTGGAAGACGCCTTCCAGGCCCTGGTGACCCTGACCAATCGCGAGTACGGCGCCATCGAGGGCATCCAGCACACCCTGCCGGTGCTGGCGCCGGTGCCGAACGATGCCAAGGCCTGGGTCGACACCGCCGCCCAGCAGAACCTCAATCTGCAGGCCGCCGCCTATGCCGTCGACGCCGCCGAGGAGACCCTGCGCCAGCGCAAGGCCGGCCATGCGCCGACCCTGGATGCCGTGGCCCAGTACCAGAAGGGCGACAACGACTCGCTGGGCTTCACCAACAGCGACCTGGGCTCGCCCTACGATGGCGATGCCGAGCAGACCACCATCGGCCTGCAGCTGAACATTCCGATCTACAGCGGCGGCCTGACCAGTTCGCAGGTGCGCGAGGCCTACCAGCAGCTGAACCAGACCGAGCAGCAGCGTGAGAGCCTGCGCCGCAAGGTGGTGGAGAGCACCCGCAACCTGCACCGCGCGGTGAACACCGACGTGGAGACCGTGCAGGCGCGCAAGCAGTCGATCATCTCCAACCAGAGCGCCCTGGAGGCCACCGAGATCGGCTACCAGGTCGGTACCCGCAACATCGTCGACGTGCTCGATGCCCAGCGTCAGCTGTACGGCTCGGTGCGCAACTACAACGATGCACGTTACGACTACATCCTCAACAACCTGCGCCTGAAGCAGGCCGCCGGCACCCTGGCGCCGTCGGACCTGGAGGCGCTGACCGCCTTCCTCAAGCCGGACTACGATCCGGACAAGGACTTCCTGCCGCCGGATCTGGCCAAGGCCGCGGAAGCCCAGCTCCAGGGCAACCCGGCCTACTGAGCCAGGCAGTCGACCAGCCCCGCCCCGTGCGGGGCTTTGTTTTTGGCCTATACCTTGCTCTTATCTACAGCTTTTCTGAATGCGGCCGATGCACAGGCATCGAGGTCGCCCGGTCGGAAGGAGTATCGCTGTGTCCGTTCTGTTCTCGCTGTTGCGCAGCCGCCTGTTGCGCCCCGTGTTCATCGCGCTCGGCCTGGCCATGCTGGCCCAGGTCGGCATCGCGGTCTGGCTCACGCGCGCCACGGTCGATGGCCTGGTCAGCGACCTGACGCGACGACTGGGTAGCGAGAGTCAGCGTCTGGCCGATGAGCTCGACAGCGCGGAGAAGGAGATGAGCGCCGGTCTGGTCGCGTTGTCCAGCAACACTCGCGAACGCCTTTCCAGCGGCCTTTCGACCCAGCTCAAGGGCGAGCAGGCGCAGTTGCGCAAGGTGCTGGAGGAGAACCTCAAGCAGTCCGGCAGCTCCATCGCGCAGATGCTCGCCGGCGTGGCGCCCAAGGCCATCTGGGACAGCGACGTGCCGGCGCTGACCGCCCTGACGCGCATCGTCCAGCGCGACCCGGCGGTGCTCTTCGCCGTGTTCTACGACGCCCAGGGCCAGCGCCTGACCCGCAACTTCAACCGCAGCAGCCCGAAGGTGCGCGAGCTGGTGGCGGCCGGGCAGGGCGACACCGCGCTGGCCAAGCTGGTCGATGCCGCCTCGCGTGACCCGCAGGTGCATATGGTCGAGGTGGAGATCAATCCGATGGGCGCCTCCATCGGCAAGGTCCAGCTGGGCATGTCGCTGGATGGCGTGGAGCAGGAGCTGAGCGCCCTGGACGCGCGCTTCGCCACCCTGGTCGGCAGCGCCGGCGAGCTGGTCGACAAGAGCCTGTCGGGCGCCGCGCAGGACAGCACCCGGGCCCTGCAGCAGCGCCTGCAGGCGGCCGAGCAGGCGACTGCGGAGATGGCGCGCAACGGCAGCGAGACCGTGCAGCAGGCCGCCGAAGGTCTGCGCTGGCGCATCGCCACGGGGTTGCTGGTGGTCGGCCTGCTGACCCTGGCGGTGGTAGCCCTGGTGCTCGGCTGGCGGGTGCTCAGCCGCCTGCAGCTGCTGATCGCCGCGCTCAAGGACCTGGCCGCCGGCGAGGGCGACCTGACCCGTCGGGTGCAGCTCGACAGCCAGGATGAGGTCGGCGAGATGGCCGCCGCGGTCAACCAGTTCATCGCCAAGCTGCAGCCCATAGTGCGCGAGGCCGGCGAGGTGGCGCGGCGCACCGGCGAGGAGATTCGCAGCCTGGCCCAGCGCAGCGCGGCGGCCGAGGCGGCGGCCAGTCGCCAGCGCGACGAGGTGGCCGGCAGCCTGCAGGCCCTGGAGGACATGGCCGCCGCTGCCCAGGCCGAGAGCCAGGCCATGCGCGAGGCCCAGCAGCGGGTCGCGGCCATTCGCCAGGCGGCCCACGAGAACGCGGCCATCGCCGCCAAGGTCGGCGGCCTGATCGAGGCGCTGGTGGCGAGGGTCGACAGCGGTTCGGCGGTGATCGAGAAGCTGGCCCAGCAGAGCCAGCAGATCGAGGTGGTGCTGACGGTGATCCAGTCCATCGCCGAGCAGACCAACCTGCTCGCCCTGAACGCCGCCATCGAGGCGGCGCGGGCCGGCGAGAGCGGGCGCGGTTTCGCCGTGGTGGCCGACGAGGTGCGCGCCCTGGCCAGCAAGACCCAGCAGTCCACCGGCGATATCCAGGCGCATATCACCGCGCTGCAGCAGGGTGCGCGCGAGGCGGTCGAGGTCATCGGTCAGGCCGGCGGCCAGGCCGCAGAAGGGCTGCAGGCCCTGCGCGACAGCGCGCGTCTGCAGCAGTCGGTGCAGGCCTCGGTGGACGAAGTGCACGGCGCCATCGACAGCGCCACCCGTTCCGCCGCCCACCAGGCCGAGGGTGCCTCGGCGGTGCGTGGGCGGGTCGAGGTAATCCACAGCGAGGCCCAGCGTGCGGCGCAGGCGGTCAGCGAAACGGCGGCCAGCGGCCGGGTGGTGGATGGGCTGGTGGCCCAGCTGCGCGCCAGCTTCGCCCAGTTCAAGGTGTGAGGCGGGTAGGGTGGGTTAGCCGCTTTGCGGCGTAACCCACCTGGCGAGGCCGGTCATGATTAATGCGGGCCAGAAACGAAAAAACCGAGCCTGAGCTCGGTTTTTTCTTGAAGAGTGGTGCCCAGGAGAAGACTCGAACTTCCACGGTGTTGCCACCGCTAGGACCTGAACCTAGTGCGTCTACCAATTCCGCCACCTGGGCACATTGCGACGATCGCTCGCCGGCTTTTTGCAGCATTCACCGCTTGCGGCGGTACGGAAGCTGCTCCGTTAAAGTCGAAACCGAGCCTTCGGCTCGGTTTCTGAAGAGTGGTGCCCAGGAGAAGACTCGAACTTCCACGGTGTTGCCACCGCTAGGACCTGAACCTAGTGCGTCTACCAATTCCGCCACCTGGGCACTGAAAGCTATGATTGCTCAATCGCTTCCGTGTTACAACGTCTCAGCAACGTTGTGGGCGCGAACTATACGGAGGCGGTTTTTGCTTGTAAACCCCTGATGGCAGAAAAATTATTCTGCTGACCCCCGATGCCGTTTCGCGCTTCAATACACACATGGCAAGCCATCTATATATGCGTAAAGGTGATTTCACTTAATGGCCGATTGGCAATCCCTCGACCCCGAGGCCGCCCGCGAGGCGGAAAAATACGAGAACCCCATCCCCAGTCGCGAGCTGATTCTGCAGCACCTGTCCGAGCGCGGTTCGCCCGCCGCCCGTGAGGAGCTGGTGGAAGAGTTCGGTCTGACCACCGACGAGCAGCTGGAAGCGCTGCGTCGTCGCCTGCGCGCCATGGAGCGCGACGGCCAGCTTATCTATACCCGCCGCGGCACCTACGCGCCGGTGGACAAGCTCGACCTGATCCGTGGTCGCATCAGCGGCCATCGCGACGGCTTCGGCTTCATGGTGCCGGACGACGGCAGCGACGACCTGTTCCTCAGTCCGGCGCAGATGCGCCTGGTGTTCGACGGCGACCGCGTGCTCGCCCGCGTCGCCGGCTTCGACCGCCGTGGCCGCCGCGAAGGCGCCATAGTCGAGGTGATCGAGCGCGCCCACGAGACCATAGTCGGCCGCTACTTCGAGGAGGCCGGCATCGGCTTCGTCGAGGCCGACAACCCGAAGATCCAGCAGGAGGTGTTGGTCACTCCCGGGCGCACCGCGGGGGCCAAGATCGGCCAGTTCGTCGAGATCAAGATCACCCACTGGCCGACCGCGCGCTACCAGCCGCAGGGCGACATAGTCGAGGTGATCGGCAACTACATGGCGCCGGGCATGGAGATCGACGTCGCCCTGCGCAGCTATGACATCCCGCACGTCTGGCCCGAGGCCGTCATCAAGGAGGCGCGCAAGCTCAAGCCCGAGGTGGAGGAGAAGGACAAGGAACACCGGGTCGACCTGCGTCACCTGCCGTTCGTCACCATCGACGGCGAGGACGCCCGCGACTTCGACGATGCCGTCTACTGCGAGAAGAACAGCGGCCGCTGGAAGCTGTTCTCCGGCGGTTGGAAGCTCTACGTGGCCATCGCCGACGTGTCGCACTACGTCAAGGTCGGCTCGGCGCTGGACGAGGAAGCCGCGCGGCGCGGCAACTCGGTGTACTTCCCCGAGCGTGTGGTGCCGATGCTGCCGGAGGAGCTGTCCAACGGCCTGTGCTCGCTGAACCCGCATGTCGACCGCCTGGCCATGGTCTGCGAGATGAGCATGTCCAAGTCCGGCGAACTGGTCGACTACCAGTTCTACGAGGCGGTGATCCACTCCCATGCGCGGCTGACCTACAACAAGGTCAGCTACATGCTGGAGCAGCCCAAGAGCAGCGAGGGCAAGGCCCTGCGCGAGGAGTACCGGGAAGTCCTGCCGCACCTCAAGCAGCTCTATGCCCTGTACCAGGTGCTGCTGGCCGCCCGCCACGAACGCGGCGCCATCGACTTCGAGACCCAAGAGACGCGCATCGTCTTCGGCGAGGGGCGCAAGATCGCCGAGATCCGGCCGACCCAGCGCAACGACGCGCACAAGCTGATCGAGGAGTGCATGCTGGCGGCCAACGTGGCCACCGCACGCTTCATGCTCGACCACGCCATGCCCTCGCTATACCGGGTGCACGACGGCCCGCCGGCCGAGCGGGTGGAGAAGCTCAAGGCCTTCCTCGGCGAGCTGGGCCTGGCCCTGCACAAGGGCAAGCAGGGGCCGGCGCCGAAGGACTATCAGAAGCTGCTGGCCAGCATCCAGGGGCGCCCGGACTTCCAGCTGATCCAAACCGTGATGCTGCGCTCGCTGAGCCAGGCGGTGTACAGCGCCGATAACAACGGCCACTTCGGCCTCAACTACGAGGCCTACACCCACTTCACCTCGCCGATCCGCCGCTACCCGGATCTGCTGGTGCATCGCGCCATCCGCAGCGTGATCCGTTCCAAGCGCGAGACCAAGCACGTGCAGCGCGCCGGCGCGGCGAGCATGCCCAAGGCGCGCATCTACCCCTACGACGAGGCGGCGCTGGAGAAACTCGGCGAGCAGTGCTCGATGACCGAGCGGCGCGCCGACGAGGCGACCCGCGACGTGGTCAACTGGCTCAAATGCGAGTTCATGCAGGATCGCGTCGGCGAGACCTTCGAGGGCGTGATCACCGCGGCGACCGGCTTCGGCATCTTCGTCGAGCTGAAGGACATCTATGTCGAGGGCCTGGTCCACGTCACCGCGCTGCCGGGCGACTATTACCACTTCGACCCGGTGCACCATCGCCTGTCCGGCGAGCGCAGCGGGCGCAGCTTCCGCCTCGGCGACAGCGTGGCGGTGAAGGTCATGCGCGTCGATCTGGACGAGCGCAAGATCGAGTTCGAACTGAGCGAGAGCAAGGCAGCGGCGGCGCCGGGTGGCCGTGGGCGCGGCGGCGACAGCCGCAAGAAGCCGGCGGCCAAGTCTGCCGGCCCTGGCAATACCGACGTGCAGAAGAGCCGCGACGTGAAGAAGGCGCTGCTCGACGGCGCCAGGAAGGGCGGCGGCAAGGCGCCGGCCAAGTCTGGCTCCGGCAAATCCTCCAGCCATCGCAAGGGCGCGCCCAAGTCGGGTGGTGCCGCCCCCGCGGCCGGCAAGCCGAGCAAGCGTAAGGCCAAGCGATGAGTCAGCTGGAGAAGGTCTACGGCGTGCACGCCGTCGAGGCGCTGCTGCGCCACCACCCCAAGCGGGTCAAGCAGTTGTGGCTGGCCGAGAGCCGGCATGACCCGCGGGTGCAGGCCCTGCTCGAACTGGCCGCGCAGAATCGCGTGGCGGTCGGCCACAAGGATCGCCAGGAGCTGGACGAGTGGGCCGAGGGCGTGCACCAGGGCGTGGTCGCCGAGGTCAGCCCCAGCCAGGTGTGGGGCGAGAACATGCTCGACGAGCTGCTCGAGCGCACCGAGGGGCCGGCGTTGCTGCTGGTGCTGGACGGCGTGACCGACCCGCACAACCTTGGCGCCTGCCTGCGCACCGCCGACGCCGCCGGCGCCCAGGCGGTGATAGTGCCCAAGGACAAGTCGGCCACCCTCAACGCCACCGTGCGCAAGGTGGCCTGCGGCGCCGCCGAGGTGATCCCGCTGGTGGCGGTGACCAATCTGGCCCGTACCCTGGAAAAGCTGCAGAAGAAGGGCCTGTGGGTGGTCGGCACCGCCGGCGAGGCCGACCAGGAGCTGTACCAGCTCGACATGACCGGCCCCACGGTGCTGGTGATGGGCGCCGAGGGCAAGGGCATGCGCCGCCTGACCCGCGAGCACTGCGACTACCTGGTGAAGCTGCCCATGGGCGGCAGCGTCAGCAGCCTCAATGTCTCGGTCGCCACCGGCGTCTGCCTGTTCGAGGCGGTGCGCCAGAGGCGCAGCGGCAAGCCTCGGTAGAGCAGCTGCAAGCCCCAAGCTGCAAGCCACAAGTAACAGCCAGAGCGCCGTGCTTGATCGTCCGAAGTGCGCTCTTACCCTGATTCGCTTGCAGTTTGCAGTTTGCAGTTTGCAGTTTGCAGTTTGCAGTTTGCAGTTTGCAGCTTGCAGCTTGCAGCTACTGCTCAAATAATCGCCAATTCGCCTTGCGTGGGGCGGGGGGCTTCTCTAGAATGTCGCCCCTTGCCGTGACGGCAGGCGCGCCCGCGCCTTCGCTTCGGCAAGTTCAAACGAGTCATTCACTCCTTGCCTGACCACATTTTGTTGGCAGGCTACAACCCGTAAGGAGCATTCATGCGTCATTACGAAATCATCTTCCTGGTCCACCCGGACCAGAGTGAGCAAGTCGGCGGCATGGTCGAGCGTTACACCAAGCTGATCGAAGAAGACGGCGGCAAAATCCATCGTCTGGAAGACTGGGGTCGTCGCCAGCTGGCCTACGCCATCAACAACGTTCACAAGGCTCACTACGTGATGCTGAACGTCGAGTGCAGCGGCAAGGCCCTGGCCGAGCTGGAAGACAACTTCCGCTACAACGACGCCGTGATCCGCAACCTGATCATCCGTCGCGACGAAGCCGTTACCGGCCAGTCCGAGATGCTCAAGGCCGAAGAAAACCGCAGCGAGCGCCGCGAGCGCCGTGAGCGCGTTGAAACCGAAACCGCCGAAGGCGATGACGGTGACAACAGCGACAACGCTGACGAGTAATCCACGGATCTATTGAGGAGCCAATTTCATGGCACGTTTCTTCCGTCGTCGTAAATTCTGCCGTTTCACCGCCGAAGGCGTGAAAGAGATCGACTTCAAGGATCTCAACACCCTGAAGGCCTACATCTCCGAAACCGGCAAGATCGTTCCTAGCCGCATCACCGGTACCAAGGCCAAGTACCAGCGTCAGCTGGCCGTCGCTATCAAGCGCGCCCGCTACCTGGCCCTGCTGCCCTACACCGACAGCCACGGCCGTTGATAGCAGCAGACAGTCGATTTCGTAGTAAGGGATAAACCGCATGCGCGCCTTGGCTGATTTCATCATGCGCGGCCGTATGCAGGCCACCCTGGTGGTGGTCGGTTCGGCGGCGGTGCCGCTGTTGTTCTGGTTGAGTGCCGCCGCCAGCTGCCTGGTGCTGCTGCGGCGGGGGCCGAGAGATGCCATGGGCATTCTCGCCTGGGCGATGCTGCCGGCCCTGGGCTGGTGGCATTTCGGTGAGCCGCGCACCCTGTTGGTGCTGCTCGGTGCGCTGGGGCTGGCGCTGTTGTTGCGCGCCGGCCACGCCTGGAGTCGGGTGGTGCTGCTGAGCATTCCCGTCGGCCTGGTGTATGGCGTGGTCCTGGGTACGGTGCTCCGTGAACCCATCGCCGCTCTGGCGGGCGAGCTGCACAAGCTCATGCCGCAGATGCTCGATGGGGTCTACCAGCAGATGTCGGTAGAAGAGCGGACCCGCCTGGAGGCGCTGATCGCCCCGGTACTCACCGGACTGATGGCTGCTCTGCTGCAGCTCGCCAGCCTGCTCTGCCTGATTCTGGGGCGGTACTGGCAAGCGGCGCTGTACAACCCCGGCGGTTTCGGGCGCGAGTTTCGTGCCCTGCGCCTCCCCGCACCGCTGGCCCTCGGGCTGGTGGCGGTGATGTTCCTGGCGCCCAATCTGGGCCTGGAACTGGCGCTGCTGACGCCGTTGTGCAGCGTGCCACTGGCGCTGGCAGGCGTCGCCCTGTTGCACGGCCTCGCGGCCGGTGGGCGCCTGGCCAGGTTCTGGCTGGTGGGGCTGTATGTGTCGATGCTGCTGTTTACGCAGCTGGTTTATCCGTTGCTGGTGGTTCTCGCCACCATCGACAGTCTGATGGATTTTCGCGGTCGCCGCGCCGGCAATGACGGTGCAGGCCCCGCGAACGGTGAAGGTTAAAAGTTAAGAGGTAAGACCCAAATGGAAGTTATCCTGCTGGAAAAAATCGCCAACCTGGGCAACCTGGGCGACAAGGTGAACGTCAAGGCCGGTTACGGTCGTAACTACCTGCTGCCGCAGGGCAAGGCCACCGCCGCTACCGCCGAGAACGTTGCCGCGTTCGAAGCTCGTCGCGCCGAGCTGGAAGCCGCCGCTGCCGCCAAGAAGGCCTCGGCCGAAGCTCGTGCCGCTCAACTGGCTGAGCTGGAAGTCACCATCACTGCCGTGGCCGGTGACGAAGGCAAGCTGTTCGGTTCCATCGGCACCCACGACATCGCCGAAGCCCTGACCGCTTCCGGCGTTGAAGTGAGCAAGGCCGAAGTGCGCCTGCCGAACGGCACCATCCGCCAGGTCGGCGAGTTCGACGTAGCTGTGCACCTGCACACCGACGTCGAAGCCACCGTCAAGGTGATCGTGGTAGCCGCCTAAGGCGAGCGACCCGCGGGCCTTGCACGAGAGTGCGGGCCTGCCGACAATCGGGCACTCATCGCTTCGCGATGCGTGCCCGTTGTTTTTTGCGAGAGCCTTTTGCAGAGCCCGCCTCCGTAAAAGCCCCTGAATTCCCGGAATCACAGGTGCCATGAACGATATCAGCGTCCCCCAGCAGTACGACCTGGAAACCGCCGCACTCAAGGTGCCGCCGCATTCCATCGAGGCCGAGCAGGCCGTGCTGGGCGGCCTGATGCTCGACAACAACGCCTGGGAGCGGGTCTCCGACGCGGTCTCCGATGGCGACTTCTATCGGCATGACCATCGCCTGATCTTTCGCGCGATCTTCACCCTGGCCGAGCGCAACTCGCCGTTCGACGTGGTGACCCTGTCCGAGCAGCTGGACAAGGAAGGCCACCTGAGCCAGGTCGGCGGCCTGGCCTACCTGGGCGAGCTGGCCAAGAACACGCCGTCGGTGGCCAACATCAAGGCCTATGCGCAGATCATTCGCGAGCGCGCCACCCTGCGCCAGCTGATCGGCATCAGCAACGACATCGCCGACATGGCTTACGCGCCCCAGGGCAAGAGCGCGGTGGAGGTGCTCGACGAGGCCGAGCGGCAGATCTTCCAGATCGCCGAGGCGCGGCCCAAGGCCGGCGGTCCGGTGGGGATCAACGAGATCCTGGTCAAGACCATCGACCGCATCGACGAGTTGTTCAACACCAACGAGGGCCTGACCGGCATCTCGACCGGCTTCACCGACCTGG
The DNA here is from genome assembly GCF_039888625.1 of Pseudomonas sp. CAU 1711. Classification (NCBI taxonomy): domain Bacteria; kingdom Pseudomonadati; phylum Pseudomonadota; class Gammaproteobacteria; order Pseudomonadales; family Pseudomonadaceae; genus Pseudomonas; species Pseudomonas sp. CAU 1711. Next base: position 147,474 of record NZ_JBDQQT010000001.1, read on the forward strand.
ACAGCATGACCAGTGGCCTGCAGCCGGCCGACCTGGTGATCGTCGCCGGCCGTCCGTCCATGGGTAAGACCACCTTCGCCATGAACCTGGTGGAAAACGCCGTGCTGCGCACCGAGAAGGTGGTGCTGGTGTTCTCCCTGGAGATGCCCAGCGACTCGATCGTGATGCGTATGCTGTCCTCGCTCGGCCGCATCGACCAGACCAAGGTGCGCTCCGGCAAGCTGGACGACGACGACTGGCCGCGCCTGACCTCGGCGGTCAACCTGCTCAACGAGCGCAAGCTGTTCATCGACGATACCGCCGGTATCTCGCCGACCGAGATGCGCGCCCGCGCCCGCCGCCTGGCCCGCGAGCACGGCGAGATCGCCATGATCATGGTCGACTACCTGCAGCTGATGCGCATCCCGGGCTCCAGCGGCGACAACCGCACCAACGAGATCTCCGAGATCTCGCGCTCGCTCAAGGCGCTGGCCAAGGAATTCAACTGCCCGGTGATCGCCCTGTCGCAGCTCAACCGCTCCCTCGAGCAGCGCCCCAACAAGCGCCCGGTCAACTCCGACCTGCGTGAATCCGGGGCCATCGAGCAGGACGCCGACATCATCATGTTCGTCTATCGCGACGAGGTGTATCACCCGGAGACCGAGTACAAGGGCGTGGCCGAGATCATCATCGGCAAGCAGCGTAACGGTCCGATCGGTACCTGCCGCCTGGCCTTCATCGGCAAGTACACGCGCTTCGACAACCTCGCCCCGGGTATCTACAACTTCGAGGAGGATTGATCTCTGCAGGGCAGGTGTGCGGCGAGTCGCCTAGGACGCCCTCACCCCGCCCCTCTCCCGGAGGGAGAGGGGGTGCGGTTCCAGATCAATGAAAACGGGCGCCCAGCGGTTAAGATGGGCGCCCGTTTTCGTTTCCGGATGTTCCTCATGCGCCCCCTAGTCGCCACCGTCGATCTGGCCGCCATCGTCCACAACTACCGCCTGGCCAAGCGCTGCGCGCCGGGGCGCCAGGCCTTCGCCGTGGTCAAGGCGAATGCCTACGGGCATGGCGTGCGCGAGGTGGTCAGCGCCCTGCACGAGGAGGCCGACGGCTTCGCCGTGGCCAGCCTGGAGGAGGCCGCCGAAGTGCGCGCCCTGCATGGCGAGGCGCGCATCCTGCTGCTGGAGGGCTGCTTCGCCGCCGAGGAGCTGCCGATGGCGGCGCAGCTGAATCTGGACCTGGTGCTGCAGGGCTGCGAGCAGGTCGAGGCGCTGCTGGCGGCCAGGCTGCCGCGGCCGCTGAATGTCTGGCTCAAGCTCGACTCCGGCATGCACCGCCTGGGCCTGGCCGCCGATGCCGTTCGCGCGCTGCACCCGCGCCTGCGCGGCGCCGCCCAGGTGGCCGAGCTGAACCTGATGAGCCACTTCGCCTGCGCCGACGAACGCGGCCATGCGCTGACCGAGGCGCAGCTGGAGTGCTTCCTCGATCTGCTCGATCTGGATTTCGACCAGCGCAGCCTGGCCAACTCGGCGGCGCTGCTGACCATCCCGGCGGCGCATATGGACTGGCTGCGCCCCGGCATCATGCTCTACGGCGCCACGCCTTTCGCCGAGCTGTCCGCCGCCGAACTGGGCCTCAGGCCGGTCATGAGCCTCACCGCCCAGCTGATCGCCGTGCGCGAGGTGGCGGCCGGGGAGAGCGTCGGCTATGGCGCGAGCTGGGTGGCCGAACGGCCATCGCGCATCGGCACGGTGAGCTGCGGCTACGCCGACGGCTATCCGCGCCATGCGCCGAGCGGCACGCCGCTGCTGGTCGGCGGGCAGCGCGCGGCGCTGGTCGGGCGAGTGTCGATGGATATGCTCACGGTGGATCTCACCGACCTGCCCGAGGCCAGGGTGGGCGATGCGGTGGAGCTGTGGGGCGCCAGCCTGCCGGTGGACGAGGTGGCCCAGGCCGCCGGCACCATCGGCTACGAGCTGCTGACCAAGGTCACCGCGCGGGTACCACGGCGCTATACCCAGGGATAGCGCCAGGCGCTCAGCTCAGCCCGCTGGGGACTTTCAGCACGTCCAGCATCAGGCAGCTGCGCTGGCTCAGCTCGCCGTCGCAGCCCTGCAGCACGAAGCCCGAACGGCCCTTCTGCTTGGCCCGGTACATGGCCTCGTCGGCCGCCTTGTACAGGCCGGTGAACTGCGAGGCATGCTGCGGATAGAGGGCGCCGCCGATGCTGATGGTCACCGCCAGGCGGTTGGCGCCGTACAGCACCGGCCGCGCCAGCTCGGCGAGCAGGCGTGCGGCGATCTCCTGGGCGTGCTGGCGCGCCTCCGGGCCGCAGACCAGCACGGCGAACTCGTCGCCGCCCAGGCGCGCCACCATGTCGTTGGCCCGCACATGCTCGCGCAGGCGCTGGCCGATGGTGCGCAGCAGCAGGTCGCCGGCATCGTGGCCGTACTTGTCGTTGATCGGCTTGAAGTGGTCGAGATCGACCAACATCAGGGCCACCGACTCGTTGCGCCGCTGGGCGTCGGCCAGTGCCACTTCGGCGCGTTCGATCAGATAGCGACGGTTGGGCAGCTCGGTCAGCGGATCGTGGAAGGCGGCGTGCTGCAGGCGCTGCTCGCGCTCGCACAACTGCTGGTTGGCCAGGGCCAGCTCGGCGGTGCGCAGGCGCACGGCCTCCTGCAGCTCGTTCGCGCTGGCCTGTATCTGCGCCAGGCGCGCAGTCTTCTCGCGGTCGGCCTGCAGCACGGCCAGGGCTTTTTCCTGCTTGAGCATCTGAATGCGATAGGCCAGGGCGAAGGAGAACAGGATGGACTCGGCGGCCACCGCCAGGGGGAACACGTAGGCGTTCCAGGTGGCCGGCTGCAGCAGGCCGGTGGCGCGCATCAGCGCCAGGCTGATGCTGCCGAGGATCAGGCCGTAGCCGAACAGGTAGAGCAGGGCGGGGAAGTAGCCCTGGCGCCAGCGGATCATGGCCGAGCCGAGCGCCGCCGGGATGCTGGTCAGCGACAGCAGGGCGATCAGCCAGGCCGCGCCGCCGCGCAGGCCGAAGGCATCCAGGGCGATGGCGATCACGTAGCAGGCGCAGGCCAGGCTCAGCAGATGGTGCGCCCAGCGCACATGCTGGCGGGTCTGCAGCAGGGTCTGGGTGAAGCGGCAGGCGCAGAAGCCCCAGAGCGAGGGCAGGGTGATGCGATCCAGCCAGAAAGGCACCGGCCCTTCCGGCCACAGGTACTGGAAGCCGTGGCCGCTCATGCTGACGATCATCAGCAGGGCGCCGGCGGTGGTCAGCACGTACCAGAAGTAGGCGGCGTCGCGCAGGCTGAAGAAGATGAACAGGTTGTACAGCAGCAGGGCGGCGATGATGCCGTAGACCAGGCCCAGGGCCAGGTTCTCCTCGCCGGCCTGCTGCTGCAGGTCGTCCAGCTGCCAGGCGCGCAGCGGAAAGGAGTTGCCGGCCGGGTCGAAGCTGCGCAGGTAGAAGGTGGTCGGGGTGGTGCCCAGTTCGGGCAGCTCCAGGATCATGCGCCGGTAGTCGTGGTCGCGCCCCTCGGCGAAGCCGACCCGCTCGCCGGACTGACGCATGCGCCAGCCGCCCCTGCCGTCGGGCAGGTAGAGCTGCAGGTCGAGCTGGGTCACCGCGCCGATCTCCAGCCACCAGCGGCTCGGCGCGTCGGCGGCGCGCTGCAGCTGCAGCTTGATCCACCAGGGATTGGCGCTCTGCCCGACGCTGGCACGATCCTGGGAGGGCTGGAAGCGTTGCTGCACGCCGGGGTCGGCCATATCGGCGATGCTCAGGCGGCCGCCGACGTCCTCCAGCAGTTCGATCTGCCCGTTCAGCTCACGGCCGCTATCGCCCTGCAGCAACAGGGTCGGGGCGGCCATGGCCTGGCCGCCCAGCAGGGCCAGGCACAGTGCCAGCAGCAGTGCCGGCATGCTCGGGCATCGCACTGATCACGCTCCTTGTTATGGGAATGGGTAAGCGTTGGCAAGCGGCTGCGAGTATAGCCACAAGTGCTACTGTGATCACAAAATGATGGCACGGCTCGCCCGGGTTCATCCGCGTGCCAGGCTCGGAATCTGTATATTTTTTGTGCTATATTCCGCGCCCCCGTGAATCCCGGTTGATCAAAAAACATGCAAGCCGCCAAGCCGTTGTTCGACTATCCGAAGTACTGGGCCGAGTGTTTCGGGCCGGCGCCTTTCCTGCCGATGAGCCGGGAAGAGATGGATCAGCTGGGCTGGGATTCCTGCGACATCATCATCGTCACCGGCGACGCCTATGTGGATCACCCCTCCTTCGGCATGGCCATCATCGGTCGCCTGCTGGAAGCCCAGGGCTTTCGCGTCGGCATCATCGCCCAGCCGGACTGGCGCTCGAAAGACGACTTCATGAAGCTCGGCGAGCCGAACCTGTTTTTCGGCGTGGCTGCCGGCAATATGGACTCGATGATCAACCGTTACACCGCGGACAAGAAGATCCGCAGCGACGACGCCTATACCCCCGGCGGCGTCGCCGGCAAGCGCCCGGACCGCGCCAGCCTGGTCTACAGCCAGCGCTGCAAGGAGGCCTTCAGCCATGTGCCGGTGATTCTCGGCGGCATCGAGGCCTCGCTGCGCCGCATCGCCCACTACGACTACTGGCAGGACAAGGTGCGCCGCTCGATCCTGATGGACGCCACCGCCGACATCCTGCTGTACGGCAACGCCGAGCGCGCCGTGGTCGAGATCGCCCAGCGCCTGGCCTTCGGCGAGAAGGTCGAGGACATCACCGATGTGCGCGGCACCGCGTTTATCCGCCGCGACACGCCAGAGGGCTGGTACGAGGTGGATTCGACCCGCATCGACCGCCCGGGCCGGGTCGACAAGATCATCAACCCCTATGTGAACACCCAGGACACTGCCGCCTGCGCCATCGAGCAGGAGAAGGGCGCGCCGATCGAGGACCCCAACGAGGCCAAGGTCATCGAGCTGCTGCCCAGCCCGAAGATGACCCGCGCCAAGACGGTGATCCGCCTGCCGTCGTTCGAGAAGGTGCGCAACGACCCGGTGCTCTACGCCCACGCCAACCGCGTGCTGCACCTGGAGACCAACCCGGGCAACGCCCGCGCCCTGGTGCAGAAGCACGGCGAGGTGGACGTCTGGTTCAACCCACCGCCCATCCCCATGAGCACCGAGGAAATGGACTATGTGTTCGGCATGCCCTACGCGCGCGTGCCGCACCCGGCCTACGGCAAGGAGAAGATCCCGGCCTACGAGATGATCCGCTTCTCGGTGAACATCATGCGTGGCTGCTTCGGCGGCTGCACCTTCTGCTCGATCACCGAGCACGAGGGGCGCATCATCCAGAACCGCTCGCACGACTCGATCATCCGCGAGATCGAGGAGATGCGCGACAAGGTGCCGGGCTTTACCGGGGTCGTTTCAGATCTGGGTGGTCCCACCGCCAATATGTACCGCATCGCCTGCAAGGACCCGGAGATCGAGAAGCACTGCCGCAAGCCGTCGTGCGTGTTCCCCGGCATCTGCGAGAACCTAAATACCGACCACAGTTCGTTGATCGAGCTGTACCGCAAGGCCCGCGCCCTGCCCGGGGTGAAGAAGATCCTGATCGCCTCGGGCCTGCGCTACGACCTGGCCGTGGAGTCGCCGGAGTACGTCAAGGAGCTGGTCACCCACCATGTCGGCGGCTACCTGAAGATCGCCCCGGAACACACCGAGCGCGGCCCGCTGGACAAGATGATGAAGCCGGGGATCGGCAGCTACGACCGCTTCAAGCAGATGTTCGAGAAGTTCTCCAAGGAGGCGGGCAAGGAGCAGTACCTGATCCCGTACTTCATCGCCGCGCACCCGGGCACCACCGACGAGGACATGATGAACCTCGCCCTGTGGCTCAAGCGCAACGGTTTCCGCGCCGACCAGGTGCAGGCCTTCTACCCCTCGCCGATGGCCACCGCCACGGCCATGTACCACTCGGGCAAGAACCCGCTGCGCAAGGTCACCTACAAGTCGGACGGCGTGACCATCGTCAAGAGCGAGCAGCAGCGCCGCCTGCACAAGGCCTTCCTGCGCTACCACGACCCCAAGGGCTGGCCGATGCTGCGCGAGGCGCTGGAGCGCATGGGCCGCAGTGATCTGATCGGCAACGGCAAGCACCAGCTGATCCCGACCTACCAGCCGCAGACCGACGAGTACCAGAGCGCGCGGCGGAAGAACTCCACCCCGGCCGGCAGCAAGAAGGTCGGTGGCGGCGACAAGGGCAAGACGGTCGGTCGCATCCTCACCCAGCACACCGGCCTGCCGCCGCGCGGCAGCGACGGCAGCAAGGCCTGGGACAAGCGCGAGCAGGCCAAGGCCGCCGCCGAGGCGCGGCGCAAGGCGGAGAAATCCGGCGCCGGCAAGGGTGCCGGCAAGAAGCCGGGCAAGCGCCCGGTGGCGCCGCGCTGAGGTTGTTTTACTCCCTCTCCCGTTTACGGGAGAGGGTTGGGGCGGCCCGCGTAGGGAGAGGGGCGGCCGATACCCTCTCCCCCGGCCCCTCTCCCACAAGTGGGAGAGGGGGGAATAGTGCGGCGCCTTTTCCGTGCGCCCTTGTGGCGCGGACCCGGACGTCGCCCCATTCCGGTGCCGGCAGGCTCGCAGCAGACGCGCAAAGCCTGAAAAATCCACTGGCATAACTCTTGCGCGGTCCGGGTATCGCCCTGGCTCGCAGGAGGCACGCCGTGTCGATCCATGTCGCACTGCAGCACGTCACGCACTATCGCTACGACCGCCCGATCAACCTCGGCCCGCAGGTGGTTCGCCTGCGTCCGGCACCGCACAGCCGCACGCGCATCCTCTCCTATGCGCTGCAGGTCGAGCCGGGCGAGCACTTCGTCAACTGGCAACAGGATCCGCAGGGCAACTACCTGGCGCGCCTGGTGTTTCCGGACAAGACCGAGCGGCTCAAGGTCAGCGTCGACCTGGTCGCCGAGATGGCGGTGTTCAACCCCTTCGACTTCTTCCTCGAACCGCATGCCGAGAAGATCCCTTTCGCCTACGGCAAGGAGGAACAGCGCGAGCTGAGCCCCTACCTGGCCAACCTCAAGGGCGGCCCGCTGTTCAGCGACTACCTGGCCGGCATCGACCGCAGCTCGGCGCCCAGCGTCGACTTCCTGGTGGCGCTGAACCAGCGGGTGGCCGGTGATGTGCGTTACCTGATCCGCCTGGAGCCGGGCGTGCAGAGCCCCGAGGAAACCCTGGGCCTGGGGTCCGGTTCCTGCCGTGACTCGGCTTGGCTGCTGGTGCAGTTGCTGCGCCACCTGGGGCTGGCGGCGCGTTTCGTCTCCGGCTACCTGATCCAGCTCAGCGCCGACCAGAAGTCCCTCGACGGCCCGAGCGGCACCGAGGTGGACTTCACCGACCTGCACGCCTGGTGCGAGGTGTACCTTCCCGGCGCCGGCTGGATCGGTCTCGACCCCACCAGCGGCCTGTTCGCCGGCGAGGGCCACATTCCCCTGGCCTGCAGCCCGGAGCCGTCCTCGGCGGCGCCGATCAGCGGCGTGCTCGACGAGTGCGAATGCGAGTTCGAGCACGAGATGCGCGTCGAGCGCATCTGGGAGGCGCCGCGGGTCAGCAAACCCTACAGCGACGAGCAGTGGCGGGAGATTCTCAGCCTCGGCCACCAGGTCGATGCCGAGCTGGCCTATGGCGACGTGCGCCTGACCATGGGCGGCGAGCCGACCTTCGTCGCCCTCGATTATCCGGACGACCCCGAGTGGAACACCGAGGCCCTGGGGCCGAACAAGCGCCGCCTGGCCAGCGAGCTGTTCCAGCGCCTGCGCGAGCACTATGCGCCGCAGGCGCTGGTGCACTTCGGCCAGGGCAAGTGGTATCCCGGCGAGCAGCTGCCGCGCTGGTCGCTGAACTGCTTCTGGCGCAAGGACGGCGAGCCGATCTGGCAGGACCCGGCGCTGTACGCCGACGAAAGCCGCTACTACGGCGCCGATGCGCGCCTGGCCGGGCGCTTCCTCAGCAGCCTGACCGGGCACCTGGGCCTGGATGCCGAGCACGTGTTCCCGGCCTACGAGGACTGGCTCTACTACCTGTGGCGCGAACGGCGCCTGCCCGGCAACGTCACCCCGGACGATCCGCGCCTGGCCGACCCGCTGGAGCGCGAGCGCCTGCGCAAGGTGTTCTGCCGTGGCCTGGGCGAGGTGGTCGGCCAGGTGCTGCCGCTGATGCGCAGCGCCGACGCCAGCGAGTGGCTGACCGGCCCCTGGTTCCTGCGCGACGAGCACTGCCGGCTGATTCCCGGCGACTCGCCGCTGGGCTATCGCCTGCCGCTGGACTCGCAGCCCTGGGTCGGCGAGCTGGATTACCCCTACGTCTCGCCGCAGGACCCGCACCAGCCGTTCCAGCCCTTGCCCAGCCGGCAGAGCATCCAGCAGCAGCTGCGCAAGCCGCTGCATCCGTCGAGTCATGGCAAGGCCGCGGCCGAGGGCGAGGGGCCGCAGGCGCCGGATTTGTTCGAGTCGGCCGCCGGCGTCGTGCGCACGGCGCTGTGCGCCGAGCCGCGCGACGGCTGCCTGTATATCTTCATGCCGCCGCTGCAGCGCCTGGACGACTACCTGGAGCTGGTCTCCGCCATTGAGGCCACCGCCCGCGAGCTGCGTTGCCCGGTGCTGCTGGAAGGCTACGAGCCGCCGCAGGACCCGCGCCTGACCCAGTTCCGCGTCACCCCGGACCCGGGCGTGATCGAGGTGAATATCCATCCGGCGAAGAACTGGGACGAGCTGGTCGAGCGCACCGAGTTCCTCTACGCGGCCGCGCGCGAGTGTCGTCTGTCCAGCGAGAAATTTATGCTCGACGGCCGCCACATCGGTACCGGCGGCGGCAATCACTTCGTCCTCGGCGGAGCGACTCCCGCAGAATCGCCCTTTCTGCGCCGGCCCGATCTGCTGCGCAGCCTGATCGGCTACTGGCACAACCACCCGTCGCTCTCGTACCTGTTCAGCGGCTTGTTTATCGGCCCCACGTCACAGGCACCCAGAGTGGACGAGGCGCGCAACGACGCGCTGTACGAACTGGAGATCGCCTTCGCGCAGATGCCCGAGCCGGGCCGCGAATGCCCGCCCTGGCTGGTCGACCGCCTGCTGCGCAACCTGCTGGTGGACGTCAGCGGCAACACCCACCGCGCCGAGTTCTGCATCGACAAGCTGTACTCGCCGGACTCCAGCAGCGGCCGCCTCGGCCTGCTGGAACTGCGTGCCTTCGAGATGCCGCCGCATGCGCGCATGAGCCTGGTCCAGCAACTGCTGCTGCGTGCACTGGTGGCGCGCTTCTGGCACGAGCCCTATCGCCCGGCCAGGCTGGCGCGCTGGGGTACCGAACTGCACGATCGTTTCCTGCTGCCGCATTTCGTCGAGCAGGATTTTGCCGACGTCATCCAGGAGCTCGACGCCGCCGGCTACCCGCTGCGCGCCGAGTGGTTCGCCCCGCACCTGGAGTTCCGTTTCCCCAAACTCGGTGATTACGCGGTCAAGGGCATCGACCTGGAACTGCGTCAGGCCCTGGAGCCCTGGCACGTACTGGGCGAGGAGGGCGCCATCGGCGGCACCGTGCGTTATGTCGACTCGTCGCTGGAGCGGGTGCAGGTCAGGCTCGCCGGCCTGGCGCCGGATCGTTACCTGCTGACCTGCAACGGCGTGCCGGTACCGCTGCGCCCGACGGGCATCGTTGGCGAGTTTGTCGGTGGCGTGCGTTATCGCGCCTGGCAGCCGGCCAGTTGCCTGCAACCGACCATCGGCGTGCATGTACCCTTGGTGTTCGATCTGGTCGATACCTGGATGCAGCGCTCGCTCGGCGGCTGCCAGTACCATGTGGCCCACCCCGGCGGGCGCAACTTCGAGGCCCTGCCGGTCAATGCCTATGCCGCCGAGAGCCGGCGCCTGGCGCGCTTCTTCCGCCATGGCCACAGCCCGGGCGAGCTGTCGGTGACGGCCGCGGTCAACAATAATGAACTGCCCATGACCCTGGATCTGCGCCGCGTCTAGCTCCCTCTCCCGCTTGCGGGAGAGGGTCGGGGAGAGGGGCAGACTGATACCCTCTCCCCCGGCCCCTCTCCCATAAATGGGCGAGGGGAGTGCTGCGCCCCATAGAGCCTGCCATGCCCAACCTGCTTGCCGACTACCCGCGTCCCGCTGCGGCCTACCACGAACTGCTCGATGCCCAGGGCCAGGTGCGCCCGCACTGGCGGCGCCTGTTCGAGCACCTGCAGCGCAGCAGTCCGGCGCTGCTGCAGCAGCGCCAGGCCCTGCTGGAGCGGCAGATCCAGGAAAACGGCGTGACCTACAACGCCTACGCCGACCCGGATGGCGCCGACCGCCCCTGGGAGCTGGACTTGCTGCCCAACCTGATTCCCGCTGAGGAATGGCAGCAGATCGCTGCCGGCGTGGCCCAGCGCGCCGGCCTGCTGAATGCCGTGCTGGCCGACCTGTACGGCCCGCAGCAGCTGCTGGCCGAAGGCCTGCTGCCGGCCGAGCTGATCTTCGGCCACGACAACTTTCTCTGGCCGTGCCAGGGCATCCAGCCGCCGGGCGGCACCTTCCTGCACCTGTATGCGGTGGACCTGGCCCGCGCCCCGGACGGCCGCTGGTGGGTCACCGCCGACCGTACCCAGGCGCCCTCCGGCGCCGGTTACGCACTGGAGAACCGGCAGATCCTCTCGCGCGCCTTTCCCGAGCTGTACCGCGACCTGAGCGTGCAGTACCTGGCCGGCTTCTTCCGCACCCTGCAGGACACCCTGGCGCGCCAGGCGCCGGCCGACGGCGAGACGCCGCTGGTGGTGCTGCTCACCCCCGGGCGCTTCAACGAGAGCTATTTCGAGCACCTGTACCTGGCGCGCCAGCTCGGCTACCCGCTGGTCGAGGGCAGCGACCTGACCGTGCGCGACGCCAAGCTCTACCTCAAGACCCTGGCCGGCCTGCGCCGCGTGCATGCGCTGCTGCGCCGCCTGGACGACGACTATTGCGACCCGCTGGAGCTGCGCAGCGACTCGGCTCTCGGCGTGCCCGGCCTGCTCGATGCCGTGCGCCAGGGCAATGTGCTGGTGGCCAATGCGCTGGGCAGCGGCGTGCTGGAGTCGCCGGGGCTGCCGGGCTTCCTGCCCGGCATCGCCGAGAAGCTGCTAGGCGAGGAGCTGCTGCTGCCGTCCATCGCCAGCTGGTGGTGCGGCGAGCCGCCGGTGCTGGACGAGGCGCTGGAGCGGCTCGATGAACTGCTGGTGCGCCCGGCCTTTCCCTCGCAGAGCTTCGTGCCGCTGTGTGGTCGCGATCTCGACCCGGCCGCCCGCGCCGCGCTGGCCGAGCGCATTCGCGCGCGGCCCTATGCCTATGTCGCCCAGGCCCGCGCCCAGCTGTCGCAGGCGCCGGTGTGGCAGGGCGCATCCGGCGGCCTGGCGCCACGCGCCATCGGCATGCGCGTGTTCGCCGTGGCCAGTGCCGACGGCTACCGCGTGCTGCCCGGCGGCCTGACCCGGGTGGCCGCCGATGCCGGCGCCGAAGTGCTGTCGATGCAGCGCGGCGGGGCGAGCAAGGACACCTGGGTGCTCGGCGAGCGCCATCCCGGTGGCGAGCCCTGGCAATGGCTGCGCCCGCTGGGCGTGGCCGATCTGGTGCGCAGCGACCCCTACCTGCCGTCGCGGGTGGTGGAGAACCTGTTCTGGTTCGGCCGCTATGCCGAGCGCTGCGAGAACGGCGCGCGCCTGCTGCGCATCATGCTGGCCCGCTATGTCGACGACGATGACGACCCGCTGGCCCTGCAGGCCGCGCTGACCCTGGCGGAGAGCCTGGGCCTGCTGCCCGGCGCCGGCCACGGCAGCCTGGAGCAGCGCCTGTGCGACGCTACCCTCGGCGCCAACCGGCCGGCCAGCCTGCGCGGTTGCCTGCAGAGCCTGCAGTGGTCGGCCGGCAGCGTGCGCGGCAAGCTGTCCCAGGCCAACTGGCAGGCCCTGCTGGAGCTGCAGCGCGAGGCCCAGGAGCTGGATGGCCGGGAGGCCGACTGCGGCGAGCTGCTGGATTTTCTCAACCGCCTGCTGATGTCGCTGGCGGCGCTGTCCGGCTTCGCCCTGGACGACATGACCCGCGACGACGGCTGGCGATTCCTGATCACCGGCCGCTGCATCGAGCGCCTGCAGTTCCTCTGCGACAGCCTGGCCGGCTTCCTGCGTGGTCGCGCGGCGCAGGACCAGTCGGCCCTGGAGTGGCTGCTGGAGCTGGGCAACAGCAGCGTCACCTACCGCACCCGCTACCTGGCCAGCGCCCAGCCGATCCCGGTGCTCGACCTGCTGCTGCTCGACGAGCAGAACCCCCATGCGGTGATCTTCCAGCTGCGCCAGCTGCAGCGTTCGCTGGAGCGTCTCGGCGATGCCTACGACCTGGTCGCCGATCAGCGCCTCGATGAGCTGGAGCAGCGCCTGGCCAGCCTGCGCCTGGAGAATCTCGAAGGCGACCTGTTCGGCCCCGCCGGCGTGCGCGCCGTGCTGGGCGGCCTGGCCGAGCTGCTGGAGCAGGTGTCCGCCGCCGCCGGCGAGGTCTCCGACCGCCTGGCCCTGCGCTTCTTCGTGCATGTCGACGCCAGCCGCGGGACGCAATCGCCATGAGCCGCAGTGCCCACTACCAGGTGCTCCACGACACCCACTACCGCTACAGCGAGCCGGTGTCACTGGCCCAGCAGCAGGCCCACCTATGGCCGCGCGACTGCGCTTGGCAGCGCTGCCTGGAGCGCCACCTCAGCGTCACTCCGCAGCCCTGCCGGCGCCACGATGGCCTGGACGCCTTCGGCAATCCGCTGACCCGCCTGGCCTTCGAGCGTCCGCATGAGCAGTTGCGGGTGATCGCCAGCCTGCGCGTCGAGGTGCTGGCCCGCGACGCCTTCGAGCTGGCCGACTCGCCGGCCTGGGAGGCGGTGGTGGCGGCGCTGGGCTACGGCGGCCAGCCGCTGTCCGCCGAGCTGCTGGAGGCCGCGCGCTACCGCTACCAGTCGCCCTACGTGCACCTCAAGCGCCGCTTCGCCGAGTTCGCCGCCGACTGCTTCACTCCGGGCCGGCCGCTGCTGCAGGCGGCCGATGCGCTGATGCGGAAGATCTTCGCCGAGTTCACCTTCGCTGCCGGCGCCACCCAGTTGGCGACCCCGCTGATCCAGGTGCTGGAGGAGCGCCGCGGCGTGTGCCAGGACTTCGCCCACCTGATGCTCGCCTGCCTGCGCTCGCTGGGCCTGTCGGCGCGCTATGTCAGCGGCTACCTGCTGACCCGGCCGCCGCCCGGCCAGCCGCGGCTGATCGGCGCCGACGCCTCGCACGCCTGGGTCTCGCTGTACTGCCCGCAGCGGGGCTGGGTGGACTTCGACCCGACCAACAACCTGCGGCCCAACCTGGAGCACATCACCCTCGGCTGGGGCCGCGACTTCTCCGACGTGTCGCCGCTGCGCGGGGTGATCCTCGGCGGCGGCGAGCACGAGCCGGAGGTGCGCGTCACGGTGATGCCGTTACCGGCACCGGGCTGAGTCCGGCGCCGCGCACCGGGCGCGCGCCGGCCACGTAATAGGCCGCCGTGCTGCGCGGCAGCGGCTGGCGGCCGCGGATGCGGTCGGCGATCTTCTCGGCGAGCATGATGGTGGTGGCGTTGAGGTTGCCGGTGATGATCTCCGGCATGATCGACGCATCCACCACGCGCAGGCCCTGCAGGCCGTGCACGCGGCCCTGGCCGTCGACCACGGCCATCTCGTCGCTGCCCATCTTGCACGAGCAGGAGGGGTGGAACGCGGTCTCGGCGTGGTTGCGGATGAACTCGTCCAGCTCGGCGTCGCTCTGCAGATGGGCGCCGGGGCTCAGCTCGCGGCCGCGGAAGGCGTCCAGCGCCGGCTGCGCCATGATCTCGCGGGTGATGCGGATGCCGTCGCGGAACTCCTGCCAGTCCTGCTCGTGGGCCATGTAGTTGAACAGGATGCTCGGGTGCTGGCGCGGGTCGCGCGACTTCAGGCGCACGCGCCCGCGGCTGGGCGAGCGCATGGAGCCCATGTGCGCCTGGAAGCCGTGCTCCTTCACCGCGTTGCTGCCGTTGTAGTTGATCGCCACCGGCAGGAAGTGATACTGGATATTCGGCCAGGCAAACTCTTCCCGGGTGCGGATAAAGCCGCCGGCCTCGAACTGGTTGCTGGCGCCCAGGCCGCTGCCGAGGAACAGCCACTCGGCGCCGATGGCCGGCTGGTTCCACCACTGCAGCGCCGGGTAAAGCGACACCGGCTGCTTGCAGGCGTACTGCAGGTACAGCTCCAAGTGGTCCTGCAGGTTGGCGCCGACGCCCGGCAGGTTGTGCACCAGCGGGATGTCCAGCTCGCGCATCAGCGCGGCGGGGCCGACGCCCGAGCGCTGCAGTATCTGCGGCGAGGCGATGGCGCCGCCGCACAGCAGCACCTCACGGCGGGCGCGGACGACCACCGGCTCGTCGCTGCTGCCATGCAGGTAGGCGACGCCGCTGGCGCGCTTGCCGTCGAACAGGATGCGGTCGGTCAGGGCGTGGGTGACGATGCTCAGATTGGTCCGGCCCCTGGCCTGATCCAGATAGCCGCGCGCCGTGCTGGAGCGCCGCCCCCGGGGCGTGACGGTGCGGTCCATGGGGCCGAAGCCTTCCTGCTGGTAGCCGTTGAGGTCGTCGGTGGCCGGGTAGCCGGCCTGCACGCCGGCCGCGATCATGGCCTGGAACAGCGGGTTGTTGCCGGCCTTGGGCGTGGTCACGCAGACCGGGCCGTCGCCGCCGTGGTAGTCGTTGGCGCCGATGTCGCGGCTTTCCGCCTTGCGGAAATACGGCAGGCAGTCCAGATAGCTCCAGTCTTCAAGGCCCGGCTGCTTGGCCCAGTTGTCGAAGTCCAGGGCGTTGCCGCGGATGTAGCACATGCCGTTGATCAGCGAGGAGCCGCCCAGGCCCTTGCCGCGCCCGCACTCCATGCGCCGGTTGTTCATGTGCGGCTCGGGGTCGGTCTCGTAGGCCCAGTTGTAGCGCTTACCCTGCAGCGGGTAGGCGAGGGCGGCGGGCATCTGGGTGCGGAAGTCCAGGCGGTAGTCGGGACCGCCGGCTTCCAGCAGCAGCACGCTGACCTCGGCGTCCTCGCTCAGGCGGGTGGCCAGCACGTTACCGGCCGAGCCGGCGCCGATGATGATGTAGTCGTATTCCATGGGGCAGCACCTTCGGTGAGAGCGGCAAGCTTCAAGCTGCAAGTGGCGGTGTGCCGCCGGCTTTTCTTGCGGCTTGTAGCTTGCGGCTTGTGGCTGTTTTCGTCAGAAAACCGAGAAGTAGTCGCCCAGTTCGACCTGCACCGACTTGATCCGGGTGTAGTGGGCCAGGGTGGTCAGGCCGTTCTCGCGGCCGACCCCGGACTGCTTGTAGCCGCCCACCGGCATTTCCGCCGGCGACTCGCCCCAGGTGTTGATCCAGCAGATGCCGGCCTCCAGGCGGTGGATCATGCGGTGCGCGCGGGCCAGGTCGCGGGTCACCACGCCGGCGGCCAGGCCGTAGTCGCTGGCGTTGGCGCGGCGGATCGCTTCCTCTTCGTCGTCGTAGGCGAGGATGCTCATCACCGGGCCGAAGATCTCCTCGCGCACTATGGTCATGGCGTCCGTGCAGTCGCTGAACACGGTGGGGGCCACATAGGCGCCCTTGGCGAACTCGCCCTCGCTGACGCGGGTGCCGCCGATCAGCAGGCGCGCGCCTTCCTCGCGGCCCTTGTCGATATAGCCGAGCACGCTGTCCATATGGGCGAAGCTGGTCAGCGGGCCGAAGTTGGTGCGCTCATCCTGCGGGTCGCCGAGGCGGATGCGTTTGACCCGCTCCAGCACCAGGGCCTCGAAGTCCGCCTGCAGCACGCGCGGCACGAACACCCGGGTGCCGTTGGTGCAGACCTGGCCGGAGCTGAAGAAGTTGGCCATCACCGCGATGTCGGCGGCGCGCTCGAGGTCGGCGTCGGCGCAGACGATCAGCGGCGATTTGCCGCCCAGCTCCATGGTGACTTCCTTGAGCGAGGAACTGGAGGCGCTGGCCATCACCTTCTTGCCGGTGGCGGTGCCGCCGGTGAAGGAAATCTTCTCGATCAGTGGGTGCTCGGTCAGCCACTGGCCGACTTCGCGACCGCTGCCGGTGAGCACGCTGAACACGCCGTCGGGCAGGCCGGCCTCGGTGTAGATCTCGGCCAGCTTGAGGACGCTCAGCGGGGTGACCTCGCTGGGCTTGAAGATCATCGCGTTGCCGGCGGCCAGCGCCGGGGCGGACTTCCACAGGGCGATCTGGATCGGGTAGTTCCAGGCGCCGATGCCGGCGACCACGCCCAGCGGCTCGCGGCGGGTGTAGACGAAGCTGCTCTCGCGCAGGGGGATCTGCTCGCCTTCGATGGCCGGAATCAGCCCGGCGTAGTATTCGAGCACGTCGGCGCCGGTGACTATGTCCACTGCCCGGGTCTCGCTCAGCGGCTTGCCGGTGTCCAGGGTCTCCAGCTCGGCCAGTTCGTCGTTGCGCGCGCGCAGTATGTCCACGGCGCGGCGCAGGATGCGCGAGCGCTGCATGGCGGTCATTGCCGCCCACTGCTTCTGCCCCTCGATGGCGCAGGCCACGGCTCGCTCGACATCTGCCTGGCCGGCTCGCTGCACGCGGGCCAGCACCTCGCCATTGGCCGGGTTGATGGTGTCGAAATACGCGGCGCTGCTGGCATCGACATAGCGGCCGCCGATGTAGAGCTTCTGGTCGGGGAAACGGGGCATGGCGCGGTCCTCGGAACGGGGCCGGCTCGGCGCTGGCGCGACCGGCGTAGAGTGTCCGGGCACGCTAAATGACTTTTATTGGACGATCAATCAACAAAAACGACAGGGGGCAAGCCGTCCGCGACATCGCGGCTCAGCGGGGGCGCGGCGTCGCCCTTGGCCAGCTGCACATCGAGGTAGTCGTAGGCGATGTTCAGCGCCTGCTGGATATCGAAGGTGGTGCCGGACAGCGCGCCGCGCAGCCACAGGCCGTCGATCAGCGCGGCCAGGCCGCGGGCCGCGCTGCGCGCTTCGGTCTGCTCCAGCACGCGGCGGAACTCGCAGCACAGGTTGGAGTACAGGCGGTGGTCGTTGATCTTCTGCAGGCGGCGCAGGGAGGGCTGGTGCATGCTGGCGGCCCAGAACGCCAGCCAGGTCTTCATCGCCGGGCCGCTGACCTGGCTGTCGTCGAAGTTGCCATCGATGATGGCGCGCAGGTGGGCGCGCGGGCTGGCGTCCTGCAGCGCCGCGCGGCGCTGGCGCACGGCATTGCTCAGCGCCTGCATCAGGTGGCGCATGGTGGCCTCGAGCAGGCTGTTCTTGTCCTGGAAATAGTGGCTGATGATGCCGTTGGAGACCCCGGCGAGGCGGGCGATGTGGGCGATGCTCGCCTCGCCCATGCCGACCTGGTCGATGGCCTTGAGGGTGGCGGCAATCAGTTGCGAGCGGCGGATCGGCTGCATTCCGACCTTGGGCATCGATCTCTCCGGCGCGGGGGGACTAGGATGGGCCTAGTCTAGGGGGCGCCCGAAGATGCCGGCAACCGGGCGCGTCGCGGGTGGAGATGACTTA
Organism: Pseudomonas sp. CAU 1711; assembly: GCF_039888625.1. Lineage (NCBI taxonomy): Bacteria > Pseudomonadati > Pseudomonadota > Gammaproteobacteria > Pseudomonadales > Pseudomonadaceae > Pseudomonas > Pseudomonas sp. CAU 1711. The sequence goes on from NZ_JBDQQT010000001.1 coordinate 165,067, forward strand.
CCGGTCCGCGCCATGCGGGCGCCGCGGCAGTGCGATACGGGGCCGGCCCGTACCGCCTGCCTGCACGGCGCGGTTACTGCAGCCAGCCGGCTACCCGCTCGGGGTTGTTGGCGACCCAGTCCTTGGCCGCCTGCTCGGGCTTGGCGCCTTCGCGGATGGCCAGCATCACGGCGCCGACTTCCTCGCCGTTCCAGGAGAAGTTCTTGAGGAAGGCGGTGGCGTCGGCGGCCTTGCTCTGCAGGCCCGGGTTGACCACGGTGTCGACGTGCTCGTCGTCGCCGTAGACCTTCTGCGGGTCTTCGAGGAAGCGCAGCTTCCACTTGGCGAACATCCAGTGCGGGATCCAGCCGGTGACCACGATCGGCTTCTGCTCCTTCTCGGCGCGGGTCAGGGCGGTGGCCATGGCCGGGCCGGAGCTAGCCATCAGGCGGATGCTGCTCAGCTGGTATTTCTCGATGGCGTCCTCGGTGCGACGCATCACCCCGGCGCCGGCGTCGATGCCGGTGATCTTGCCGTCGAAGTCCTTGGCGTACTTCTCCAGGTCGGCGATGGTCTTGGCTTCCACGTAGTCGGGCACGATCAGGCCGATCTTGGCGCCTTCGTAGTTGGCGCCGAGCACCACCACCTTGTCCTTGAGCTTGGCGAAGTACTCGCCGTGGGTGGCCGGCAGCCAGGCGGAGAGGGTGGCGTCGAGGTCGCCGCGGGCCACGCCCTGCCACATGATGGCCGGCTCGACCGGCTGCAGCTGCACCGGGTAGCCGAGCTTGCTGTGGAGGATCTCGCCGGCCACGTGGGTGGCGGCGACGCTGTCGTCCCAGCCGTTGACGTAGCCGATCTTCAGGGTGGGTTTGTCGGCGGCGAGGGCGCTGCCCATGCCGAGGGCCAGGGCGGCGGCGCCGAGGCAGAGAGTTTTCAGTACGCGCATGTTCTGGTGCTCCGGTGGTTGAGTGGCAGTTCAGGCGTGTTGCGGGCTCTTTCTTATGGGTTGTGGGGATGGCCGCCTCGCGGGAAAGCGGCCATGGCGAGTCCGACCGGGCCGTCCAGTGGGCGGCCCGGGGCGGAACAGGGGGAAGAGAGGGCCGCCGCGAGGCGGCGGCCGGGTGGGCTCAGAGGCCGATGAACATCTTCACGGCGGCGCTGCCGTCCTGGCCGTCGAAGGTGGTCACGCCGGCCAGCCACTGGTCGAGGATCTGCGGGTTGGCCTTGATCCAGTCCCTGGCCACGGTGGTCGGGTTTTCCTTCTGCAGGACCCGGTCCATCAGCTGGCTCTCGATCTCGACGCTGAACTGCAGGTTGTTCAGCAGCTTGCCGACGTTGGCGCAACGCGCCTCGTAGTCCGGCGGCACCACGGTGTAGACCTTGGCCGCGCCGTAGTCGGGGCCGAACACCTCGTCGCCGCCGGCCAGGTAGGTCAGGTCGAACTGGGTGTTCATCGGGTGCGGTGCCCAGCCGAGGAACACCACCGGCTCCTGCTTCTTCACCGCACGCTGTACCTGCACTAGCATGCCGGCCTCGCTGGACTCGATCATGCGGAAGTCGCCGAGGTCGAACTGGTTGCCTTTGATCATCTGCTCGATCAGCAGGTTGCCGTCGTTACCCGGCTCGATGCCGTAGATCTTGCCGCCCAGTTGCTCCTTGAACTTGGCGATGTCCTGGAAGCTCTTCAGGCCGGCCTCGGCCGCGTAGGTGGGCACCGCCAGGGTGTACTTGGCGCCCTCCAGGTTGGGCTTGTCCAGCACCTTGACCCCGCCGTCCTTGGTGAAGGGCTCGATCACCGGGTCCATGGAGGGCGCCCAGTAGCCGAGGAACACGTCGATCTGCTTGTTCTTCACCCCGGTGAAGGCGATCGGCACCGAGGCCATGACCTTGCGCGGCTGGTAGCCCAGGCCTTCGGTCAGCACCATGGCCACCCCGGTGGTCGCGGAGATGTCGGCCCAGCCGATCTCGGCGAAGCGTACCTGCTTGCAGCTCTGTGGGTCCTGCGCCCAGGCGCCCTGGGCCAGGCTGCACGACAGCAGCCCGACGGCGGCGATGCTCTTGATCTTGTTCATCTGCGACTCCCTGAAGGTGGACGGATCGTGGTTGTTATTGGCGTTGCAGCTTGCTGCCGAACCAGCCGAGCAGGCCCGACTGCTTGCCGCTGCGGCGGGTGGCCGGGGTACCGAAGCTCTCGGTGATGCGGTCGAGGATGATCGCCAGCAGCACCACGGCCATGCCGCTCTCGAAGCCGAGACCGATGTCCAGGCGCTGGATGCTGGCCAGCACGTCGTTGCCCAGGCCGCCGGCGCCGACCATCGAGGCGATGATCACCATCGACAGGGCCATCATGATGGTCTGGTTGACCCCGGCCATGATCGACGGCATGGCGTTGGGCAGCTGCACCTTGAACAGCAGCTGGCGGCTGTTGCAGCCGAACGACTGGCCGGCCTCGACCAGCTCCTTGTTGACCATGCGGATGCCCAGGTTGGTCAGGCGCACGGCCGGCGGCATGGCGAAGATCACCGTGGCGATGATGCCCGGCACGCGGCCGAGGCCGAACAGCATGGCCGCCGGGATCAGGTAGACGAAGGCCGGCATGGTCTGCATGAAGTCGAGGATCGGCCGGATCACGTAGGCCACCCGCTCCTGGCGGGCCGCCCAGATGCCCAGGGGAATGCCCAGCAGCAGGCTGATCAGGGTCGAGGAGAAGGTCAGGCCGAGGGTGACCACCGTCTGCTCCCAGAAACCGGTGAGGACGATGAGGATGAAGGAGACCGCGGTGAAGGCGGCGAACTTGAAGCCGATGCGCCACAGGCCGAGGCCGACGAACAGGCTGATCAGCAGCCAGGCCGGCGGCAGCATGAGCAGCTGCTCGATGGCCTCGGAGAAGCCGTTGACCAGGTTGCCGATGCTCTCGAAACCGCCGCTGTAGTTGTCCAGCAGGTATTGCACGCCGTCGTTGACCCAGCTGCCCAGATCCAGTTTCTCGCTCATCGTCATTCCCCCTGCAGGCGGCTAAGCAGGCGCCCCTTGCTGATGGCGCCGGCGTAGCGGCCGTCGCCGTCGACCACCGGAATCGGCCCTTCGTTGATCACCAGGCGTTCGATCACCTGTTCCAGCGGCAGGTCTTCGGCGACCGGCTCGATCTGCTTGAGCAGCTCGGGGTTGAGTTCCTTGTGCAGGCCTTCCTCGACTATCAGGGCGATCCTTTCCAGGCTGATGGAGCCGCGGAAGCGGTTTTCCTCGTCGACGATGAAGGCGTAGTGCTTGTCCTGCGCCTGCAGCTCCTGGCACACCTGCAGCGCGTCCGGGGCGCGGCCGTTGTGCACGTAGAGCGGCACGCTGTCGGCCTTGAGCTGGCCGGCGGTGAGGTAGCGGCTGGTGTCTATGGTGTCGAAGAAGTTGCGCACGTAGTCGTTGGCCGGGTTGTCGATCAGCTCCTGCGGAGTGCCGACCTGGACCAGCTTGCCGCCCTCCATGATGCCGATGCGCGAGCCGATGCGGATCGCCTCCTCGATGTCGTGGGAGACGAAGATGATGGTGCGCCTGTGGGTCTTCTGCAGCTCCAGCAGCACGTCCTGCATCTCGCGGCGCTTGAGCGGGTCGAGGGCGGAGAAGGCCTCGTCCATGATCATCATCGACGGGTTGGTCGCCAGCGCGCGGGCCAGGCCGACGCGCTGCTGCATGCCGCCGGACAGTTCGTGCGGGTACTTGTGGGCGAAGCTGGCCAGGCCGACCTGTTCCAGCACTTCCATGGCCCGCCGTTCGCGTTCCTTGCGGCCTATGCCGGCCACTTCCAGGCCGAAGGAGGCGTTGTCCAGCACGCTGCGTGCGGGCATCAGGGCGAAGGACTGGAAGACCATGCTCATGTCGCGCCGACGCAGCTCGATGAGTTGCGACTGGGGCAGCTTGGCGACGTTCTGGCCGTCGATGAACACATCGCCGGCGCTGGGTTCGATCAGGCGGTTGATCAGGCGGATCAGGGTCGACTTGCCCGAGCCGGAGAGGCCCATGAGGACGAAGATCTCGCCTTCCTCGACGCTGAACGACACGTCGCTGACGCCGATCACCGCGCCTTTCTCGGCGAGGATCTGTTCCTTGCTCATGCCTTGCTTGAGCAGGTCGATCGCTTGCTGCGGGTGCTCACCGAAAACCTTGTAGAGGTTCTGCACCACGATTTTTCCAGACAACATGAGTCATTTCCCCTTGGCTAGGCATCCTTGCGGTAACACTCCGACGCGACTGCATCCGAGGGTTTCGGCGGCGGTGGCCGCAGGCAGGTATGGCCTGGGTGTCAAATGGTTCCTGGGCTTGGCCGCCGTGCGCATTGCGTACCACCGGCCTCCGTCGTGCCCGCACGGGGCGGGCCATGAACCGAGCAGGCGGGCGGTAATGCAAGACACGATCCAAACCGCTGGCAGTGTTACGCAGCTTCATCCATTAGGCAGCCGCCCGCATCCTGCGGGCGCGTACATCCGAATTTTCTTGTTGGGCCTGCGCAAGTGGCGTCAGGCGCTTGTCTGGCTTCGGTCCGGGGTGGTGTGCCCCGGTCTGTCGTCACTCACTGGCGGCGACAGCGACGAAATCGGCTGACTCAACGATAAAGCCTTCAGCTCTCAGGAATTGTCGGTTTGCGACCTCGGCTTGCTGGGTGACGACATGCGGCGCATGGCGCGCTGCACGGGGCATTCCAGGTCGCCATGCGCGGGAGGGGGTCAGGGCTGCTGCGCCAGCAGGGGCGGCAGGGCGCCGCCGTCGCGGCTGGTCACGCCCTGCAGCCATTGCGCCTGGGTCTCGGGGTTGGCCTTCAGCCAGGCGATGGCCTCGCGGCGGCGGTTGGTGTTCTGGTCGAGGATCGCCTCCATCAGGTGGTTCTCCATGGCCAGGCTGAAACGCAGGTTCTTCAGCAGCCGCGCGACATTCGGGCACTCGCTGGCATAGCCGGCGCGGATGTTGGTGTAAACGGTGGCGCCGCCGTAGTTGGGGCCGAAATACTGGTCGCCGCCGCTCAGGTAGCGCAGCTTGACCTGATTGTTCATTGGGTGCGGCTCCCAGCCGAGGAACACCACCCAGCGCTTGAGATGCGCGGCGAGGCGCACCTGCGCGAGCATGCGCGACTCGCTGGACTCCACCAGCTTGAAGTCGCCGAGGGCGAAGGCGTTGTCGTCGATCATCTGCTGGATCAGCTTGTTGCCGTCGTTGCCCGGCTCGATGCCGTGGATCTTGCCGCCCAGCTTGTCCTTGAACTTGGCGATGTCGGCGAAGCTGCGCAGGCCGCCGTCAAAGGCCTCCTGGTTTACCGCCAGGGTGTACTTGGCGCCCTCCAGGTTGGCGCCGAGGATCTCCACCGTGCCGTTCTCCTGATAGGGGCGGATGTCGCCCTCCATGCTCGGCATCCAGTTGCCGAGGAACACATCGATCTGCTTCGCCTGCAGGGCCTTGTAGGTATCGGGCACCGACAGCCGCTTGACCCGGGTGCGGTAGCCCAGCTCGGTCAGCACCTGGCGGGTGACGGCGGTGGTGACGGTGATGTCGCTCCAGCCGACATCCGCGAAGCGCACCACATCGCACCTGGCGGGGTCGGCGGCGTGGGTCAGCAGCGGGGCGCTCAGGGCTGCTGCCAGGAGCAGGCGTTTGGGCAGTTTCATGGAGGCGTCCTATGCGAGTTGGGGGGCAGAAGCGGCTGCGACGATCATGCCGGGGGTGTCCGGGCTTGCCTATGCAGCAGGTCGCATACTGCGAAGGCCTGGCGGATTTGGATATGCGCGGGTCGGTTTTGGATATTTGGCCTCGGGCCGAGCCCCGATGATGGGGCTGGGCGCCGGGCCTGCAGGCCCGGCGCGGCGGGTGGCAGGGAGCCCGCGTGGCGGTCGCCGCCGCGAGTGCCCGATAAGCGTCGCTCGCCGCTCTGCGCTGGTGCATGGGTAGGTGTTACTCGCGGCCCCCGGCCCTGTGTAGCGGCCCGCCCTGTGTCGACGGGGCAAGTGCTACCGAAGGCCTCAGGATGGCGCCGGGCCTGCCGTGGCAGTGGCCGGCGCAGTCGCCGGGAATGGCCGGGCTGGGCGGTTTTCTATTTTTATTGAATGGCCAATCAAGTTAGGCACGGCCTTTGCCTCGTCATCCCTGTCCATCCGGAGGGAACGGCTCCGGAGCATAAGAAAGACTCGTCGATCAGAGTCCAGACCGTGTTTTGCGTGAGGGTTACACTGATGTCGCAGCTCAATTCCGTGGGGCAGTCCCAGACCACCGAACCCCAGTCCATCGGCTTCCTGCTGCTGGACAACTTCACTCTGATCTCCCTGGCTTCGGCGATTGAGCCGCTGCGCATGGCCAATCAGCTGTCCGGGCGCACGCTCTACCGCTGGCACACCCTGACCCGCGACGGCGGCCCGGTCTGCGCCAGCGACGGTCTGCAGATCACCCCCGATTCCGCTCTGAGCAACGCGCCGGCGCTGAATTCCGTGATCGTCTGCGGCGGCATCGATATCCAGCACAGCGTCACCCGCGAGCACCTGCTCTGGCTGCAGAGCCAGGCACGCCTGGGGCGCCAGCTCGGCGCCGTGTGCACCGGCAGCTGGGCGCTGGCCAAGGCCGGGCTGCTCGACGGCTACGACTGCAGCGTGCACTGGGAGTGCCTGGCGTCGATGCAGGAAGCCTTTCCGCGCGCGGCCCTCACCACCCGCCTGTTCTCCATCGACCGCAACCGCAACACCGCCACCGGCGGCACGGCGCCGCTGGACATGATGCTGCACCTGATCGCCCGCGCCCATGGCCGCGAACTGGCGGCGGCGATTTCCGAGATGTTCATCTGCGAGCGCATCCGCAACGAGCAGGATCATCAGCGCGTGCCGCTCAAGCACGTGCTGGGCACCAACCAGCCGAAGCTGCAGGAGATAGTGGCGCTGATGGAGGCCAACCTGGAGGAGCCGATCGAGCTCGACGAGCTGGCCTGCTACGTCGACGTCTCGCGCCGCCAGCTCGAGCGCCTGTTCCAGAAGTACCTGCACTGCTCGCCGTCGCGCTACTACCTGAAGCTGCGCCTGATCCGCGCGCGCCAGCTGCTCAAGCAGACCAGCATGTCGATCATCGAGGTGGCGGCGGTGTGCGGCTTCGTCTCCACCCCGCACTTCTCCAAGTGCTACCGCGAGTACTTCGGCATTCCGCCGAGCAACGAGCGCGCCGGCCAGCAGGGCGCCAGCGTGGTGGCCCTGCTGCCGATTCCCGGCGAGCTGCACGGCGCCCAGTCGCTGGCGCTGAGCCGCGCCCAGGGCGAGTCGAGCTACGCCAGCGTGCGCCTCTGAGCGGCGTCTGCCGCTAAGCAAAGGGGGCGCCACGGCGCCCCCTTTGCATGGCTCTGCGTACTGCTAGCGTGGCGCCAGGGCCGGCAGCAACTGGCGGGAAATCGCTTCGCGCACGGCCGGCAGCAGGGTAGCGCCGCTGCCCAGCAGTTCCTCCACCAGATGGCGCAGGGCCTTGGCCCGCTCCGCGTCGAGGCCGCTGACGGCCAGCGCGCAGGCCTGTTCGGCGCTGCTGCCGCTGGGGATATTCAGGCCCAGCGCCAGCAGGCGTTCGCGGAAGTCTTCCTGGTCGATCAGATCGGCATGCATCATGGCGCGGTTCCCTGTTCGGTGATGGGGCGAGGGGCGCGCTCAGCGCAGCACGCCTTCCTCGAGCAATAGCTTGAAGATAGCCTCGGCGCCGGCCTGTGGCGATACCTCCTTGAGCACCTGGCCGCCTCCGCCGGCGGCCTTGGCCGTGGCCGCCTTCATCCGCTCGGCGCCGGTCTTGGCCTTGATCACCTTGAGCCGCTTGGGGCGCGGGCGGGCCGGCTGCAGCTGGGCCTCGGCGAACAGCTCGTCGGCCACGGGCGCCACCTCATCGGTGTCGATGCGTCCGCGCCGCGCCGGGCCGAAGGCGCTCTGCCGCGCGGCCGGTGCGGCGTTGTCGACGCTGGCGAGAAACGGCAGGCGCACTTTCAGGCGCCGCCGCTGGCCGCGGGGCAGGGCCTGCAGCACCTGAGCCACGCCGTTGTCGACGCGCTCCACCTCGGCCAGGCCGACTACCAGGGGCCAGCCCAGGCGCTCGGCCAGGAGAAAGGGCAGCATGCCGGAGCCTTCGCCGGTTTCCGCCTGGCTGCCAGTGAGCACCAACTGCGCGCCGCTGCTGCGCAGGAAGTCGGCGAGCGGCGGCAGGGCGTCGTCCCGGGCGCCCTGTGCGAGCACGGTCAGCTCGTCCAGGCCCATGCCCAGGTAGGCGCGCAGGGCCTCCTCGCGCGGATCGCCGGCATGCACCACGCGCAGGCGCGGGCCGGCCAGGCGCAGGCCCAGCTCCACCGCGCGGGCGTCCTGCTCGGCGCGGCGGGCGCGGCCGGAGCCGGGGTGCGCGCCGGTGGATACCAGGCTGACGATATTCAGTGCGTCATGCGGCATCGCGTGCCCCTCCCTGACGGTAGGCGCTGACCCGCTCGATCAGCGCGGCGAGGATGGCGGCGGAGTCGCCGACCACCGCGAGGTCGGCGCGCTTGATCATGTCGCAGCCGGGGTCCAGGTTGATCGCCACCACCTTGTCGCAGGCGCCGATGCCCTGCAGGTGCTGGATGGCGCCGGAGATGCCCACGGCCAGATAGACCCGCGCGGTGACCCAGGTGCCGGTGGCGCCGACCTGGCGCTCGCGCGGCATATGGCCGTCGTCCACCGCCACGCGCGAGGCGCCCTCGGTGGCGCCGAGGACGCTGGCGGCCCGGTGGAACAGCGGCCAGTCCCTGACCCCGTTACCGCCGGAGAGAATGAACTCGGCCTCGGCCATGGGAATCTGCGCCGGGTCCACGGCCACCGGGCCGAGATCCTCGATGCGCGGCAGGCTGTGGGCGATCTTCGCGTCCAGCTGCAGTGGGCGGGCCTCGTGACGGCTCTCGCCGACCGGCTCGGCGCACTCGGCGGCGGCCAGAATCAGGCGCGGCAGGGCGCGCTGGATGTCCTGCTGGCCCGCCCCGGCGCGGCCGGTGGTCTGCTCGCCGGCCACCTGCCAGACGCGCGTGGCCGGGCGTTCGCCGAGCTTGGCGGCCAGGCGCCGGCCCAGCTCGCCGCCACCGCTGCGGCTGTCGGGCAGCAGCCAGTGGCGTGGCGCCAATTGGCTCTCCACCGCACCGAGGGCCAGCACGCGGGCCTCCGGGGCGTAGCCGTCGAACTCGGCGCCGTCGATGCGCAGCAGGCGATCGACGCCGGCGCTGTCGAAGGCGTTCTCCTTGTCCTCGCCGAACAGCACGGCGACCACCGCGCCGCCGTCGCCGGCCAGCTTGCGGGCCAGGCCGAGCAGGTCCCGGTCGTGGCTGGTCAGGCGCCCGCCGACCATGTCCGGCACCACGCAGATATGGAAGGCCGGCCGCTCGATCACATGCAATGGCAGCTGGACTTCGGCGCTGGCGCTGCTGCGCTTGCCGCCCGTGCCCTGCTGTGCACCGCTGCGGTCGATGCGCTTGATCCCGGCCGGGCCGACGAAACCGGCGGCGATGGCATGGGGGTTCTTGCGCAGCAGGCCGTTGGGGCCCATCCAGCTGGTCTGCTGCTGGGTCTGCATGGCGGCGTGCAGCGGGTGCAGGCGGTTGCGCGCGATCCACTCGGCGCGCGGGTCGCGGCGGATAAGGTCGCTCATGGCATGGTCTCCAGGGCTGCACGGACAACGCCCTCTCCCTGCGGGAGAGGGCTGGGGTGAGGGTGGCAGGTGATTGCGCGGGGCCTGAGGCTTCCCTCACCCCCGGCCCCTCTCCCAGAGGGCGAGGGGAGGAAAGCATGCGGACTTCGAGTCATCACGCCACCTCCTCGGCAGTCTTAGCCGCCGACGGCTTTTTTACGTTCACCGCTTCCTCGATCAGCACCTCGGCCACCAGCTCGGCGATGTCCTTGATCTCCGGACGCGGCGCCACCACGCCTTCGAGCATGGCGGTGCACTGCGGGCAGCCCACCGCCACCAGTTCGGCGCCGGTCTCCTTGATGTCGGCCATGCGCATGTCGGGGATGCGCTGCTGGCCGGGAATATCGGTGATCGGCGCGCCGCCGCCACCGCCGCAGCAGCGCGAGCGAAAGCCCGAGCGCTGCATCTCCCTAACCTCGATGCCGATGGCCTTGAGCACGGCGCGTGGCGCCTGGTACTCGCCGTTGTAGCGGCCCAGGTAGCAGGGGTCGTGGTAGGTCACGCTGCTCGCCTTGCTCTGGCCGAGATTCAGCGCGCCGCTCTGCATCAGCTCGTCGATGAAGGTGCTGTGGTGCAGCACCTGGTAGTGGCCGCCGAGGGCCCCGTACTCGTTCTTCAGCACATGGAAGCTGTGCGGGTCGCAGCTGACGATGCGCTGGAAGCGGTACTGGGCCAGGGTGGCGATATTGCGCTTGGCCAGGCTCTGGAAGGTCGCCTCGTCGCCCAGGCGGCGGGCCAGGTCGCCGCTGTCGCGCTCTTCCAGGCCGAGCACGGCGAAGTCCACCCTGGCCGCCTTGAGGATCTTCACGAAGGCGCGCAGGGTGCGCTGATTGCGCATATCGAAGGCGCCGTCGCCGACCCAGAACAGCACCTCGGCCTGCTGCTTGTCGCTCATCAATGGCAGGTCGAGGTCGGCCGCCCAGTTCAGCCGCCCGCCGGGGGCGAAGCCGCCGGGGTTGTCGGTGGCGATCAGGTTGTCCAGCACTTCGGCGCCCTTGTTCGGCGTGGCGCCCTTCTCGAGCGTGAGATGACGGCGCATATCGACGATGGCGTCGACGTGCTCGATCATCATCGGGCACTCCTCGACGCAGGCGCGGCAGGTGGTGCAGGACCACAGGGTGTCGGCCTCCACCAGCCCCTTGCCGTCCTGCACCACGATCGGCAGGTGCGGGCCGCCGCCGTGTTCGCCGAGCGGAATGCCGGGGTAGGGAGAGCCGGCGAACTGGGCATCGTTGCCGCCGGCCAGGCCGATGACCATGTCCTGGATCAGCTTCTTCGGGTTGAGCGGCTGGCCGGCGGCGAAGGCCGGGCAGGCCGCCTCGCACTTGCCGCACTGCACGCAGGCGTCGAAGCCGAGCAGCTGGTTCCAGGTGAAGTCGCTGGGTTTCTCCACGCCCAACGGCGCCTGGGGATCATCCAGGTCCAGCGCCTTGAGGCCGGTGGAGCGGCCGCCGCGCCCGTCTTTGCTAGAGAACCGTTCGGCGCGGCGGTGCCAGGCCAGATGCAGGGCGCCGGCGAAGGCGTGCTTCATCGGCCCGCCCCAGGTCATGCCGAGGAACAGCTCGGACACGCCCCAGGCGATGCCCAGCAGCAGAAGGCCGGCGAGCAGCCAGCCGCCGAAGCCTTCCGGCAGCACGCCGGCCACCGGCAGGGTGGCGATAAAGAAGCTCGCCGCGAACATCAGCAGGCTCTTCGGCAGGCGCATCCACGGCCCCTTCGACAGCCGGCTCGGCGGATTGCGCCGGCGTAAAGCGACGAACAGGGCGCCGCCGAACATCAGCGCCGTGGCGGCCAGCAGGGCGAAGCCGAGGATGCGGCTGTGCAGGCCGAAGCCGTGCACCAGGATGGCCAGCAGCGCCGCCAGGACGAAGCCGCCGGCGGTGGCCACGTGGGTCCTGGACATGTACTTGTCGCGCTCGACCACGTGGTGTAGGTCGACCAGGTAGCGGCGCGGCATGGCCAGCAGTCCACCGAGCCAGTCGACCCGCGCCGGGCGGCCGCGGCGCCACATCAGGAAGCGCTTCACGGCGCCCAGCACGGCGAGGCCGAGGGCGACGAACAGCAGGATGGGAAGAAGGGTGTTCAACATGAGAGCCCCCAGGGGGCAGCTACAAGTTGCAAGCTACAAGCCTCAAGTAAAAGCGATGTGCGCCTCTGCTTGCGGCTTGCGGCTTGCGGCTCATGGCTGCTTTAAAAGTCCTTGCACAGGCGCAGCGCGTCGTAGATCGCCGCGTGGGTGTTGCGCTGGGCCACGCAGTCGCCGATGCGGAACAGCAGGTAGCCGTCGCCTCCGGCCTTTTCATCGAGCGCGGACAGGCAGGGCTGCGGCTGGATGGCGAACAGCGCCTCGACGTCGATCTGGCCCTTGTTGCGCGAGCCCTGCTTGAGCGCGTAGTACAGGCTCTCGTCGGGGCGCACGCCGTTCTCCACCACCACCTGGTCGACCACCCGTTCCTCCTTGGCCCCGGTGTATTCGTTCTCCAGCACCGCCACCAGCTTGTCGCCCTCGCGGTAGACCTTCTCCAGCATCAGGTCGCCGGTCATGATCACTTCCTTGGGGTACAGGCTGCGGTAGTAGGTGGGGAAGCTGGTGCCGCCGATGGCCACGCCCGGCTTGATGTCGTCGGTGACGATCTCCACCTGGGCGCCCTTGTCGGCGAGAAAATCCGCCACCGACATGCCGGTGAATTCGCAGATGGTGTCGTACACCAGCACGTTCTTGCCCGGCGCCACCTTGCCATCGAGCACGTCCCAGCTGCTCACCACCAGGCCCTCGGCGGCGCCCCAGTGCTCGTTCTGTTCGAGGAAGGGATGGCCGCCGTTGGCCAGCACCACGATGTCCGGCTTGAGGTCCATGATGGTCGCGGCGTCCGCGCCGGTGCCCAGGCGCAGGTCGATGCCGAGGCGCGCCAGCTCCAGCTGGTACCAGCGGGTGATGCCGGCGATCTGGTCGCGCTGCGGCGCCTTGGCGGCGAGGCTGATCTGCCCGCCGAGCGCATCCTTCTTCTCGAACAGGGTCACGGCGTGGCCGCGTTCGGCGGCGACGCGCGCCGCCTCCATGCCGGCCGGGCCGCCGCCGACCACCACCACCTTGCGCTTCACGCCGGTGGTCTTCTCGATGATATGCGGCACGCCCATATATTCGCGGCTGGTCGCGGCGTTCTGGATGCACAGCACGTCGAGGCCCTGGTACTGGCGGTCGATGCAGTAGTTGGCGCCGACGCACTGCTTGATCTGGTCGACCTGGCCCATCTTGATCTTGGCGATCAGGTGCGGGTCGGCGATGTGCGCGCGGGTCATGCCGACCATGTCGACGTAGCCGCCTTCGAGGATGCGCGTGGCCTGGTTCGGGTCCTTGATGTTCTGCGCGTGCAGCACCGGCACCTTGACCACTTCCTTGATTCCGGCGGCCAGGTGCAGGAAGGGCTCCGGCGGGTAGCTCATGTTGGGGATCACGTTGGCCAGGGTGTTGTGGGTGTCGCAGCCGGAGCCGACCACGCCGAAGAAATCGACCATGCCGGTGGCGTCGTAGTAGGCGGCGATCTGCTTCATGTCCTCGTGGGACAGGCCGTCCGGGTGGAACTCGTCGCCGCAGATGCGCATGCCCACGCAGAAGTCCGGGCCGACCTCGGCCCGCACCGCCTTGAGCACCTCCAGGCCGAACTTCATGCGGCCCTCGAAGCTGCCGCCCCATTCGTCGGTGCGCTTGTTCACCCGCGGCGACCAGAACTGGTCGATCATATGCTGGTGCACGGCCGACAGCTCGACGCCGTCCAGGCCACCTTCCTTGGCCCGGCGCGCGGCGCTGGCGTAGTTGCCGATCACCCGCCAGATCTCCTCCTCCTCGATGGTCTTGCAGGTGGCGCGGTGCACCGGCTCGCGGATGCCGGAGGGCGACATCAGGGTCGGCCAGTGCTCGCCGTCCCACCTGGACCGGCGGCCCATGTGGGTGATCTGGATCATGATCTTGGCGCCGTGCCTGTGCATGGCGTCGGCCAGGTTCTGGAAGTGCGGGATGATCTTGTCGGTGGCCAGGTTGACCGACTTCCACCAGCCCTGCGGGCTGTCGATGGCCACGGTGGAGGAACCGCCGCAGATGGCCAGGCCGATGCCGCCCTTGGCCTTCTCCTCGTAGTACTTCACGTAGCGCTCGGTGGTCATGCCGCCATCGGTGGCGTAGACCTCGGCGTGCGCGGTGGACAGCACGCGGTTGCGGATGGTCAGCTTGCCGATCTGGATCGGCTGGAACATTGCTTCGAAGGCCATGACCTTCTCCTCGATTCGGCGGCTAGGCGGCGTGTTTGCCGGGGGTCAGAGTGGGCGGGTGACGAACAGTCCGTCGTCGTGGCCGTCCTGCGCGCCGCTGTATTCCTGCACGGTGACGGTGCGGATCGGACTGCCGGCGGCGGCGAGAATCTGGTCGATGGCGCCGGAGAACCAGCCGGTGAACATGTAGTCGACCTTGCGGTTGACCTTGCCGTACACGTAGACGAAGGCCGAGTGCCTGAGCCTGACCTCGGCGCAGCCGCTTTCCAGGTCCAGCTTCTGGGTTTCGAACAGGCCCCAGCCGCGTTGCGACAGGCGCTTCATGTAGTGCTCGAACACCGCCGCGCCCTGCAGGCCATGGCACTCGGCCTCCTTCTCGCACCAGTGCCAGGCCGACTTGTAGCCGGCCTTGTAGAGGATCTCGGCGTACTTGTCGGCGCCGAGCACTTCCTCGATGCCGATGTGGTTGTTGACGAAGAAATGCCGCGGCACGTAGAGCATCGGCAGGGCATCGGTGGTCCAGACGCCGGTCTCGTCGTCGACGGCGATGGGCATTTCGGGGGCGTGTGTGGCCATGGGTTCAGACTCCGGAATTCGTGTGTGCGCTTGGCGCTTGTGTAGGGTGGGTTAGCCGAAGGCGTAACCCACCCTACGTCGGTGTTCGGCTCATTCGCCCCAGACGTCTGCGAGCACGCGCACCCAGTTCTCGCCCATCACCTTGCGCACGGTGCGTTCGGGCATGCCGCGCTTGAGCAGGGTCTCGGTGAGGTTGGGGAATTCGCCGACGGTGCGGATGCCCAGCGGGTTGACGATCTTGCCGAAGCTGGTCAGGCGGCGGGCGTAACCCTTGTCGTGGGTCAGCCACTCGAAGAAGTCCTGGCCGTGGCCCTGGGTGAAGTCGGTGCCGATGCCGATGGCGTCCTCGCCGACGATGTTCATCACGTACTCGATGGCCTCGGCGTAGTCGTCGATGGTCGAGTCGATGCCCTTGGCCAGGAAGGGCGCGAACATGGTCACGCCGACGAAGCCGCCGTGGTCGGCGATGAACTTCAGCTCGGCGTCGGACTTGTTGCGCGGGTGCTCTTTCAGCCCGGACGGCAGGCAGTGGGAGTAGGTGACCGGCTTCTTCGAGGCGAGGATGACTTCCTCGCTGGTCTTGCTGCCGACGTGCGACAGGTCGCACATGATGCCGACCCGGTTCATCTCGGCGACTATCTCGTGGCCGAAGCCGGACAGCCCGCCGTCGCGCTCGTAGCAGCCGGTGCCGACCAGGTTCTGGGTGTTGTAGCACATCTGCACTATGCCCACGCCGAGCTGCTTGAACACCTCGACGTAGCCGATCTGGTCCTCGAACGCGTGGGCGTTCTGGAAGCCGTAGAGGATGCCGGTCTTGCCCTGCTCCTTGGCCCGGCGGATATCGGCGGTGCTGCGTACCTGCAGCACCAGGTCGGCGTTGTCGCGGATCAGCTGGTTGCTGGCGACTATGTTGTTCACCGTGGCCTGGAAGCCTTCCCACACCGACACGGTGCAGTTGGCCGCGGTCAGGCCGCCCTTGCGCATGTCCTCGAACAGTTCGCGGTTCCACTTGGCGATGATCAGGCCGTCGATGACGATGCTGTCGGCGTGCAATTCGGCTGGGCTCATGGTGCTGTCCCTGGGGGCTGTGGCGCCGCGGTGTGCGGCGTGCATTGGGGGCAGCTTATCGCCGGGGGGGATGTCGCCCGGGTGCAAAAACGACCGGGGGATTGCTCAAAGCGTCAAGGCGAGTGTCGCGTGGCGGCAAAAAAAGAGGAGCCGCGAAGGCTCCTCAAAGAAGCGGCGTCGACCTGTAACCGACGCCAGCCGTGACAGCGGGTGCGGTTAGAGCCAGGCGCGGATCTCGGAAACTCCCCTCTCCCACTTGTGGGAGAGGGGCTGGGGGAGAGGGGATTGGCCACTCTCCCTCTCCCCAACCCTCTCCCGTGAACGGGAGAGGGGGCAGAAGCGATCCGTACCTGCACTACACGCCGTTATGGCGCGGCAAAATACTCAGGCCGCGCTGAACATCCGGTGCGGGTCGATGACGAATTTCTTCGGTACCCCGGCATCGAACTCGCCGTAGCCGCGCGGCGCGTCGTCCAGGCCGATGACCTGCACGCCGACCACTTCGGCGATATTGATGCGGTCCCACATGATCGCCTGCATCAGCTGGCGGTTGTACTTCATCACCGGGGTCTGCCCGGTGTGGAAGCTGTGCGACTTGGCCCAGCCCAGGCCGAAGCGGATGCTCAGGCTGCCGATCTTCGCCGCCGCGTCCACCGCGCCCGGGTCTTCGGTGACGTACAGGCCGGGAATGCCGATCTTGCCGGCCACGCGGGTGACCTGCATCAGCGAGTTGAGCACGGTGGCCGGCGCTTCCTGCTGCACGCCCTGGTGGCCATGGCCGCGGGCCTCGAAGCCCACCGCGTCGACCGCGCAGTCCACTTCCGGCTCGCCCAGCAGCGCGGCGATCTGCTCGTGCAGCGGGGTGTCCTGGGACAGGTCGGCGATCTCGAAGCCCTGCGCCTTGGCGTGGGCCAGGCGCACCGGGTTGACGTCGCCGACTATCACCACCGCGGCGCCGAGCAGCCGCGCGGAAGCGGCGGCGGCCAGGCCGACCGGGCCGGCGCCGGCGACATACACGGTGCTGCCCGGGCCGACCCCGGCGGTGACCGCGCCGTGGTAGCCGGTGGGCAGGATGTCGGACAGGCAGGTCAGGTCGCGGATCTTCTCCATGGCCTTGTCGCGATCCGGCAGCTTGAGCAGGTTGAAGTCGGCGTAGGGCACCAGCACGTACTCGGCCTGGCCGCCGGTCCAGTCGCCCATGTCGACGTAGCCGTAGGCGCCGCCGGCGCGCGCCGGGTTGACGGTGAGGCACACCCCGGTGTGCATTTCCTTGCAGCTGCGGCAGCGCCCGCAGGCGACGTTGAATGGCACCGAGACCAGGTCGCCGATCTTCAGGTTCTCCACGTCGCTGCCTTTCTCGATCACCTCGCCGGTGATCTCGTGGCCCAGCACCAGGCCGACCTGGGCGGTGGTGCGGCCGCGCACCATATGCTGGTCGGAGCCGCAGATATTGGTGGACACCACCCGCAGGATGACCCCGTGCTCGATCTTGCGCCCGCGCGGGTCCTGCATCTTCGGATAGTCGATCTTCTGCACTTCCACCTGGCCCGCGCCGAGGTAGACAACACCACGATTTCCAGACATGCGTAGTTCTCCGTTGTTGTTGTGGATACAAGGCACGGCCGGCGGCCATGCGACCTGTACTGGAGCTTGCATTACTCCCTCTCCCGTTTACGGGAGAGGGTCGGGGAGAGGGTTAGTGGGCTTGCACCCTCTCCCCCGGCCCCTCTCCCACCAGTGGGAGAGGGGAGTTTCCGGGAGTCGGGGCAGGGCTTAGCCGGACTGTGAGTCCGGGCTATCCATGGCTGCTCTCAGAGCACCACGGTGCGGCTGGCGTGGAGGAACACTCGGCGCTCCAGGTAGTAGCCCACGGCCTTGGCCAGGGTCAGGCACTCGATGTCGCGGCCCTTGGCGATCAGGTCCTCGGGGTAGTGGGCGTGGTCCACCGGCTCGACGCCCTGGGCGATGATCGGGCCCTCGTCGAGGTGGTTGTTGATGAAGTGGGCGGTGGCGCCGACCAGCTTGACGCCTTTCTGGTAGGCCTGGTGGTAGGGCTTGGCGCCCTTGAAGCCGGGCAGCAGCGAGTGGTGGATATTGATCGCGCGGCCATCCAGGTGCTGGCACAGCTCGGGTGAGAGCACCTGCATGTAGCGGGCGAGGATCACCAGCTCGGCGCCGCTGTCCTCGACGATGCGCAGCACCTGGCGCTCCTGCGCGGCCTTGTCCAGCGGGTCGAGCGGCAGGTGGTGGTAGGGGATGCCGTGCCAGCGCGCCAGCGGTTCCAGGTCGGGGTGATTGGAGATCACCGCGCTGATGTCCATCGGCAGCTGGCCGATGCGCTGGCGGTAGAGCAAGTCGTTCAGGCAGTGGTCGGCCTTGGACACCATGATCACCACCTTGGCCCGGTAGCCCGGCGGGGTCAGCTCGGTGTGCATGTCGAAGGGCGCCGCGCGTTCGCTTAGCGCGGCGCGGAAGTCGGCCTCGGCGAAGCCCTGCGGGGCGCGGAACTCGATGCGGATGAAGAAGCGCCCGGCCAGGCGGTCGTCGAAGCTGTGGTGCTCGGTGACGTAGCAGCCCTGCTCGAACAGGAAGCGCGTGACCACGTCCACGGTGCCGAGCAGGCTCGGGCTGTGGGCGGTGAGAATCCAGGTGTCGGGGGTGCGGCTCATAACGGACTCCGATGATGTTCCCCCTCTGCCCTGAGGAGAGGGGCTTGGCACACGCCTTCTCCCGCCGGGAGAAGGTGCCCCGCAGGGGCGGATGAGGGATGCGGCCTGGGCCGGTCTCCCTCACCCCGAACCTCGGCTTGGGCATCCTGCGTCGCCCTACCTCCTGCATCCATGCAGTCGTCTCCCGCAGGCAGAGGGTGTGTCGATTCAGGCCTCGATGGCCAGGCCGTACTCGGCGCCGGCGTCCTGCAGCCAGGCCCAGATGTAGTCGGCGAAGCTGCGCCGCACCACCAGTTCCCAGCTGTCCTCGGCGGTATGGCGGATCACCAGCTGGCTCTTGGCGAAGTGGGTGCCGACCGCCTTGCCCACCGGGAAGTTGCTCGGGTGGACGTCGTAGGAGGTGGACTTCATCAGCAGCTCGCGGACCTTGGCGCCGCTCAGTTCGAGCAGGGTCTGCCCGCCGCTGACGTTGACCACCGCGTAGTGCAGCTCGCCGCCGAGGGTCTCGCGCAGGCGCCGCTCGGTGGCGAATTCCTCGCCGCGCGGCACCACCAGCAGCCACTCGTCCGGGGCCAGCCACTGCAGCGACAGCTCGCCGTTGGCGACCAGGGTCAGGGCCACCGGCAGCTCGACGCCGAGGGCCTTGTGCACGCCGCCGGCGAACGCCGGGTCGCGGGCGTCGCCGCGCAGCAGCAGATGGCCGAGCAGCTTCTTCTCGCGCAGGCGGATGCCGGCGTTGGCCACGCTCTTGCCGGCCAGCTCGGCGAGGCCGGCATGGTGCAGCGGGGATTGCCCTTCCAGGTTGTCCGGGCGTTGCTTGTAGAGGTTGACTGCGCTCATGGGCGTTCTCTCGTTAGGTTTCGTCGGGCCCCGCGGCGGCCGCGGGGCCATGGACCTGGGTCAGATGTTCTGCCGTTCACCCTTGGGGTCGTAGAACACCGAACCGACGATCTCCGCCTCGATCAGGCTGCCGTCGGCCAGCGGTGCGTAGACCCGCTCGCCCATGCGCTTGAGGCCGCCCTTGACCACCGCCATGGCGAAGCTGTGGCCCATGGCCGCGCTCATGTAGCTGGAGGTGACGTGGCCGACCATCTGCATCGGGATGCTCTGCTGCGGGTCGAACACCAGTTGGGCGCCTTCCGGCAGCACCTTGAGCGGGTCGACGGGGCGCAGCCCGACCAGCTGCTTGCGGTCCTCGCGCAGGCAGTCCTGGCGGTTCATGCCGCGCCAGCCGATCCAGGAGAACGGCTTGTTGCGACCGACGCACCAGCCCATGTTGAGGTCGTCCGGGGTCACCGAGGCATCGGTGTCCTGGCCGACGATGATGAAACCCTTCTCGGCGCGCAGCACGTGCATGGTCTCGGTGCCGTAGGGGGTCAGGCCGTACTTCTCGCCGGCGGCGATCAGCTGCTCCCAGACGCCCAGGGCGTAGTCGGCCTGCACGTTGACCTCGTAGGACAGCTCGCCGGTGAAGGAGATGCGGAACACCCGCGCCGGCACGCCGCCGACCAGGCCTTCCTTCCAGCTCATGAAGGGGAAGGCATCCTTATCGAGATCGATATCCGTGACCTCGGCCAGCAGCTTGCGGCTGTTGGGCCCGGACAGGGTCATGGTCGCCCAGTGGTCGGTGACCGAGGTGAAGTACACCTTCAGCTCCGGCCACTCGGTCTGGTGGTACAGCTCCAGCCACTGCAGCACGCGGGCGGCGCCGCCGGTGGTGGTGGTCATCAGGAAGTGATTGTCGGCCAGGCAGGCGGTCACGCCGTCGTCGAAGACCATGCCGTCTTCCTTGCACATCAGACCGTAGCGCGCCTTGCCCACGTCCAGCTTGGTCCAGGCGTTGGTGTACACGCGGTTGAGAAACTCGCGGGCGTCCGGGCCCTGGATGTCGATCTTGCCCAGGGTCGAGGCGTCGAGTATGCCCACGCTGTTGCGCACCGCCAGGCACTCGCGGGCCACGGCGGCGTGCAGGTCCTCGCCCTTCTTCGGGAAGTACCAGGGCCGCTTCCACTGGCCGACGTCCTCGAACTCGGCGCCATTGGCCACATGCCAGCTCTGCATCGCGGTGTAGCGCTTGGGCTCGAACAGCGCGCCGCAGTGGCGGCCGGCGATGGCGCCGAAAGTCACCGGGGTGTAGTTGGGGCGGAACATGGTGGTGCCCATCTCGGCGATGCCGATGCCCAGCGAGCGGGCGGCGATGGCCAGGCCGTTGATGTTGCCCAGCTTGCCCTGGTCGGTGCCGAAGCCCAGGGCGGTGTAGCGCTTGACGTGCTCGACCGACTCGAAGCCCTCGCGGGTGGCCAGCTCGATGCCGGCGGCGGTGACGTCGTTCTGCAGGTCGACGAACTGCTTGGGCGCGCGCGCCGTGGGCTTGTCGTGGGGCACCTGGAACAGCGCCAGGGTGGCTTCCTCGACGCGCTTCTCGGCGCGCGGCAGCTCGCCCTCGACGGCCTTGAAGCCCAGTTCGGCGACCGCCTTGCTGCCGGAGGCGTAGCCGTCGGCCAGCACCTCGGCGAGTCGGAACACGCCGTTCACCGCGCCGGCGTCGATGCGCTTCTGCAGGCCGTTGCCGCTGCCGGGGACGAAGGCCAGCAGCTCTTCGCGCCACTCCGGCTTGCCGCCCAGGTGCGAGGCCAGGTGCACCACCGGGCTGTAGCCGCCGGAGCTGGCGACCAGGTCGCAGTCCAGCCACTCGCCGGGGCTGCCGACCTTCATCGCCAGCGGGTCGATGGCGGCGACGCGGGCTGCCTGCACGCGCTTGCCGCCGCGCACGTCGATCACCGCGCTGCCGGTGAGGATGCGCACGCCGCGTGCGCGGGCATCCTCCACCCAGCTGCCGCGCGGGTTGTGGCGGGCATCGGCGATGGCCACCACCTGCAGGCCGGCGTCCAGCCAGTCGAGCGCCACGCGGTAGGCGTAGTCGTTGTTGGTGGAGAGCACCAGGCGCTTGCCCGGCGCCACGCCGTAGCGGCGCACATAGGTGGACACGGCGCCGGCCAGCATGTTGCCCGGCACGTCGTTGTTGGCATAGACCAGCGGCCGTTCGTGGGCGCCGGCGGCCAGCACCACGCGGCCGGCACGCACCCGGTGCATGCGCTGGCGCACCTGCGGGCGGGCGAAGGCGCCCAGCGGCGCGCTCTCGCCGAGGTGGTCGGTGAGGCGCTGGTGGATGGTGAGGAAGTTGTGGTCGTGGTAGCCGTTGACCGTGGCGCGCGGCAGCAGGGTGACCCCGGGCATGTCCCGCAGCTCGGCGAGCACGCCGGCGACCCAGTCGGCGCCCGGCTTGCCGTCGAGGGTCTCGCGGCTGTCCAGCAGGCTGCCGCCGAACTCCTCCTGCTCGTCGGCGAGTATCACCCGCGCGCCGCTACGCCCGGCGGCCAGGGCGGCGGCCAGGCCGGCGGGGCCGGCGCCGATCACCAGCACGTCGCAGTGCTGGTTGAGGTGGTCGTAGATGTCCGGATCGTTCTCCAGCGGCGCGCGGCCGAGGCCGGCGGCCTTGCGGATGTACTTCTCGTAGGTCATCCACAGCGAGGCGGGGTACATGAAGGTCTTGTAGTAGAAGCCGGGCGGCATCAGCTTGCCGCCGACCTTGCCGAGGATGCCCATCAGGTCGCTGTCGACGCTCGGCCAGCCGTTGCAGCTGTTGGCCACCAGGCCGTCGTACAGCGCCTGCTGGGTGGCGCGCACGTTGGGCACCTGGGTTTCTTCGCGGGAGCCGATTTGCAGCACCGCGTTGGGTTCCTCGGCGCCGGCGGCGACTATGCCGCGCGGGCGCGAGTACTTGAAGCTGCGGCCGATGATGTCCACGCCGTTGGCCAGCAGGGCGGCGGCCAGGCTGTCGCCGGCATAGCCCTGGTAGCTCTGGCCGTTGAAGGTGAAGCCGAGCGGCTGGCTGCGGTCGATGCGGCCGCCGCGGGGTAGGCGATTGATCTGGCTCATGCGCTGACTCCTGCGACGACGGCCTTCTTCTCGCTGGCGGCGGGCGCGGTGACGCTGGGCCGCTCGCCGATCTTGTAGGTCTCGAGAATTTCGTAGCTGATGGTGTGGCGGGTGGCGTTGAAGTACTTGCGGCAGCCGGCCGCGTGCAGCCACAGCTCGTGGTGCAGGCCGCGCGGGTTGTCGCGGAAGAACAGGTAGTCGCCCCATTCCTCGTCGCTGCAGGCGTTGGGGTCGAGCGGCCGGGGAATGTGCGCCTGGCCGGCGGCCTGGAATTCCTCTTCGGAGCGCAGTTCGCCGCAGTGGGGGCAGAAGATATGCAGCATGGCGGGTCTCCTTAGTGAGCCACGGCGGCAGCGCCGTGCTCGTCGATCAGTGCGCCGGTGTGGAAGCGTTCGAGGGCGAAGGGCTTGGCCAGCGGGTGCATCTCGCCCTTGGCCAGGCTGGCGGCGAACACGTGGCCGGAGCCGGGGGTGGCCTTGAAGCCGCCGGTGCCCCAGCCGCAGTTGAAGAACAGGTTCTTCACCGGGGTCTTGGAAATGATCGGGCAGGCGTCCGGGCTGGTGTCGACTATGCCGCCCCACTGCCGGTTCATGCGCACCCGCGAGAGCACCGGGAACATCTCGACTATGGCCTGCAGGGTGTGCTCGATGGTCGGGTAGGAGCCGCGCTGGCCGTAGCCGTTGTAGCCGTCGATGCCGGCGCCGATGACCAGGTCGCCCTTGTCCGACTGGCTGATGTAGCCGTGCACGGCGTTGGACATGATCACGCTGTCGATGATCGGCTTGAGCGGCTCGGAGACCAGCGCCTGCAGCGGGTGCGACTCGATCGGCAGGCGGAAGCCGGCCAGCTTGGCCATGTGCCCGGAATTGCCGGCGGTGACCACCCCCACACGTTTCGCGCCGATAAAGCCCTTGGTGGTCTCCACGCCGATCACCGCGCCGTCCTGCTTGCGGAAGCCGATCACCTCGGTGTTCTGCAGCAGGTCGACGCCTAGCGCATCGGCGCCGCGCGCGTAGCCCCAGGCCACGGCATCGTGGCGGGCCACGCCGCCGCGGCGCTGGATGGTGGCGCCGAGGATCGGGTAGCGGGTGTGCTTGCTGCAGTCCAGGTAGGGAATCTCGGCGGCCACCTGGGCGGTGTCGATCAGCTCGCCGTCGATGCCGTTGAGGCGGTTGGCGCTGACCCGGCGCTCGGCGTCGCGCATGTCCTGCAGGGTGTGGCAGAGGTTGTAGACCCCGCGCGGCGAGTACATGACGTTGTAGTTGAGGTCCTGGGACAGGCCCTCCCACAGCTTCATGGCGTGCTCGTAGAGCTGCGCCGACTCGTCCCACAGGTAGTTGGAGCGCACGATGGTGGTGTTGCGCGCGGTGTTGCCGCCGCCCAGCCAGCCCTTCTCCACCACCGCCACGTTGGTCACGCCGAACACCTTGGCCAGATAGTAGGCGGTGGCCAGGCCGTGGCCGCCACCGCCGACTATGACCACGTCGTAGACCGGCTTGGGCGTCGGCGTGCGCCACATGCGCTGCCAGTTCTCGTGGTGGCTGAGCGAGTGCTTGAACAGGCCGAAGCCGGAATAACGTTGCATCTGGGTGCTCCTGATTTCTTCCCCCTCTCCCTCGGGGAGAGGGCTGGGGGGACGCCTAGTCGTGAGGGGCCTGGTTTCCCCTCATCCGCCCTTCGGGCACCTTCTCCCGGAGGGAGAAGGAAATTCTCAACGGTAAACGGGGTAGTCCGCGCACAGGCCGGCGACCTGCTCGGCGACCCGGGCCTCGACGTCGGCATCGCCGAGCTGGTCGAGGATGTCGCAGATCCAGCCGGCCAGCGCCTCGCACTGCGCCACCTTGAAGCCGCGGGTGGTCACCGCCGGGGTGCCGATGCGGATGCCCGAGGTGACGAAGGGCGATTGCGGGTCGTTGGGCACCGCGTTCTTGTTCACCGTGATGCCGGCGCGGCCCAGCGCCGCGTCGGCGTCCTTGCCGGTCAGGCCCTGCTTGATCAGGCTGAGCAGGAACAGGTGGTTGTCGGTGCCGCCGGAGACCACCTCGTAGCCGCGGCCGATGAACACCTTGGCCATGGCCTGGGCGTTGGCGATCACCTGCTGCTGGTAGGCGGTGAAGGCCGGTTCCATGGCTTCCTTGAAGCACACCGCCTTGGCCGCGATCACGTGCATCAGCGGGCCGCCCTGGGCACCGGGGAATACCGCCGAGTTGAGCTTCTTCTCGATCTCCTCGTTGCCACGGGCCAGGATCAGGCCGCCGCGCGGGCCGCGCAGGGTCTTGTGGGTGGTGGTGGTGACCACGTCGGCGTAGGGCAGCGGGTTGGGGTACAGGCCGGCGGCCACCAGGCCGGCGACGTGGGCCATATCGACGAACAGGTAGGCGCCTACCCGGTCGGCGATGGCGCGAAAACGCGGGAAGTCGAGGGTCTTGGAGTAGGCGGAGAAGCCGGCGACTATCATCTTCGGCCGGTGCTCCAGGGCCAGGCGCTCGACCTCGTCGTAGTCGATCAGCCCGGTGGCGGTGTCCAGGCCGTACTGCACGGCGTTGTACAGCTTGCCCGAGGACGACACCTTGGCGCCGTGGGTCAGGTGGCCGCCATGGGCCAGGCTCATGCCGAGGATGGTATCGCCGGCCTGCAGCAGGGCCAGGTAGACGGCGGCGTTGGCCGAGGAGCCGGAGTGCGGCTGGACGTTGGCGTAGTCGGCGCCGAACAACTGCTTGGCGCGGTCGATGGCCAACTGCTCGACCTTGTCCACATGCTCGCAGCCGCCGTAGTAGCGCTTGCCCGGATAGCCCTCGGCGTACTTGTTGGTCAGGCCGCTGCCCTGGGCCTGCATGACCCGCTGGCTGCAATAGTTCTCCGAGGCGATCAGTTCGATATGGTGTTCCTGGCGCGCCTCTTCGGCATCGATGGCGGCGAGCAGTTCGTCGTCGTAGCCCTGGATCTGGTCTTGCTTGCTGAACATCGCGTGTCTCCCTGGTGGCGGGCCGTGGCGCGCCAGTGGTGTCGATGAAGCGGGCCATGGCCCTTGCTGGCGATGGTAGGTAGCGGGCGTTTTGCCCAGATGCCTATGCACGCCTCGGCTGAGCGTGTTTGCGACATGCCGGTGTCGCCCGTGCATATGTCGGCGCGGCGGCGAGTTACCCCCAGCGGCTGTGGGGAGAGCTGTGCATAAGCTGTCGGCAAGGGGCGCCGCGCCAGACCCCGTGCGGGCTGCCGAGCTGCGGATGAAAAACGAGCAAATTCATGAGCTTGCGAGGCACGCCATACACAGGAACTGTGGGCAGGGTTGTGCATAAGCTGTGCATGCCCGGCGCCGTGGCAGGGCTGGCGAGGGCTGCCGCGCTCCGCCGGTTTTTTGTGCGGCGGCAGCGCCTCGCGTGCCGTCAGTATTCGATGCAGACGTCGCTCTGCGGCACGCTGCAGCAGGACAGGATGTAGCCCTCGGCGACATCCTCGTCGGTGATGCCGCCGTTGTGCTCCATGCTCACCTCGCCGCGGGTCTTGAGCACCTTGCAGGTGCCGCAGATGCCCATGCCGCAGGCCTTGGGAATATGCAGGCCGAGTTTGGCGGCGGCGGCGTGCACGGTTTCGCCGGGGGCCACGCGGATGCTCTTGCCGGTGTCGCTGAACTCCACGTTGTGCAGGTCGGCGGCCGGTACCTCCGGGGCCTCGGCCGCCTCGGCGGCCAGTTCCCTGACTTCTTCGCGCACCTGCGCCGGGGTCGGGCCGAAGGCTTCCTCGTGGTAGCGCGCCATGTCGTAGCCTTCTGCCTCGAGCAGGCGCCTGACCGCCTGCATGTAGGGCGTCGGGCCGCAGCAGAACACTTCGCGCTCGAGGAAGTCCGGGGCGATCAGCTGCAGCATGGCCTTGTTCAGGAAGCCGCGGTAACCGGCCCAGGCCTCGCCCATCTCGTACTTCTCGCAGATCAGGTGCAGCTTGAAGTTGCTCAGGCGCGCGGCCATGTGCTCCAGCTCGCGGTGGTAGATCAGGTCCTTGGGCGTGCGCGCGCTGTGGGCGAAGACCATGTCGACGCTGGCGTTGGTGTCGAAGAACCAGCGCGCCATGGACATCACCGGGGTGATGCCGACACCGCCGGAGAGGAACAGCGCCTTGTCGGTCGGGAAGTCGATGGCGTTGAAGTTGCCCACCGGGCCGTGCACCGGAACCTGTTCGCCTTCCTTGAGGTTGTCGTGCAGCCAGTTGGAGACCTTGCCGCCGGGCACGCGCTTGATGGTGATGGAGAAGCTGTAGGGCGCCGAGGGCGAGCTGGAGATGGTGTAGGAGCGCATGACCGGCTGGCCATCGATCTCCAGCTCCAGGGTGACGAACTGGCCGGGCTTGAAGAAGAACAGGATCGGCGTGTCGGCCATGAAGCAGAAGGTGCGCACGTCCCAGGTCTCCTGGATGACCTTGACGCAGCGCATCAGGTGGCGGCCATTGATCCAGGTCTGGGTGTTCACCGGGTTGAGGAAGTTGGACATACGCACCTCTCGCTCTCGTGCAGTCGCCGCGGGGCATGGCGATCCGCTGCGCGCGGACCTCTATGGCTAGCGATTGTGCGCAAGGCGCCGGGCGCTTATTTGCCTATCCGCGACATCGGCATGCTTATCGCGACCTGCCGTTGCAGTGCGTTCCGGCGGCGTCGGAAACGGATGTGGTCGTGTCGCCCATGGATAAGGTTCGCCGCCGCCCGCGCGACACACTCGCCAGCAGCCGAACGATAAGGTTTTCCCAGCGCGCCGGCTCCTCAAACCGTTGTGGGCGGGGCCTGGATTCGGCAGGTCGGGGAGGCCAGGTTCGCGGCCTTGCGTAGCAACCGTATCAGCCACTTTCGTTTGCCGGCCGCGCATCTGGCCGGCCTGAGGAGCCACCATGGACACCACCACCCTGAGCCTGGGCGACCCGCTGGAGCCCGCACGCAAGGCCACCGCCGAGATGCTGCAGAACCGCGAGCGCACCTTCTCCCTGGAGCAGCCCTTCTACAACGACGAGCGCCTGTTCCAGATCGACATGCAGGAGATCTTCCACAAGGAATGGCTGATCGCCGGCATGACCTGCGAGATTCCGAGCAAGGGCAACTACCTGACCCTGCAGATCGGCAACAACCCGATCATCGTGATTCGCGGCGCCGAGGGCGTGGTGCATGCCTTCCACAACGTCTGCCGCCATCGCGGCTCGCGCCTGTGCACCAGCGACAAGGGCAAGGTGGCCAAGCTGGTCTGCCCCTATCACCAGTGGACCTACGAGCTCGACGGCCGCCTGCTGTTCGCCGGCACCGAGATGGGCGCCGACTTCGACATGCACCAGTACGGCCTCAAGCCGGTGCACTGCAAGACCGCCGGCGGCTATATCTTCATCAGCCTGGCCGAGACTCCGCCGGCCATCGACGACTTCCTCTCCACCCTGGCCCATTACATGGAGCCCTACGACATGGAGAACGCCAAGGTGGCGGTGCAGACCACCCTGATGGAGAAGGCCAACTGGAAGCTGGTGCTGGAGAACAACCGCGAGTGCTACCACTGCAACGGCTCGCACCCGGAGCTGCTCAACACCTTGCTGGAGTGGGATGACGTCACCGACCCGCGCGCCACCCAGGCGTTCAAGGACCAGGTCGCCGAGTGCACCACCCGCTGGGACCGCGACAAGATTCCCTACGCCCACGCCAGCTTCGGCCTGCGCAACCGCATCGTGCGCATGCCGCTGCTCAAGGGCACGGTGTCCATGACCATGGACGGCCAGCCCGGCTGCAAGAAGCTGATGGGCCGCATCACCGACCCGGACCTGGGTTCCATGCGCATCCTGCATCTGCCGCACTCGTGGAACCACTGCATGGGCGACCACATGATCGTCTTCACCGTGTGGCCGATCGGCGCCCAGGAGACCATGGTCACCACCAAGTGGCTGGTGCACAAGGATGCGGTGGAAGGCGTCGATTACGACGTGGCGCGCCTGCGCCAGGTGTGGGACGCCACCAACGACCAGGACCGCCGCCTGGCCGAGGAGAACCAGCGCGGCATCAACTCCACCGCCTACCAGCCCGGCCCCTACTCGAAGACCTACGAGTTCGGCGTGGTCAACTTCGTCGACTGGTACAGCGAGCGCATGCTGGCCAACCTCGGCGCCGAGCCGGCGCCGCACCTGCGCCAGGTCAACGACTGAGCGTCCGGCGATGTCGCCCAGCCTGTGCCTGCTGCTGGCGCTGCTGCTCTACAGCGCCTGGAGCTGCCGGCCGGCGCGGCCGGATAAGGAGCCGCCGCGCTGAGCGACGCAGGGCGCCGACGAAAAGCCCGCGACCGGCGTAATGCTGTTCACTTAAGAAAACGCTGCGATTTCTATACAGAGTCGCGGCGATTTTCTGGCCTGGCCAGCAGCGAAGGACACTGCGTAATACCATGACCTGGATGTCGCGGAGCGCTCCCCTCTCCCGCCGGGAGAGGGGCTGGGGGTGAGGGACTATC
This sequence comes from Pseudomonas sp. CAU 1711, assembly GCF_039888625.1. Lineage (NCBI taxonomy): Bacteria > Pseudomonadati > Pseudomonadota > Gammaproteobacteria > Pseudomonadales > Pseudomonadaceae > Pseudomonas > Pseudomonas sp. CAU 1711. The sequence continues at coordinate 193,715 of NZ_JBDQQT010000001.1, forward strand.
GCCTACTCGTTGCCTGCCCCTCACCCCGACCCTCTCCCAGAGGGAGAGGGAGAACAACAGCCGCGGTGCCGACTCAATCAAAGTTCTGCCGAGCGCGATGTCGCTAAGTGAACAGCATTACGCGACCGGCGACGGTCGCGGGTTCTTCTTTGGCGGGGGGTTAACCAAGGCCGAGCCAGTGCAGGGCGCCCAGCCCGGCGGCGCGGCCGCTGGCGAAGCAGGCGGTGAGCAGGTAGCCGCCGGTGGGCGCCTCCCAGTCGAGCATCTCGCCGGCGCAGAAGGTGCCGGGCAGGGCGCGCAGCATCAGCCGTTCGTCCAGCGCCGCGAAGGGCACTCCGCCGGCGCTGGAGATGGCCTCGTCCAGCGGTCGGGGGCGCAGCAGTTCGATCGGCAGCGCCTTGATCGCCCGTGCCAGGCGGGCCATATCGGCGAAGTCCGCAGGCTCGGTCAGTTCGCGCAGCAGCGCGGCCCGGGCACCGTCCAGGCCGAGCTGGCGGTGCAGGTGCTTGGCCATCGACGCCGAGCCGCGCGGCTTGCTCAGCAGCGCCTCGACTTTCTCCAGGCTGCGATCCGGTTGCAGGTCGAGGCGCACAAGCGCGCGGCCCTCGCGCTCGATGCGCTGGCGCATGGCGGCGGACAGGGCATACACCAGGCTGCCCTCGATGCCGTGCTCGGTCAGCACGAACTCGCCGCGCCGCGGTGCCTCGCCGTCCAGCGCCAGGGTGACGTTCTTCAGCGGCGCGCCGGCGAACTTGCCGCGCAGGTGCTCGCTCCAGCCGGCCACCTCGAAGCCGCAGTTGGCCGGGCGCAGCGGCGAGATGGCGACGCCGCGTTGCTGCAGCAACGCCACCCAGGCGCCGTCCGAGCCGAGCCGTGCCCAGCTGCCGCCGCCCAGAGCCAGCACGCAGGCATCGGCCCGCAGCAGGCGCTCGCCGTCGGCGTCGGCGATGCGCAATTCGCCACTGTCGCTCCAGCCCAGCCAGCGGCTGCGGGTGTGGATCGCCACGCCGGCCTCGCGCAGGCGCTTGAGCCAGGCGCGCAGCAGCGGCGCGGCCTTCATATCGGTGGGGAAGACTCTTCCCGAAGTGCCGACAAAGGTGTCGATACCCAGGTTGTGAATCCATGCGCGTAGGGCTTCGCCGTCGAAGTCCCGCAGCAGCGCGGCGATCTCTGGTTCACGCTCGCGGTAGCGGGCGAGAAAGGGCGCCTTGGCTTCGGAGTGGGTGATATTCATCCCGCCGACCCCGGCCAGCAGGAACTTGCGCCCGACCGAGGGCATGGCGTCGAACAGCTCGACCCGCGCGCCGCCGGCGGCCAGCACCTCGGCGGCCATCAGCCCGGCGGGGCCGCCGCCGATCACGGCGACACGGGGGGCGGGGCGAGGGCTGGCGTCGGTCATGGCGGGGCACTGCGGGGCTACGGAAGGCGCCATTCTACCCGCCAGCCTTGTCATCCGCGCGGGCTTCGGGCAGGGTCTGGGGCTCCATCCAGTCGAGAGCGTGTGTTATGTCCGGCCTCTATCCCAGCGTCGACCCCGAGGGTCTGCTCGAATATTCGGTGGTCTACACCGACCGCTCCCTCAACCATATGTCGCAGTCCTTCCAGGGCGTGATGCGGGACATCTCCAGCACCCTCAAGCGGGTCTACAACGCCCACGCCGTGGCCGTGGTGCCGGGCAGCGGCACCTTCGGCATGGAGGCGGTGGCGCGCCAGCTGGCCAGCGGGCAGAAGTGCCTGGTGCTGCGCAACGGCTGGTTCAGCTACCGCTGGACGCAGATCTTCGAGATGGGGCGGATTCCGTCCGAGGCCCTCGTGCTCAAGGCGCGCCCGGTCAGCGAAGGCGCGCAAGCGGCTTTCGCCCCGGCACCGCTGGACGAAGTGCTGGCGACCATCGCCGCCGAGCGGCCGCAGCTGGTGTTCGCCCCCCATGTGGAGACCGCATCGGGGATGATCCTGCCGGATGAGTACCTGCGCGCCGTGGCCGATGCCGTGCACGCGGTCGGCGGTCTGTTCGTGCTCGACTGCATCGCCTCCGGCACCCTCTGGGTGGACATGCAGGCGTGCGGCGTCGATGTGCTGATCAGCGCCCCGCAGAAAGGCTGGAGCGCTTCGCCCTGCTGCGCCCTGGTGATGCTAAGCGAGGCCGCCCGGGCCCGGGTCGAGGCGACCCAAAGCAGCAGCTTCGCCTGCGACCTGAAGAAGTGGCTGCAGATCATGCAGGCCTACGAGCAGGGCGGCCACGCCTACCACGCGACCATGCCCAGCGACGCCCTGGCGCGCTTCCGCGATGCGATGCAGGAGGCCGAGGCCAGGGGCTTCGCCAAGGTCTGCGAGCAGCAGCGCGAACTGGGCCGCCGGGTGCGCGCATTGCTGGCCAGCAGGGGCTTCAGGAGCGTGGCCGCCGAAGGCTTCGAGGCGCCGGGCGTGGTGGTCTGCTACACCGACGATGCGCAGATCAAGAACGGCAGCAAGTTCGCCGCCCAGGGCCTACAGATCGCCGCCGGCGTGCCGCTGCAGTGCGACGAGCCGGCGGACTTCCAGACCTTCCGCCTCGGCCTGTTCGGCCTGGACAAGCTGGGCCATGTCGAGCGCACCGTGGCCACGCTGGAGCAGGCGCTGGACAAGGTCCTGGCGGGGTAGGGCAAGGCGTCCCTCACCCTGGCCCTCTCCCGCAGGGAGAGGGCATCTGTGTACTTCCAGACGACTCCGCCAGCCCCCTCTCCCCCCGGGAGAGGGTTGGGGTGAGGGAGGGCGTCTGTGATCAGCCCAACCCCGCCGCCCGCCACACCCGCGCGGCGCTGTGATGCAGGATGCCGTGGCGGCGGGCGAGTAGGGCGCGGTCCTGGTCGTAGCCGCCGCCGATCACCCCGACCACCGGGATGTCGCGCTCCAGGCAGTGGCGCAGCACCGTCTCGTCGCGGGCGGCGATACCGGCGTCGGTGAGCTGCAGGTAGCCGAGGCGGTCGTCCTTGTGCACATCCACGCCTGCGTCGTAGAGCACGATATCCGGCTGATACAGGGCCAGCAGGTAGCTCAGGCTGTCCTCTACCACCTTGAGGTAGTCGGCGTCGCCCATGCCGATCGGCAGGCCGATGTCCCAGTCGCTTCTAGCCTTGCGCGCCGGGAAGTTCTTCTCGCAGTGCAGCGACACGGTGATGGCATCGGGCACCTGCTCCAGCAGGCGCGCGGTGCCGTCGCCCTGGTGCACGTCGCAGTCGTAGATCAGCACCCGGCCGACGCGGCCGCTTTCCAGCAGGTAGCGGGCGACGATGGCCAGGTCGTTGTAGATGCAGAAGCCCGAGGCCTCGTCGTAGTGGGCGTGGTGGGTGCCTCCGGCCAGGTGGCAGGCCATGCCCTGTTCCAGCGCCAGCTCGGCGCTGAGCAGCGAGCCGCCCACCGCACGCACGGTGCGCCGGGCCAGTGCTGGACTCCAGGGCAGGCCGAGACGGCGCTGCTCGTGATGGGTCAGCTCGCCGCTGGCGAAACGCTCGATATAGTCCGGGCAGTGGGCCAGGGCGAGAATCTCCGGCGGGCAGATCTCGGGCCGGTGCAGCTCGGCGTCGCTGACCAGGCCGCTGTCCACCAGGTGGTCGCGCAGCAGGCGGAACTTCTCCATGGGGAAGCGGTGATTGGCCGGGAAGGGCGGGCTGTAGTCGTCGTGGTAGATCAGCGGCAGCATAATGAGCACTCAGAACCTATTTACGATCTCCTGGCTCGCGGCCATACCGCGTTAAAAACGGCCTCGGAATGCTCATTTACAGCTCGTAAACTCCGCTTCCTCGGCCGTTTTTGCCTTGTCTGGCTCTAATCCAGAAAATCGTAAACAGGTTCTATCAAAGGTGTGCCCAGTATATGACCACCACCTTAAGCAGCGAACGCCTGATCCTGCGGCCCTGGCGCGACGATGACCTGGATGCGCTGGCGGCGCTGTGCGCCGACCCCGAGGTGATGGCGCATTTCCCGTCCGTGCTGGACCGCGCCGGCAGCGCCACGCTGCTCGGCAAGCTGATGGCGCACCAGGCCGAGCATGGCTTCGGCTTCTGGTGCCTGGAGCGGCGCGCGGATGGCGCCGTGCTCGGCTTTGCCGGCCTGGCGCGGGTCGGCTTCGCCGCGCCTTTCGTGCCGGCGGTGGAGATCGGCTGGCGCCTGGCCCGGGCGTACTGGGGGCAGGGCTATGCCCTGGAGGCGGCGCAGCGCTCACTGCAGTTCGCCTTCGAGGATTTGCAACTGAATGAAGTGGTGTCCTTTACCGTGCCGACCAACCGCAACTCCTGGGGTCTGATGCAGCGCCTGGGCATGCGCCGCGATCCGGCCGACGACTTCGAGCATCCGGGCCTGCCGCAGGGCCATCCGCTGCGCCCGCATCTGCTTTATCGCATCGACCGGGAGGCCCGGCATGGACGCTGAACAACAGCTGCGCGCCTATCACCAACTCAGCAAACACGCGCCGAACGCCTATGCGCCGGGCCCCGGCCAGCTTGACTGGGCGACCCAGCCGGCACCGTTCCGCCGTTACGCCGGCAGCCGGCCGATCGCGCTGTGGCAGCGTCCGCTGGAGGAGACGCCGGGTTACGACACGGCTTTCGCCGGCCCTGCCGGCCCGGCGCAGCCGCTGACGCGCGCCAGCGTCTCGCAGCTGCTGTACGACAGCCTGGCGCTGTCGGCCTGGAAGGAGGCCGGCGGCAGCCGCTGGGCGCTGCGGGTCAATCCCTCGTCCGGCAACCTGCATCCGACCGAGGCCTATCTGCTGCTGCCGCCCGGCGCCATCGAGGCGCACGGCCTGCTGGCGCACTACGCGCCGGATATGCACGGCCTGGAAGTGCGCGCCGAGCTGTCGGCGCCGCTGGGCGCACAGCTGCAGGCGGCGCTGCCGCCCGGCGGCTTCCTCCTCGGCCTGGCCAGCGTGCCCTGGCGCGAGGCCTGGAAGTACGGCGAGCGTGCCTATCGCTACTGTCAGCACGACCTCGGCCATGCGCTGGCCTGCCTGGGTATCGCCGCCGCCATCCAGGGCTGGCAGGTGCGCCTGCTGCACGGGGTGGCCGAGGCGCGCCTGGACGGCCTGCTGGGGCTGGATCGTGACGGCTTCCACGAGGCCGAGCATGGCGACTGTCTGCTGTGGATTGGTCCGGCTGTGGCGCAGGAGTTCGCCCTGCCCGAGACGCTGCTGCGCGGCCTGGCGGCGCTGGAGCTGGCAGGTAACCCCAATCGGCTGTCGCGCCAGTACCGCGATTGGCCGGAGCTGGCGCGGGTGCATGCGCTGTGCCGCGCGCCGGCACTGCCGGCGTTGAACTGGCAGGCGCCCAGTGGCCATGGCGGCAGCGAAAATCCCGGCCTGCCGCTGCGCCCGATCCTGCATCGGCGGCGCAGCGCCCAGGCCTTCGACGGCCGTTCCGGCATCCACGCCGAGTTGCTGCTGGCCTGGCTGCGGCGGCTGATGCCGGAGCACTCGCCGGTGCCCTTCGCCATCACCGGCGAGCCGGCGCAGGTCGATCTGCTGTTGTTCGCTCATCGCGTCCAGGGCCTGCAGCCGGGCCTGTACTGGCTGGCGCGTGGCGCTGGCCAGCCGCAGCCGGACGGCCTGCGCGGCGACCTGGTGTGGCAGCGGGTGGATCAGGATCTGCCGCTGTACCGCCTGCTGGAGGGCGATGCCCGTGGCCTGGCCGGGTTCCTCTCCTGCGGCCAGGACATCGCCAGCGACGGCTGCGTCGCCCTGGCCATGCTGGCGCGTTTCGATGCGGCCCTGGCCGCTGGCGTATGGAATTACCCGCGGCTGTACTGGGAGTGCGGGCAGATCGGCCAGCTGCTCTATCTGGAGGCCGAGGCGGCGGGGCTGTCCGGCACCGGCATCGGCTGCTTCTTCGACGATCAGGTGCATGAATTGCTGGAACTGGCCGACAGCCGCTGGCAAAGCCTTTACCATTTCACCATCGGTCGCGCGGTGTGGGACGCACGCCTCACCAGCGCGCCGGCCTATGACGAACTGCGTGTGCCGCCGAGGAGCGATGTATGAGCCAAGTGCTGGATGATCTGGTGTCCCTGCTGAGCATGGAGCAGATCGAGGAGAACCTGTTCCGTGGGCGCAGCCAGGACCTGGGCTTCCGCCAGCTGTTCGGTGGCCAGGTGCTCGGCCAGTGCGTGTCGGCGGCCAACCAGACGGTGGAGCCGGCGCGCCATGTGCACTCGCTGCACGGCTACTTCCTGCGCCCCGGCGACGCCAGCCTGCCGATCGTCTATCAGGTCGACCGGGTGCGCGACGGCGGCAGCTTCAGCACCCGGCGGGTCACGGCGATCCAGAAGGGCAAGCCGATCTTCACCTGCGCCGCCTCCTTCCAGTACGACGAGGAAGGCTTCCACCATCAGCTGCCGATGCCCGAGGTGCCGGGGCCCGAGGGCCTGCCCTCGGAGACCGAGCTGGCGCGCCAGGTGGCGCAGCTGATTCCCGAGCGCATGCGCGAGCGGATGACCAGCGACAAGCCGATCGAGATTCGCCCGGTGACCCGCATCAACCCCTTCGCCCCCGAGCCCTGCGAGCCGGTCAAGCACGTGTGGTTCCGCGCCGCCGGCGATCTGCCGGACGAGCCGCAGCTGCACAAGCTGCTGCTGGCCTATGCCAGCGACTTCAACCTGCTGACCACCTCCATGCAGCCACACGGCGTCTCGGTGTTCCAGAAGTTCATGCAGGTGGCCAGCCTCGACCACTCGCTGTGGTTCCACGCCAACCTGCGCATGGACGACTGGCTGCTGTACGCCATGGACAGCCCCTGGGCCGGCAATGCGCGCGGCTTCTCCCGCGCCAGCATCTTCGACCGCAGCGGCCGGCTGGTGGCCTCGGCCTGCCAGGAGGGCCTGACCCGCCTGCGCGAGGACTGGAAGTGAGTGCACGGCTGCGCGACTGCCGCCACTGGGTGTTCGACATGGACGGCACCCTGACCCTGGCCGTGCACGACTTCCCGGCCATCCGGCGGGCGCTGGGCATTCCCCAGGAGGAGGACATCCTCCACCACCTGGCCGCGCTGCCCGAGGCCGAGGCGGCGGCCAAGCACGCCTGGTTGCTGGAGCACGAGCGCGAGCTGGCCATCGGCGCGGTGGCGGCGCCGGGGGCGGTGGCGCTGGTGCGCGCGCTGCATGAGCGCGGCTGCCGGCTCGGCATCCTCACCCGCAACGCCCACGAACTGGCCCTGCTGACCCTGGCCGCCATCGGCCTGGGCGACTGCTTCGACACCCTGGACGTGGTCGGCCGCGGCGAGGCACCGCCCAAGCCCGACCCCGCCGGCCTGCTGCAGCTGGCCGCGCGCTGGCAGGTGGCGCCAGGCGAGCTGGTGATGGTCGGCGACTACCGCTTCGACCTGGACTGCGCCCGCGCCGCCGGCGCCCATGCCGTGCTGGTCAACCTGGCGGACAACCCCTGGCCGGAGCTGACCGACTGGCATGCGGTGGATTGTGCGGCGCTCCTGGCTCGGCTTGCGCAATAGCGTCGTGGAGTTTGTCACCCCTCTCCCGTTGGGAGAGGGGCAGGGGTGAGGGTCTGCTAGGCTACTCGGACCACCAGGAAAGGACTCCTGCCATGCCCCACCACAAGCCCCCGCTCGACCCCAATCAACTCGAATTCGCCCGCCTGCTCAGGCACGAAGCCACCGATGCCGAAGCCCAGCTCTGGCACCATCTGCGCGGGCGGCAGATGGCCGGACGCAAGTTCCGCCGTCAGCATCCGCTGCCGCCCTATGTCTTGGATTTCTATTGCGAGGAGCTGTGCCTCGGCATAGAGCTGGATGGCGGCCAGCACTACAGCGCCGAAGGGCGGGAACTCGACAGGCGCCGCGCAGAACACCTGGCGCGCATGGGCGTACGCCTGCTGCGTTTCAGCAATCGTGAGGTGCTTTTGGAGCTGCCGGCTGTGCTGGAGCGGATCTATGGGGTGATCACAGCTCCCTCACCCTACGCGGGCCGCCCTTCCCCTCTCCTGGAGGGAGAGGGGAAGTCGGGCTGGTAGCGTCAGGAGATCGTCACCCCTCTCCCCCTGGGAGAGGGGCGGGGGTGAGGGAGCTTCAGACCACTCGCACCTCAATAGCGATAGGCCCCGCCCTGAATCGCCGCATGCAGCTCGGCGTCCACCGGCACATAGCGTTCGTCGCCGGGCAGCCAGGCATACAGCGGGTCGGCGCAGCGCTCCGGGTCGAAGCCCTGCTCCTTGAGCGGCGCCTTCTTGTGCTTGAAGGTGCCGGTGGTCTCCATCTTCTCGCTCAGGCGCAGGAACAGCGGCACCGCGTAGTGCGGCAGCTCGCGGCGCAGGTCGGCCAGCAGGTTCTGGAAGTCGAAGTCCGCCGGGGCGCGGTCCAGGCGGATGCAGGCCATGCCGGCGCGGCCGTTGGTGCCGGCGATCTCGACGCCGTAGACCACCGCCTCGCCGACGCCGTCGATGCCGTCCAGCACCGCCTCCACCTCGGTGGTGGAGACGTTCTCGCCCTTCCAGCGGAAGGTGTCGCCCAGGCGGTCGACGAACTGGGCGTGGCGCCAGCCCTGGTGCAGCATCAGGTCGCCGGTGTTGAACCAGGCGTCGCCCGGCCTGAACACGTCGCGCAGGATGCAGCTCTCGGTCTTGGCCGGGTCGGTGTAGCCGTGGAAGGGCGTCTTCGCGGTGATCTCGCCGATCAGCAGGCCGGCCTCGCCGGGCCTGACCCGCTGCAGCCGGCCCTCGGCATCGCGCAGCGGCGCCTCGCTGTCGCGGTCGTAGCGCACGATGGCGTAGGGGTAGGGGGTGAAGCCCACCGTGTTATCCAGGTTGAGCAGGTTGGTGAAGCCGATATTGCCCTCGCTGGAGGCGTAGAACTCGACCACCCGCTGGATGCCGAAGCGCCGCTTGAAGGTGCCCCAGATGGCCGGGCGCATGCCGTTGCCGACCATGATGCGCAGCGGGTTGTCGGCGTCGTCGGGGCGTTCCGGGCGATCCAGCAGGTAGCGGCACAGCTCGCCGACGTAGCCGAAGGCGGTGGCGCCGTGGCGGCGCACCTCATCGAGGAAGCGGCTGGCGCTGAACTTGCGCACCATGATCAGCCCGGCCCCGGCGGACAGCACCGAGCCCCAGCACACCACCATGGCGGTGGCGTGGTAGAAGGGCAGGCTGCAGTACAGACGGTCGTCGCGGCCCAGGCGCACGGCGCCGTAGCCGAAGATGCCGTAGCCCTTGAGGAAGCGTCCGTGGTTGAACACCACGGCCTTGGGCAGGCCGGTGGTGCCCGAGGTGTAGATGTAGAAGCAGGGATCCTCGGCCTGTACCGGCCGCGCCAGTGCGGGCGCGTCGCTGGGCTGCGTGGCCAGTTCGGCGGCCGGGTGCTGCCAGCCGGCCGGGGCCTGGCCGGGGTCGCGCCAGGTCGGGCGGTCGGCGAAGTAGTAGCGGGCATCGGCCGGCAGCTGCAGCTGCTCCTGCACTTCCTCGAAGGCTTCCAGCAGCTCCTCGCCGACCAGGGCCAGGCGCGGTTGCACCAGGTTGATGCTGTGCGCCAGCACCTGACCGCGCTGGCTGCTGTTGAGCAGCGCGGCGACCGCGCCGAGCTTGGCGCAGGCGATCACGCAGGCCAGCAACTCCAGGCGGTTCTCCAGCAGCAGCACGGCGCAGTCGCCCTGACCCAGGCCGCCGGCGCGCAGGCGATGGGCCAGGCGATTGGCCCACAGCTCCAGCTCGGCGTAGCTCAGCTGTTCGTCGCCCTGGATCAGCGCGATGCCCTGCGGGTTGGCGGCGGCGGCGCGCTCCACGCACTGAGCCAGGCCGCCGACCGCGCTGCCGCGGGCGCGGCTGGCCAGGCGCAGGCCGCGGATGATGCCGGGCAGACCGGCAAGCAGGTAGGGCACGCGGGACAGCAGGCGCGGCAAGGTGAGAACGGCGGCGTGGTTCATGGGCGGATTCCTGCACAGTGTTGTTGTTATTGAGCGGCAATCTACGCAAGGCGTCGCCAGGCTGTTGATAGCCGCAGGTCGCAAGGCACTGGCAATTCGTCTCATGTCCGCCGCACAATCACTCTTCCGCCCCGGGTGAAAGGATTTGCCGAGATGCTGGACAGCGTACCGAGCGCCACCGCTTCCCTGTTGCTCGATCTCTACCAGAGCCTGCGCCAGTTGCAACTGGCCGGGCCAGCCGACCTCGCCGATCTGGGCCTGGCGCCGGAGCGGCCGCTGGACCTGGAGCGGCGCATCCCGGTGGCCTGGTTGCTGCGCCTGTGGCAGCTGGCGGCCGAGCGCGGCGCGCCGGCCGATATCGGCCTGTCGCTCGGCCAGCAGCGTGGCCTGCGCAGCAGCGGTCCAGTGGCCAGCCTGGCGGCGATGAGTTCCACCCTCGGCGAGGCGCTGGAGCTGTTCAGCCGGCATAGCCAGGTGATGAGCGAGTGCGAGAACCTGCGGGTGGAGCACCAGGACGAGCGGGTGCGCATCTGCTTCCTGTTCACCGCGCCGCTGGCCGATCATGCCCCGGCCTGCGAATACAGCCTGAGCTCGGCCCTGTGCTGGGGCCGGCAGATGAGCGGTGTGCGCCTGCAGCCGCTGCGGGTGGGCTTTCGCCACGCGCCGCTGGCGGGGCTGGCCAGCTACCGCCAGGTGTTCGGCTGCCCGCTGCGTTTCGGCGAGCCGCTGGACTACATCGAGATAGCGGCGGCGGACCTGGGCCTGCCGCTGCTGGGCGGCAACGACTACCTCAAGGGCCTGCTGCTGCAGCGGGTCAGCGCCATGCAGGAGCAGCTGCCGAGCCGCCACAGCCTGCGCCAGCGGGTAGTGCAACTGATCGAGCTGGGGCTGATCGACGGCGCCTTCACGGTGGAGGCGGTGGCGCGGCGCCTGCGCACCAGCCGGCAGACCCTGCACCGCCACCTGCGCGAGGAGGGCTGCAGTTTCTCCGAACTGCTCGCCGAGGTGCGCCGTGAGCACTCGCTGCGGCGCCTGCGCCAGGCCGACTGCCGGGTGGAGCAGCTCAGTCGCGAGCTGGGTTTCGCCGAGCCGAGCGCCTTCTACAAGGCCTTCAAGAGTTGGTTCGGCGTGTCGCCCAAGGCCTATCAGGAACGGCGCAGCCCGTAGGGCGGGTTAGCCGCATCGCGGCGTAACCCGCCAGCCGCGCGCTCATCCGGCACCGATGGTGGGTTACCGCCTTGCGGCCTAACCCACCCCTACAGTCTGGTTGCCTTGAAGGTGTCGCAGCGCCCCGGCTGGCCGCTGTCGAAGCCGGTTCTGAACCAGCGCACCCGCTGCGCCGAGGAGCCATGGGTGAAGGAGTCCGGCATCACGGTGCCGCGGCTCTGCTGCTGCAGGCGGTCGTCGCCGATGGCGCTGGCGGCGTTCAGCGCCTCCTCCAGATCGCCCGGCTCCAGCCAGTCCAGACGCCGCTGGGCATGGTGCGCCCAGACCCCGGCCAGGCAGTCGGCCTGCAGCTCCTGGCGCACCAGCAGGCCGTTGTTCCCCTCCACCCGCTCGCCGCGCCGGCGTGCGCCATTCACCTTGGCCGAGACGCCGAGCAGGGTCTGCACATGGTGGCCGACCTCGTGGGCGATCACGTAGGCCTGGGCGAAGTCGCCGGCGGCGGCGAAGCGCGTTTCCATCTCGCGGAAGAAGCTCAGGTCGAGATAGACCTGTCTGTCGCCGGGGCAGTAGAAGGGCCCGACGGCGGCATCGGCGAAGCCGCAGGCCGAACGCACGCCGCCGCTGAAGAGGATGAGTTTAGGGTCCTGGTATTGCTTGCCGGCGGCCTGGAAGAGGGCGCGCCAGGTGTCCTCGGTGTCGCCGAGTACGGCACGGACGAATTCGCTCTGCGGGTCGTTGGCCGCCGGGGCGCGTTGCTCCTGCACCGGAGCACCTTGCTGCACGCTGAGCACGTTGCCGAGTATGGTCAGCGGGTCCTGGCCCATCAGCAGGCCGATCACCACCACCACGGCGATGCCGCCCAGGCTGAGGCCGCGGCCTCCACCCAGGCGCCTGCCGCCGCGGGCATCTACCACGTTGTCGCTGCGTCTGCCGCGTTCCCAGCGCATGGCCGCGCTCCCTCAATCGTTCGAGGTCGACAGTGTCGTTCCCGCAAGCGAAGGGCGCCAGCCCATGCTTACTCCGCCGGATAGTCGGCCAGAATGCTCTGCTTGCCGTCCTTGCCCAGGCCTATCACCTGGTAGGCGTGCCTGGCGCCCGTCTCCATGCCCGGCGAGCCGTGCGGCATGCCCGGTACGGCGGCGCCGAGCAGATCGGGGCGGCCTTGCAAGGCGAGGATGTCGCGAGCCGGTACATGGCCCTCGACGAACTTGCCGTCGATCACTCCGGTGTGGCACGAGGCCAGGCGCGGCGGCACGCCGAGGCGCAGCTTGACCGCTCTCATGTCGCTCTCGACATGGTCGTTGACCTGAATGCCGTTGGCCTGCAGATGGCTGATCCAGGCCTTGCAGCAGCCGCAGTTGGCGTCGCGGTGGACGTCCATGGTCACGGGCTCGGCGGCCTGGGCGGCGCCGGCGAGCAGCAGGGCGGCGAGGGGCAGGAGACGCATGGGGCTTTCCTCGAATGAGTGGACTGGCGGCAGGATACGCCCGTCCGCGCGGGCCTCCCAGTTCGCGACTGTTTCCGTCTGCGACGGCGGCGCCTATGCTGCCAGCCAGTCATCCGACGGAGAATGCCGATGCTGCCGGTTCGCCTGTTCCTGATCGTCCAGAGCCTGATTCTCGTCGGTTTCGGCCTGGCCTACTTCGTGCGCCCGCACGAGTTGGCCAACCTCAGTGGCATGCTGCTGATGGCGCCGGCGGCGGTCACCGACGTGCGCGCCTACTACGGCGGCCTGCAACTGGGGCTGGCGCTGTGGCTGGGCCTGGGGCTGCTGCGGAGCGAGCTGTTGCGCCCGGCGCTGATGCTGCTGGTGCTGCTGTATGCCGCCCTGTTCCTCGCCCGCCTCGGCGGGCTGTGGCTGGACGGCGGCGCGCAGCAGACCTTCAACCTCTACGCCATGTTGTTCGAGGGCGTGTCGGCCGCGCTGGCATTTTGGCTGCTGCGCGGCCTGGGCCGTTAGCCGCGTCGCTGCAGCAGCACGCCCGCTTCCATGTGGTGGGTCCAGGGAAACTGGTCGAACAGTGCCGTCTTCACCACTGCGTGGGTGTCGTGCAGCTGGGCGATATTGGCGGCCAGGGTCTGCGGGTTGCAGGAGATGTACAGGATGTTGTCGAAGCGCCGGGTCAGTTCGCAGGTGTCCGGGTCCATGCCGGCGCGCGGCGGGTCGACGAACACGCTGCCGAAGTCGTAGGACTTCAGGTCGATGTCGGCCAGGCGGCGGAACGGGCGCACCTCGTTGAGGGCCTGGGTCAGCTCCTCGGCCGACAGACGCACCAGCTCGATGTTGTCGATACCGTTGTCGGCCAGGTTGGCCAGCGCGGCATTCACCGAGGTCTTGCTGATCTCGGTGGCCAGCACCTTGCGCACGCGGGTGGACAGCGGCAGGGTGAAGTTGCCGTTGCCGCAGTACAGCTCGAGCAGGTCGTCCTGGCGCTCGCCGAGGGCGTCGAAGGCCCACTGCAGCATCTTCTGGCACACCGTGCCGTTGGGCTGGGTGAAGGCCCCCTCCGGCTGGCGGTAGCGGAAGCGGCGACCGGCCACGCTCATCTCTTCCTCGACGTAGTCCCGGCCTATCACCAGGCGCTGGCCGCGCGAACGGCCGACCAGGCTGACGCCCAGTTTGGCCGCCAGTCGCTCGGCCTCGGCCTGCCATTCGGCATCGAGCGGGCGGTGGTAGCACAGGGTGATCAACGCATCGCCGCTGAGGGTGGTGAGGAACTCGACCTGGAACAGCTTGAACGACAGTGCGCGACTACCCTGCCAGGCGGCTTTCAGCTGGGGCATCAGTTCGTTGATGCGCGCGCTGGCGATGGGGAACTGCTCGATCAGGATCGGCGTGTACTTGTCCCCGGCCTCGAACATCGCGTAGTGGCGCTCTTCCTGCTCGCGCCACAGGCGGAACTCGGCGCGCAGGCGATAGTGCTCGCGCGGCGAGTCGAACACCTGCGGCTCGGGTGCGGCGAAGGGCGCCAGCAGCTCGCGCAGGCGTGCGGCTTTCTCGTCCAGCTGGGCGGCATAGGCCGCCTGGTCACCGATCCTGATCATGCGCTGAAGTAACCCAGCTTGATCACGAACAGGGCGGAGAGAATCCACAGTGCCGGGTTCAGCGTGCGCCACTGGCCGGCGAGCAGTTTGACGGCGGTCCAGGCGATGAAGCCGAAGGCGATACCGTTGGCGATGGAGAAGGTCAGCGGCATGGCCAGGGCGGCGACCACCACCGGCGCGGCGACGGTCAGGTCGTCCCAGTCGATGTTGGCCAGGCTGCTCATCATCAGCACGGCGACGAACAGCAGCGCCGGCGCGGTGGCGAAGGCCGGCACGGCGCCGGCCAGCGGGGCGAAGAACAGGCTGAGCAGGAACAGCACGGCCACGGTCACGGCGGTCAGGCCGGTGCGGCCGCCGGCGCTGATGCCCGCGGCGGACTCGATGTAGCTGGTGGTGGTGCTGGTGCCCAGGGCGGCGCCGGCCATGGTCGCGGTGCTGTCGGCCAGCAGGGCGCGGCCGACGCGCGGCATCTTGCCGTCCTTGTCCAGCAGGTTGGCTTTCTGCGCGACGCCGACCAGGGTGCCGGAGGTGTCGAACAGGTCGACGAACAGGAAGGCGAAGATCACGCTGATCAGGCCGATATCCAGGGCGCCGGCGATGTCCAGTTGCAGCAGGGTCGGCATCAGGCTCGGCGGCATCGACACCACGCCATCCAGCTTGGACAGGCCGAGCAGAATGGACAGGCCGGTGACCAGCAGGATGCCGATCATCACCGCACCGGTGACCTTGCGGTAGTAGAGCGCGGAGATGACGAAGAAGCCGAGGCAGGCGAGCAGGGCGCCGCCGTTGCTGAGGTCGCCCAGGGTCACCAGGGTGGCCGGGTGGTCGACCACTATGCCGGTGTTCTTCAGCGCGATGATCGCGAGGAACAGGCCGATACCGGCGGCGATGCCGGCACGCAGGGCCAGGGGAATGCTGTTGATGATCCACTCACGGATCTTGAAGATCGACAGGGCAAAGAAGATCGCACCGGAGAGGAACACCGCACCCAGCGCCACCTGCCAGGTGTAACCCATGGTCAGCACTACGGTGTAGGTGAAGAAGGCGTTGAGCCCCATGCCGGGCGCCAGGGCGATCGGGTAGTTGGCGATCAGGCCCATCACCGCCGAGCCGATGGCCGCGGCCAGGCAGGTGGCGACGAACACCGCGCCCTTGTCCATGCCGGTTTCACCCAGGATCGCCGGGTTGACGAAGAGGATGTAGGCCATGGTCAGGAAGGTGGTGAGGCCGGCCAGGATCTCGGTGCGGACCGTGGTGTTGTGCGCCTTGAGTTGGAACAGCTTTTCCAGCATGGTGGGGCTCCCGTGGGCTGGTGCGGCATGGAGTTGGACTGCGCGAAAGCAAAGCACAAAGGTTGCCAACTCGGCGGCAACCGAGGGCTTTTTCGTGCCGAATCCGGAAAAGCCGCGCACTATACCAGCTCACCCCAGAACGGTGAATTTATGACCGGGCGGACAGCATCGGTTCCCGTCCGGCGAGGAGGAGTGCCATGACAGCCCGTGCCCTGATCGCCGTCGCCGACGGCGTGGAAGACCTGGAAACCGTGACCCTGATCGACGTGCTACGCCGCGCCGAGATCGAGACCCTGGTGGCCAGCGTGGAGAGTCGCCGCATGTTCACCGCCGCCCGTGGCACCCGGCTGACCGCCGACGCCATGCTGGTCGACGTGTTGGCCCAGGACTTCGACCTGATCGTGCTGCCCGGCGGCATGCCCGGCGCCCAGCACCTGGCCGATCACGCCCCGCTGGGCGCGAAGGTGGTGGAGCAGGCCCAGGCCGGCAAGCTGTTCGCCGCCATCTGCGCCGCGCCGGCCCTGGCCCTGCAGGGCTACGGTGTGCTCAAGCAACGGCGCATGACCTGCTATCCGGCCTTTAGCGACCGCCTGTCCGGCTGCACCTTCGTCGACCAGCCGGTGGTGGTGGACGGCAACTGCATCACCAGCCAGGGCCCGGGCACGGCACTGGAATTTGCCCTGACCCTGGTCGAGCAGCTGCTCGGCAAGGCCAAGCGCAAGGCGGTGGCCGAGGCCATGCTGGTGCCCGCATGAGAGCAGCGCTGGCGGCGTTGGCCCTGACGCTGCTGAGCGGCTGCGCCAGCGACGCACACATGCCGGGCGACCATCGGCTGGCCATTCATCCGGCGCGCACGGCCAGCGCCGACGGCTGGCTCGGCATGACCGACCGCCACAGCGGCGCCTACCTGTGGGTGGCGCCCCAGGCCTTTATCACCGAGGCCGATGTCGCGCGCGCGGAGCTGGCCCTGACTCCCGAGCAGCAGCCGGCCATCGTGCTGACGCTGACCACGGCGGGGCGCGAGAGCCTGGCCGAGCTGACCCGCCGCGGACTCAATCAACCGCTGGCGGTGCTGGTCGATGGCGAGCTGCGCCTGGCGCCGATCATCCGCGAGCCGGTGCTGGACGGCCGGGTGGCGTTGAGCGGTTTCGATTCGCTGGACGAGGCCGAGGCGCTGGTGCGCGACTGGAGTCGCTGAGCGGCGCTTTACCGGATACCCGCGCTGGGTTCAAATACCGGGCTTTGGCCGGCCTCGCTGAGGATGGCGGTTCTCCCAACGTCAAAGGAGTGATGTCCGGCATGATCGTCGGTATAGACCTCGGCACCACCAACAGCCTGGTTGCCGTATGGCGCGATGGCGCCCCGCAACTCGTCGCCAACGCTCTCGGCAGCTTCCTCACGCCCAGCGTCGTCGGGCTCGATGACGATGGCCAGGTGCTGGTCGGCCAGGTCGCGCGCGAGCGCCTGCAGACCCACCCGCAGCTGACCACGGCGCTGTTCAAGCGCTACATGGGCAGTGCCCATGAGGTGCGCCTCGGCAAGCGCAGTTTCCGCCCGGAAGAACTGTCGGCCCTGGTGCTGAAGAGTCTCAAGGCCGATGTCGAGCGCGCCTTCGGCGAGCCGGTCAGCGAGGCGGTGATCAGCGTGCCCGCCTATTTCAGCGATGCCCAGCGCAAGGCCACCCGGGTGGCCGGCGAACTGGCCGGGCTCAAGGTCGACAAGCTGATCAACGAGCCCACCGCAGCGGCACTGGCCTATGGCGTGCACCAGAAGGAGCAGACCACTTTCCTGGTCTTCGACCTGGGCGGCGGCACATTCGATGTCTCGATTCTGGAGCGTTTCGACGGCGTGATGGAGGTACGGGCCAGCTCGGGCGACAACTTCCTCGGCGGCGAGGACCTGGACGACGCGCTGGTCAAGAGCTTCGTCGAGCGCCAGGCGGGCAACCTGCCGGACGCCAGCCAGCCATTGCTGCGCCAGCGCCTGCGCCGCGAGGCGCAGCGCGTTCGCCATGCGCTGGGGCAGCAAGACAGCGCGACCTTCAGCCTGCGCGACAATGGTCGCGAATGGTGCGAAGCCTATACCCAGGAGCAGCTGCGGCAGATTCTCGAGCCGCTGCTGGAGCGCCTGCGCGGGCCGATAGAGCGGGCCCTGCGCGATGCGCGCATCCGCGTGGCCGATCTCGACGAGATCCTGCTGGTCGGTGGTACCACGCGCATGCCCTTGGTGCGCAAGCTGGTGGCCGGCCTGTTCGGCCGCTTCCCCTCCATGCATCTCAATCCGGACGAGGTCATCGCCCAGGGCGCGGCCATTCAGGCGGCGCTCAAGGCGCGCGATGCGGCTCTGGAGGAAGTGGTGCTCACCGATGTGTGCCCCTACAGCATGGGCATCGAGACCACGCAGCAGCATGGCGAGCACTTCGAGGGCGGCCGCTATCTGCCGATCATCGAGCGCAACTGCGTGGTGCCGGTGAGCCGCGTGGAGCAGGTGCAGACCCTGCACGACAACCAGCGGGAAGTGCTGCTGAAGATCTTCCAGGGCGAGAGCCGTCTGGTGAAGGACAACATCTTCCTCGGCGAGCTAAGCGTGCCGGTGCCGCCGCGCAAGGCGGGCGAGGTCGTGCTGGACGTGCGCTTCACCTACGACAACAACGGCCTGCTGGAGGCCGACGTGAAGATCCCCATGACCGGAGAGAGCCATCGCCTGGTCATCGAGAACAACCCGGGCGTGCTCAGCAGGGAAGAGGTCGCCGCCAAGCTCAAGGCTCTCGAGGGGCTCAAGGTCCACCCTCGCGAGCAGCAGGTCAACACGGTGCTGCTGGCGCGCCTCGACCGCCTGTACCAGGAGTGCCTGGGCGAGATGCGGGAGTATGTCGATCGCCTGGCCGGTGAGTTCCAGCGGGTGCTGGAGGGGCAGGATGAGCGGCAGATACGTGAGCACAGGAGCGCCGTGATTCAGCGCCTGGACGAGCTGGAACGCGGATTCTGACGGGGGCTGCGATGAACTGCTGGACGACTCTCGGCGTTCCCGCCGATGCGGATGAGCGGACGATCAAGCGTAGTTACGCTGCCCTGCTCAAAGTGCACCGTCCCGATGAGGACCTGGAGGCCTTCCAGTGTTTGCGTGAAGCCTACGAGCAGGCGCTTTCCATAGCGCGTCGACGGGCCGAACAGAATGAGATCGAGGAGAGCGTCGGTCTGGAATCGGTGGTCGAGCAGCCGGACGTCACAGCCATCGACCAGGACCTGTGGGGCCGCATCGACGCCAGCTTGGGTGATCTCACGCCACCAACCCTGGAGGTCGCGGCTCTCCAGGCTCGTGACCAGGGCCAGCTGGCACTGTTCGAGCGTTGCCTGTTGGAGCGTTGCCTGACCGACAACGAGCGGGGCTATGCCGCCGCGCACTGGGCTCTGGCCTGTTTGCACTGGCTGACGCCTTGGCAGGAGCCCTCCCTGCCGGGGGATCAGCTCGATGGCCTGCTTAACCGCCTGCTTGCGACTGAGTTGCATGCGCTGCATGGTCTGCTCGCCGAGGGGGATGAGGCTGCGTTCCAGGAGCGTCTGGATGTGCTGTTTGGTCAAGCCTGGTTGCAGCCATTCGAGCGGCGAGCCTACTTCAATCGCCAGCTGGTGGATGTGCTGCTGGCGGTGCCGTGCTGGTCCGAGACGCTCTTTCGGGATATCTCCAGCCGTTGCCAGTGGGGCGACACGTTGGCTCGTGAGGAGGGTTGGCTGCAGGAGTGGAGCCAACTGCAGCGCAGAGTCGAGCTGCAAGGGCTGCATGAGCGGATCACCAGCCGCATGGCGCTGCGCAAGCCCGACTCGCCTCAGGCCCGAGCAGCCTGGCTACTGTTCAAGCCTATGAGCGATGGCCTGCGCAGACGGATGGTAGATGGTTTCGCGGAGAAGGATTGGGCCGCCTGCGAGCTACTTGAAGAGACGTTGCTGAAAGAGGCACCGGAGGTTCTTGCTCAGTTGGCCCCGCAAGGGATTCCAGACTGGCGGAAGTGGTTGCGCAGTTCGTATTGGAAAGGGGCCGGCATCTGCCTCTGGTTGCTAATGCTGATGCCTGCCTGGTTGCAGATCACCAGTCAAAACGCCAGGTATGGTGCCGACTCACCGATTAGTAGCGTGCTTGGGGTGGGGTTATTGTCCGCTGCCCTGGTAGGTTTGCTGATGGTCACTCATAGTGCCTGGCGCTATTGCACAGGCTGGTTGACCTGGGTGGATGTGATAGTCAGTAAGCAGTTATTGCCGGCATCCCTGACGCGTCAAGGCACGGGGGTGTTGATTCTCAGGCACCTACTGCCCTCGTTGGCTATTTCAGGCGTCGCCATGCTCTTGGGGGCACAATCGGGGGCTCTCAGTATCGTGGCGTGCGCCACATCCGGGCTCGTGGCGTTTGTCTATGCGGACATCAATACCAGGGTGGGCCCGCCGCTAAGTATGCTCGGAGACTATCTGGAGCGCTTCAAGGGGCATTTGAACAAGGTTCTTTGGGTTGCCGGGCTGGGGTTGGTTGCTGCGGTCATCTTCCTGACGGTTCAGCATCGTTATGCACAAAGGCTGGAGGAAGGGACGGAATATTCGTCGGCGCAGTGGCATGAGAGCCGGGGGGCATTTGAACTCAAGGTGCCGAGCTCCGCATCCTGTGAAGGCTTGGCTTACGGTAGCTGCGAGCTTTCCGGTAAGTAGCGTGAATATCGCGATTGTGACCTACAGGCAGCAATCGCGACTATCCAGCGCCGCCAGTAGCCGACAATGCTCGGCGTGGCCGTTGTATCAGTCGGCCGGATGGCTCGGTTCGGCGCGCATGTTCTGCAGATCGCGGATGCGCGTCTCGATGGTGTCCAGGTGTTCGCGGGCCATGCGCTCGGCGTCGTCGCAGGGGCTCTCGGGGTGGCGGCCAGGTCCAGCAGGCTGCGGAGCTCCCCCTGGCTGAAACTCAGTTCGTGACCGCAGCGGATAAAGCGCAGGCGGTGCACGCCCCGCTCCTGATCATGACGATAACTCGAGGTGCTGCGCTGCGGCGCCCAGCACCTGGCCGATCACGCCCCTCTGGGCGAGATGGTGGTAGCACAGGCCTGCGCCGGTAAGTTGTTCGCCCCCATCCGCGCCTCGCCGGCCCCGGCCCAGCAGGGCTACGGTGTGCTCAAGTAACAGCGCATGACCTGCTATCCGACCCTCAGCGACCGCCTGTCCGGCTGCACTTTCGTCGGCCAGCCGGTGCTGGTCGATGGCGAACTGCGTCTGGCGCCGATCATCCGCGAGCCAGTGCTGGATGGCCGGGTGGCGCTGAGCGGCTTCGATTCGCTGGACGAGGCCGAGGCGCTGGTGCGCGACTGGGGGCGCTGAAGCCGCCCTAGGGCGGCGGGCGAGCGGACTCGCGCGATGATTGGCTCGATGTTTGTATACACTTTGTCAATTAAGTGTGTGCATGCGTGATCTTTCCTGACTAGAATGCCGGCCTTTTCGCCCGGCGGGTTTTCGCCTGGGCGCCTACGCTGTCTGTCAGCGACTCCAGCTTCGTTCAGGGGAAATCACATGCTCAAGCGTGATCTGTCTCGCCGCGCCTTCTTGCAGCGCAGCATCGTTGCCGGTATCGGGATCACCCTCGCGCCCCTCGGCAGCCGGGCCTTCGCCGCGCTGTTCGAGGAACAGGTGACGGCCAATCCCAAGCCCTGGTACGGCGCCGCCGGGCAGGCCAAGGGGCGCATCGACGGTGCCTCCAAGGCCTGCGGCGACAAGGTGTTCGCCCGCGATATCCGCGCCAAGGACATGCCGGGCTGGCCGCAGCAGCAGGGCCATGCCCTGCTGATCAAGACCACCCGTGTCGATCACCTCTATGCCGGCTTCGACCTGTCGATGCTGGAGGGCGAGCTGCAGCCGGACCGCGTGGTGACCGCCGAGGACCTGGCCCGCGACGGCATCGCCTGGCCCGAGTCGCACGGTCCCGACCCGCTGCTGCCGCCGGGCAAGGTGCCGATGTTCATCGGCCACCCGGTGGCGCTGCTGATCTGGAGCGACTTCGAGCGCTATCGCCAGGCCAAGAACCGCCTCAAGTTCAACGACAAGGTGATCCGCTACGGGGCCAAGAGCGAGCCCTACACCACCGACCCCTACGGCAGCTTCCGCTTCGTGCGCGTGGCGGACCAGGATCCCTTCGCCCCGGACCTGTTTTCCAGCCTCAAGGACGGCACGCTCTTCCCGATGATCCGCGAGCGCCGGCCGACCTGGCCGCAGGGCGCCAAGCTCGGCGGCGACCTGACCCAGGAAGGCCTGTACTACGCCGAGCGCATGCAGCAGCAACTGCAGAACCCGCCCGAGGAGTGGCTGGTGTTCGACGAGCGCTACACCACCCAGTCGATCGAACCGGCGGCGCTGGAGGCGGACAACGGCAACGGCTGGTTCGACGCGGCAACCGGCACCCTGCACTTCGTGGTCGCCACCCAGTGCCCGTTCGAGGTCGCCGAGCAGTGCGCGCACATGCTGGCGCCGTCGCGCTTCGGCGTGAAGCAGCTGAACCTGCATCCCGGCTACACCGTCGGCTACGGCTCCAAGGACAACAACATCTTCGTGTTCTACGCCGCCCTCGCCGCGATGTACGGCGACGGCGTGCCGGTGCGCCTGGCCAACGACCGCTACGAGCAGTTCCAGACGGGCCTCAAGCGCCACCCGTTCGACATGCACTATCAGCTGGCGGTGGACCGCCAGAGCCAGCAGTTCCGCATCTTCCGCGCGCACATGGATGCCAACGGCGGCGGCCGCATCAACTACAGCGCCTCGGTGGCGGCCGTCGGCGCCACCGCCGCGCAGTCGATCTACTACCTGCCGCAGAGCGACCTGGCCGCCACCGCCTACCACTCGGCCAGCGTCGAGGCCGGTTCCATGCGTGGCTACGGCACCCTGCAG
Organism: Pseudomonas sp. CAU 1711; assembly: GCF_039888625.1. Classification (NCBI taxonomy): domain Bacteria; kingdom Pseudomonadati; phylum Pseudomonadota; class Gammaproteobacteria; order Pseudomonadales; family Pseudomonadaceae; genus Pseudomonas; species Pseudomonas sp. CAU 1711. The sequence goes on from NZ_JBDQQT010000001.1 coordinate 216,021, forward strand.
ACCATGGCCGCCACCGAGATGATGGTGGATGAAGTGGCCGAGCGCCTGGGCGTCGACGCCATCGCCCTGCGCCTGAAGAACGTCATGCAGTCGGGCATGAAGAACACCCAGGGGGCGATCCCGGCCGGCGCCCTGCGCCTCGACGAGATCCTGCACAAGGCCGCCGAGCACCCGCTGTGGAAGGAGCGCGCCGCGCGCAAGGCGCGTTTCGACGCGGAGGACCCGGACCACCTCTACGGCGTCGGCTTCGCCATCTGCCAGAAGGACTTCGGCACCGGCGCCGAGGCGCCCATGGCCAGCCTGGAGTTCGACGCAGACGGGCGCATATCCCTGCGCCAGATCGCCATCGACATGGGCACCGGCATGGCCACCTCGCAGGCGCTGCTGGTGGCCGACTGGCTCGGCGTGCCGGCCGACGAGATCAAGACCGGGGTGACCGAATGGCCGGAGCTGGCGCTGACCACCAGCGGCAACCCCTACTTCATCAGCCAGCCCGAACAGGATGCCGCGCTGCGCAACCCGCGCTGGGTGGCGCGCATCGCCTCGCCCTCCTCGGCGACCAACTCGGCCTACTACAGCGGCCATGCCACCCGCGAGGCCGGGCGCCTGCTGTTCAACCACGGCCTGTGGCCGGCGGCGCTGCATCTGTGGAGCCGAGGCGAAGCCGGCGGTCTGGCCAACCCCTATGTGGTGCGCCGCGAGAATGCTCACTGGGTCGAGGGCAAGCTCACCGCCGACGGCCTGCCGCCGATTCCCTTTGCCGTGCTGGCGAAGCAGGCCCACGAGCTGGGCCTGGTCACCGGGGTGAGCGTGCATGGCTTCAACCGCTGGAGCTGGGCCGAGGCCGAGTTCGACATCGACGGCAGCCGCGAGCGCGTGCCGCTCGACGGCCTGGCGCTGAAGTACGGCGCGGGTGCTGCGGCGGCGAAGAAGGCCCGCATGAGCAGCCATGGCTACCACCTGCTCGACCGCCTCAGCGTGAAGTATCCGGACACCCAGCTGAACAATGCCTGGGTCACCTACTACAGCCCGGTGGCGACCCTGGTCGAGGTCAAGGTCAACAAGGGCAGCGGCGAGGCGCGGGTGATCAACCACCACTCCTGGGTCGAGTGCGGCCGCACCATAGTGCCCGAGCTGGTGCTCGGCCAGCTCGAAGGCGGCATCGCCATGGGTATCGGCCACGCCCTGCTGGAGGAGCTGCCGCTGTACGAGGGCGGCCCGGGCGAGGGCACCTGGAACTTCAACCGCTACGTGCTGCCGCGCGCCAAGGACGTCGCGGTGTGGGCGCAGACCGCCGAGATCCTGCCGCCGCTGTCGCCGAGCGACCCGCCCAAGGGCATCGCCGAGGTCACCATGATCCCCGTGGTCGGCGCCGTGGTGAACGCCGTGGCCCACGCCACCGGCAAGCGCCTGCGCGACCTGCCCCTGACTCCGGCCCGTATCAAGGAGGCCCTGCATGGCTAAGCACGTTATGAGCCTGATCCTCAACGGTCAGGCGGTCGGCCCCGTCGAGGTCGCCGACGACCTGATGATGATCGACTTTCTCCACGAGTACATGAACCTCACCGGCTCGCGCCTGGGCTGCGGCCAGGGTATCTGCCACGCCTGCGTGGCGATCCTCGACCATGCCGACGGTACCAGCGAGGAGATCCGCACCTGCATCACCGGCGCGCACTTCTTCAACGGCAAGCGCGTGCGCACCGTGGAGAGCCACGCCAAGCGCGACGCGGCCGGCGCGGTGGTCGAGCTGAATCCGGTGCAGCAGGCCTTCGTCGATCAGTTCGCCTTCCAGTGCAGCTACTGCACCCCGGGCTATGTCAACGCCGCCACCGTGCTGGTGGAGAAGCTGCAGCGCCAACCGGTGCGCCGCAGCGAGCTGGAGCAGGAGATCGAGCAGGCGCTGGGCAAGCACATCTGCCGCTGCACCGGCTACGTGCGCTACTACAAGGCCGCCCGCGACGTGGTCGAATCCCTCGGACTGGTCAAGGAAGGTTGAGCATGCGCGTCCTGCTGATGGCGGCCCTGGCGCTGCCGCTCCTGGCCCAGGCGGCCGACGAGCAACTGATCGAGCGTGGCCGCTACCTGGCCCATGCCGCCGACTGCGTGGCCTGCCACACCGCCGAGGGCGGCGCGCCCTATGCCGGCGGCCTGCCGCTGGCCTCGCCCTACGGCATCATCTATGGCACCAACATCACCCCGGACAAGACCCACGGCATCGGCCACTACAGCGCCGACGACCTGTACCGGGCGCTGACCGAGGGCGAGCGCCCGGACGGGGTCAAGCTGTACCCGGCGATGCCCTACACCTCCTACCACCTGATCCGCCGCGAAGACTCCGATGCCATCCACGCCTACCTGATGAGCCTGGAGCCGGTGGCGCGGCCCAATCCGCAGACCGAGCTGGCGTTCCCCTACAACATCCGCTTCGGCATGGCCTTCTGGAACCTGCTGTACAAGAACCGCGTGCAGCTGGAGCCGGCCGAGGGCCGCAGCGAGACCTGGCAGCGCGGCCAGTACCTGGTCGAGGTGCTCGGCCACTGCGGCGAGTGCCACACCCCGCGCAACGCGCTGGGCGCGCTGGAGCAGGATCGGCGCCTGCAGGGCGGCCTGCTCGGTGGCTACCAGGCGCCCAGCCTGCTGGCCGAGGACCTGGCCGCGCGCGGCTGGAACACCGATGATCTGGCTCGCTTCCTCAAGCACGGCATCAGCGCCCAGGGCTCGATGTTCAACGAGATGTTCCCGGTGCTGCACCACAGCACCCAGTACCTGCCCGAGGACGACCACCGGGCCATGGCCACCTACCTGCTCGGCGACCAGCCGCCGCCGGCCCGCAGCATCGAGGCGCGGGCGCTCGACAGTCTCGGCGACAGCGCCCGGCGTGGGCGCCAGCACTACCTCAACGTCTGCGCCGGCTGCCACGGCAGCGAAGGCGAGGGCGTGCCGCACGTGGCGGTGGCGATGAACGGCAACACCACCCTGCGCCTGGACGACGCGCGCAACCTGCTGCGGGTGATCGACGACGGCATCCGCGAGCAGCAGTTCACCGGCTTCGAGCGCATGCAGCCGATGCCCGGCTTCCACGCGGCGCTCGACGATGCCGAGCTGACCGACCTGCTCAACTACCTGCGGCAGACCTGGGGCGGTATCGACGCCGAGCTGGGCGAGGCAGAGGTCGGCGTCCTGCGCGGCGAAACGGGGCACTGATGCAGCAGCTCGATCAACAGGTCATCGGCCGCGCCCTGCAGTGGCTGGCGGCCGGCGAGCGCGTGTGGCTGTGCACGGTGCTCGCCACCTACGGCTCGGCGCCGCGCGCGCCGGGTTCGCTGCTGGCGGCCAACGGCGCCGGCCAGTGGATCGGCTCGCTGTCCGGCGGCTGCGTCGAGGAGGCCTTTCTCGAACGTCTGGCCGCCGGCGCCTTCGCGGCGCCGGCCAGCCTGGTGCGCTACGGCGATGGCGGCGAGGCCAGCGGCGATATCCGCCTGCCCTGTGGCGGCGTGCTGGAGGTGCTGGTGGAGAACCTCGCGCCGGACTGCGACAGCCAGGCGCACCTGCGCGAACTGGCCGGCGCCTTGGTCGGCCAGCGTCGCCTGCTGCGCGAGGTGTCGCTGCACGACGGCAGCCGCAGCCTGCGCGACGACCGCGCGCAGGGCCCGCGCATCGAGCGCTGCGGGCAGAGCCTGCGCATCCGCGTCGGCGCGGCCCAGCGCCTGCTGCTGGCCGGCTACTCCAGCGTGGCCCAGGTGTGCGCCGAGTTCGCCCAGGCGCTGGGCTTCGAGGTGCTGCTGTGCGACCCGCGCGACGAGGTGCTCGTCGGCGTCGAGCTGCCCGGCGTCGAGCTGCGCCGCGAGCTGCCCTCCGAGGTGATTCGCGCCGGCTTCTGCCACGCCGACACGGCCGTGGTGGCGCTGACCCACGATCCGCGCATCGACGACCTGGCGATGATCGAGGCGGTGCGCAGCGAGGCCTTCTACATCGGCGTGATGGGCTCGCCGACCACCAGCGCCAAGCGTTTTGAGCGCCTGCGCCGGGTCGGTGGCCTGGACGAGGCGCAACTGGCGCGGATCAGCGCGCCGATAGGCCTGAACCTGGGCAGCCGCACGCCGGCGGAGATCGCCCTGGCGGTGCTGGCCGATATCCTGCGGGTGCGCAACGGCATCCCCCGCGAACGCCTGTGAGCGTCCTCGCCCTGGTGTTGGCCGCCGGCGCCGGTCGTCGCTTCGGCAGCGACAAGCGCCTGGCACGCCTGGCCGATGGCCGTGGCCTGCTGGCCGCCAGCGTCGAGCGGGCGCAGGCGCTGTTCGGCGAGGTTTGGGTGGTGCTGCGCGAGGAAGACGATCCGCAGGCCCTCGGCCTACCGCCGGCGGTGCGACCGATTCGCTGCGCCGACGCCGCGCTGGGCATGGGCCATAGCCTGGCGGCCGGCGCGCGGGCCCTGCGCGAGGAGCCGGGCGAGGCCATGGCGGTGCTGCTCGGCGACATGCCCTGGGTGGCGCCGGCGACTCTGCAGGCGCTGCAGGCGGCGGCCAGCGCCGAGCGCATCCTGTTCCCGCTGTACCGCGGCGAGCGCGGTCACCCGGTGCTGTTCGGCCGGCGCTTCTGGGGCGAGCTGGAGGCGCTGCATGGCGACCAGGGCGCGCGCGCCGTGCTGGCGACGCACCCGCAGGCCTGCCTGGGGCTGGAACTGGACGATCCCGGCGTACTGCGCGACGTCGACGAGCCGCAGGCGCTGATCCGCGTGCCTTAAATGCAGCAGTCGCGGCTGTCCAGCGCCTCCAGCAGGCGACAGTGCTCGGCGTGGCCGCTGTGGCAGTCGGCCAGCTTGCTCAGTTCGGCGTAAGTGCAAAAAGGGAACAGATTAATTTTCGAGCAATGTTCTGGGGGCAATCCTGACCACAGCACCGAGCTTACTCGGAAGTGTCCGTGTTAACGGGGAGGAACCCGTTCCCTTTTATCTTAATTCACCTCCTCCCTGGAGAAGACCACACCTCCCCCCCACCGGATGAACTATCAAACAGTATCGCCTTGTACCGGACACCCTCTAGGGCATCAAGCGCTCCGGCAATTGCAGGGCAGAGTTCGGAGTCAGACGGAAGCGCATCCTCGGCATTCAAGACAAGGACACCTTTCAGCTCATGAATGCCAAACTTAATCATCGGCAACACATAATCGGCAGGTAGACCCAAGCGACACTTAAGACGCGCCTGCTTCTCAGGGTCTCTACCCCAACTAGCCTCTTTAAGCAGCTCAAAAATGAGCTTTGCCTCACCGACAGCAGAAAAAACCTTACATTCGAAATAATGGCCGGACATATCTATTCAAACATTACCTTTATCTCGTCAATGGTTTGGCTGCTAAAAATCTTAGTTTTAAGCAAGTCGCTAAAGCTTTTTTGCATAGAGTCTCCTCCAGCCTCAATGTCCTCAATGCGTACTGACAAATGCTCTATGTAGCCACGCTTGGCAACGAGATCGCCAGCCGAAAAGTACTCCAGCGCACCCACTGTAAGATCGATCAATCTCTGAACTGGGTAGTACTCAACGTATAGAGGCAAGTCCATCCAGGAGCCAAGCTCTCGGCACATTTCGCACCCTGCTGCAACTGCGCTCCGCTCTGGCTCGAAGCCTCTCAGTGAGGAAGCCTCCAAATAACTCTCTCCATAGAACGCCTCAATTACAACTTCGCCTATAGAGGCTGGCAGCATACCTTGATCGACCATGGGGCCAAACGATTTGGGGATCAAATAATATTGACCAAAATAGCCACGCGTCATACAGCCAACGCGATCATAGAACGCAACAATATCTCGTGCCGCGGCCAAATCCAAGCAGGGGTGCATCACAAAATAATCACTAACATCCAAGTGACTCACGCCATCCGCATACCCCCCTTCCAGCGCCCCCTCGAAATAGTACTCTCTTGCCCTTCGCAAATATTCATCAGGGTTTCGTACCACATCGCCCGGATAGTGAGACTTAACAAATTCTAGATAAATTGGTAGCTGCTGCTCGCGGAGCGAGCGCCAAGAAATATCATCATTATGCCATGGGGATTTATTCATTGTTCCAGCTCGCAAAATTCCGGCAGCCTATATCCCGATCATTTATTCCAAGAGGGGGGATTTATTATCTAGCACCCGACTTCGGCCTCCCTTGGCCTCGTTGCTCAATCCGCAGCCCCGTGATTTGCTCAATCTCATCGATGAATCGACTGTTGCCAGTTGGGCTAAAGGGGTCGGAGTGATTTATTTTTAATCACCGGCCGACCAGAGTCCCGATACCCCACTGAACGCCCCAGCTGCATGGCTATCGACTCGCGAAAGCGATCATTACCCAAGGGATAGTTTGGATGGAGTTGCCTGCCCCTGGATTGCATCCGGGCTACCCACTCTGCAGGCAGCAGTCGCGGCTGTCCAGCGCCTCCAGCAGGCGGCAGTGCTCGGCGTGGCCGCTGTGGCAGTCGGCCAGCTTGCTCAGTTCGGCGCGCATGTTCTGTAGGTCGCGGATGCGCGCCTCGATGGCGTCCAGGTGCTCGCGGGCCATGCGGTCGGCGGCGTCGCAGGGGCTCTCGGGGTGGGCGGCCAGGTCCAGCAGGCTGCGGATCTCGTCCAGGCTGAAGCCCAGTTCGCGACCGCGTCGGATAAAGCGCAGGCGGCGCACGTCCCGCGCCTGGTAGTGGCGATAGCCCGAGGCGCTGCGCTGCGGCGGCGGCAGCAGGCCGCTACGCTCGTAGAAGCGCACGGTCTCCAGATTGACGCCGCTCTCGCGAGCCAGCACGCCGATGGTGATGGGTTTGCTCATGTTGACTCCGTAGTAACTACAGGGTTTAGCCTAGTCTGCACTGAAATCTGTCCACGATCTTCTGGCTGTCGGCCATACGGCGTTAAAAACAGCCTCGGAATGCTCATTTACCGTTCGTAAACTGCGCTTCCTCGGCCGTTTTTGCCTTGTCTGGCTCTAATCCAGAAGCTCGTGAACAGACTTCGATATGGAGAAGCCAAATGGGTGCTCACTGCTGTAACCACGACACCGGACCCAAGCACAACGACGGGCGCTACCGGCGCATCCTGTGGATCGCGCTGCTGGTCAACCTGGCCATGTTCGCCGTGGAGATCGGCGCCGGGCTCAAGGCCGGCTCGGTGTCGCTGCTGGCCGACTCGCTGGACTTCCTCGGCGATGCCGCCAACTACGCGATCAGCCTCTGGGTGCTCGGCATGGCCCTGACCTGGCGTGCCCGCGCCGCCCAGTTCAAGGCCCTGAGCATGCTGCTGTTCGGCCTCGGCGTGCTGGGCGCCGCGCTGTGGCACTGGTGGCAGGGCGAGGTGCCCAGCGCGCCGACCATGGGTGTGGTGGGCAGCCTGGCGCTGCTGGCCAACCTGGGCGTGGCGGCGCTGCTGTACGCCTACCGCGAGGGCGACAGCAATATGCGCAGCGTCTGGCTGTGCACGCGCAACGACGCCCTCGGCAACCTCGCCGTATTGGCCGCGGCCCTGGGTGTGTTCGGCACCGGCACGGCCTGGCCGGATCTGCTGGTGGCCGCCATCATGGCCGGCCTGGCGATCACCTCGGCGGTGCAGGTGCTGCGCCATGCCGACGGCGAACTGAGGGGAGGGCAGGAACATGCGCACTGAGCTCGATGCTGCGCTGCGGCAGGCCTTCGCCGAGGCCGAGGCGGCGCTGGCGCGTGGCGAGCTGGCGGCCACCTTCGCCCAGCTGGAGCGGGCGCATATCCTCGGCCAACGCGACACGGCGGCGCATGTGCGGGCCCACTGGCTGATGCTGCGGGCCGGCTGGCAGGGCCGCGACTGGCGCGAGGTGGTCGGGCAGCTGCCACGCATCCTCGCCGCACTGCTGTTCTCGCGAATCTGGGTACCGTTGGGCAATAGCGGAAGGGCGCGGGTCAGCGCCTTCAGACCTATGCCGCTCACGGAGGAGCTGCGCCGCCTGCTGGAGTGAACTACTCGCTCAGCGCCAGGCGCTGGCCGGCCATCAGCAGGGCCAGGCGCGCCAGGCTGCTCCAGGGGTCGCCGGCGGCCTGGCCCTTGACCTGGGCGTCGATGCGCTGGGCATCGATCAGCAGCTGATTCCAGCGCGCCGCGCTGTGCCGCTGCAGGGCCTTGCCGATCAGCGGCCGGCGTTTGTCCCAGATCGGCGGGCGGGCGCTGGCGAAGGCCTTCTCCAGCGGCACGCCCTGGCTGAACTGCAGGGCCAGGCCGGCCAGCTGGCGCAGCTCGCGGGCCAGCATGACGACGATGAACAGTGGCTCCACGCCCTCGCCGCGCAGGCCGTCGAGCATGCGCAGGGCGTGGCCGGCCTCGCCGTTGAGGATGGCGTCGATCAGGCCGAATACGTCGTAGCGGGCGCTGTCGGCCACCGCCGCCTGCACGGTGGCGGCGTCCACCTGGTTGCCCTCGGCCAGCAGCTTGAGCTTCTCGATTTCCTGGGCGGCGGCCAGCAGGTTGCCTTCCACCCGCGCGGCGATCAGCTCGACCGCCTCCTGGCTGGCGGCCAGGCCGGCCTGGGCGAGGCGCTGGCGAATCCAGTTGGGCAGTTGCGCCACTTCCACCGGCCAGATCTGCAGGAACTGGCTGTTGGGCCCGTCGATCAGCGCCTTGGCCCACTTGGTCTTCTGCGCGGCGCCGTCGAGGCGCGGCAGGCTGATCAGCAGGGTGGTGTCTTCCGGCGGGCGCTGCAGGTATTCGAGGATGGCCGCGGTGCCCTTGTCGCCGGGCTTGCCGCCCGCGATGCGCAGCTCGAGCAGGCGCTTCTCGGCGAACAGCGACAGGCTGGCGCCGGCCTCGTAGAGCAGGCCCCAGTCGAAGCTGGCCTCGGCGTGGAACACCTGGCGCTCGCTGACGCCCTGGGCGCGCGCGGCGCTGCGGATGGCGTCCTCGGCCTCCTGGCACAGCAGCGGTTCGTCGCCGCTGACCACGTAGACCGGAGCGAGGCCGCCCTGCAGGTGCTTGCCGAGCTGGTTGGGGTTGAGCTTCATGGCTGTGAAAAGGGCCGGTTCCCCGGCCCTTGCTGGCTTACTGGCCGATCGGCAGCTGGATCGGCGACTGCTGCGGCATCGCTTCTGCGGCGGCGCGGCGGGCGGCTGCGGCGGCTTCCGCCTCGGCCTGGGCGCGGGCCTCGGCCTCCTGTTGCAGCTGCTCGAGCTGGGCCGGGGTCAGCAGCTGCAGGCGCAGGGACAGCTGCTGGATCAGCTCGCGGCGCATCTCCTGGCGTACCTGGGCGGACTCCTGGTCGGAACCGATCAGGTTGTTCTCGTCGTGCACGTAGAAGTTCTGCACTTCCAGCTGGTCCTTGAGCAGCAGCAGGTTCTTCTCGCCGCGGATCTCGTAGTCCAGGGTGGTGGTCAGCTCGTACTCGGCGCTGCGCGCGCTGCTGGTGCGGGCGGAGGTGCGCTGGCTTTCCTGCTCGTTGGCCAGGTACAGGCGGTAGGGCGCGCCGGTGTGCACCTTCACCCCGCTGTTCTGCAGCAGTTGCTGCAGCTGCTTGGCCGTCTCGCCGTAGGCGTTGCGCGCCTGCAGGTCGATTTCCTTGAGGGCGAACTCGGCGCTGCCGGTGCCGCGCAGCTGGAAGCCGCAGGCGCTGAGCAGGACGGCGAGACCAATGACCAGCATGTTCCGTTTCATCATTCTGTTTTCCCCTTGAGAAACCCGGCGCCGCGGCGCCGGACTGAATCGTTGGCGACCGTTTTAGTTGGCGACGATATTGACCAGCTTGCCCGGCACGACGATCACCTTGCGGATGGTCACGCCCTCGGTGAAGCGCTGCACGTTCTCGTTGGCGCGGGCGGCGGCCTCGATCTCCTCGCGGGAGGCCGCTGCCGGCACCTCGATCTGGCCGCGCAGCTTGCCGTTGACCTGGATCACCAGGGTCAGGCTGTCCTGCACCAGGGCGGCGCCGTCCACGGCCGGCCAGGGTGCGTCGATGATCGCGCCGGCCTTGCCCAGGCGCTGCCACAGCTCGTGGCAGATATGCGGGGTGATCGGCGCCAGCAGCAGGGTCACGGTCTCCAGGCCTTCCTGCAGCAGGGCGCGGTCCTGTTCGGTGGCGGTCGCCGCCTTCTCCAGCACGTTCATCAGGGTCATCACCTGGGCGATGGCGGTGTTGAACTTGTGGTGCTGGCCGACATCGTTGCTGGCCTGCTTGATCGCCAGGTGGATGGCGCGGCGCACGGCCTTCTGCTCGTCGGACAGCGAGGCGATGTCCAGCGCGCCCGGCAGGCCGGCGCTGACGTGGCTGTGGGCCAGGCGCCAGACGCGACGCAGGAAGCGGTTGGCGCCTTCGATGCCGGCGTCGGACCACTCGCAGCTCATGTCGGGCGGCGAGGCGAACATCATGAACAGGCGGCAGGTGTCGGCGCCGTAGGCGTCGATCATGGCCTGCGGGTCGACGCCGTTGTTCTTCGACTTGGACATCTTCTCGGTGCCGCCGATTTCCACCGGCAGGCCGTCGGCCTTCAGTTTGGCGCCGATGACCTTGGCCTTGGCGTCACGCTCGACTTCCACGTCGGCCGGGTTGAACCAGTCCTTGCCGCCGTTTTCCAGGGTGCGGTAGTAGGTCTCGGCGACCACCATGCCCTGGGTTAGCAGATTCTTGAACGGCTCGTCGGAGGACACCAGGCCCTCGTCGCGCATCAGCTTGTGGAAGAAGCGCGCATACAGCAGGTGCAGGATGGCGTGCTCGATGCCGCCGATGTACTGGTCCACCGGCAGCCAGTGGTTGGCGGCCTGTGGGTCGACCATGCCCTGGGTGTAGGCCGGCGAGGCATAGCGTGCGTAGTACCAGGACGACTCCACGAAGGTGTCCATGGTGTCGGTCTCGCGCCTGGCCGCAGTGCCGCATTTCGGGCAGCTGCACTCGTAGAACTCGGGCATCCTGGCCAGCGGCGAACCGGCGCCGTCCGGCACCACGTCTTCCGGCAGGACCACCGGCAGCTGGTCTTCCGGTACCGGCACGTCGCCGCAGCTGGGGCAGTGGATGATCGGGATCGGGCAGCCCCAGTAGCGCTGGCGGCTGATGCCCCAGTCGCGCAGGCGGAACTGGGTCTTGCGCGCGCCGTGGCCGTTGGCTTCCAGGTCGGCGACTATGGCGTCGAAGGCGCTGGTGAAGTCCTTGCCGTCGTACTTGCCGGAGTTGACGGTGACCAGGCCTTCCTTGTCGGCATACCAGGCCTGCCACTGGCTGGCGTCGTAGTCCTTGCCCTCGGCGGCATAGACCTGCCGGATCGGCAGGCCGTACTTGCTGGCGAATTCGAAGTCGCGCTCGTCATGCGCCGGCACGGCCATCACCGCGCCTTCGCCGTAGCCCCACAGCACGTAGTTGGCGACGAACACCGGCAGCTTGTCGCCGGTCAGCGGGTGGATGACGAACTGGCCGGTGGCCAGGCCCTTCTTCTCCATGGTGGCCATGTCGGCCTCGGCCACGGAGCCGGCCTTGCACTCGGCGATGAATGCCTGCAGCTCGGCGTTGTGCTCGGCGGCGCGCTGGGCCAGCGGGTGTTCGGCGGCCACGGCGACGTAGGTGGCGCCCATCAGGGTGTCGGGGCGGGTCGAGTAGACCTTGAGCTGGCCGGAGGTGCCGATGCTGGCGACGTCGTAGTCGAACACGATGTCGGCACCGAAGCTCTTGCCGATCCAGTTGCGCTGCATGGTCTTGACCTGCTCGGGCCAGCCATCGAGCTTGTCCAGGTCGGCGAGCAGCTCTTCCGCATAGGCGGTGATGCGGAAGTAGTACATCGGGATCTCGCGCTTCTCGATCAGCGCGCCGGAGCGCCAGCCACGGCCGTCGATGACCTGCTCGTTGGCCAGCACGGTCTGGTCGACCGGGTCCCAGTTGACGGTGCCGTTCTTGCGGTAGATCACGCCCTTCTCGAACAGGCGGGTGAACAGCCACTGCTCCCAGCGGTAGTAGTCCGGCTTGCAGGTGGTGACTTCGCGGGTCCAGTCGATGGCCAGGCCCAGCGATTTAAGCTGGGACTTCATGTAGGCGATGTTCTCGTAGGTCCACTTGGCCGGGGCGACCTTGTTCTTCATCGCCGCGTTCTCGGCCGGCATGCCGAAGGCGTCCCAGCCCATCGGCTGCAGCACGTTCTTGCCCTGCATGCGCTGGTAGCGGGCGATCACGTCACCGATGGTGTAGTTGCGCACGTGGCCCATGTGCAGCTTGCCGCTCGGGTAGGGGAACATGGACAGGCAGTAGAAGGTGTCCTTGCCCGGCTGTTCGGTCACGACGAAGGACTTTTCCGCCTCCCACTGGGCTTGGGCGGCGGCTTCGATTTCACGGGGCGAATACTGTTCGTGCATGGGCTTGGGCGCTGAGAAATGGGGCTTGCGAGAAACGTCGTAGCATACATGAGCCCCCTCGATTCAGGGAAACCCTGATTACGCCCGTCGCCCGTGGCGCCGCCGTTTGTCGCGGCGCCCGGCCCGCAGCCGGCCTGACGCTAAGCTTGCCAGATAGGGGCGTGCTGCTGGGCGCCCGGTCGAGGTGAGGGATGGCAGAGTTGCGGCGTAAGGAAGAAGGGGGCGGACTTTATGAGCGGCTGTTGCAGCGCCTGGCCCTGGCCCTGGATGAGGCGGAAAGCGCGAGCCGCCTGCATCAGACGGCTCCGGCGGAACTGGAGCTGCGGGGGCTGACCCCGGCGGAGATGGATCTGATCCGCGCCTATCTGGAGCGCGATCTCAACTGGCTGCGTGGCTGGCATGCCGCCGCCGAGGAGTTGGCGGTGATCGAACAGCTACCGGCGAATGCGGCCCGGCCGCTGGACAAGCTGCCGGCCCGAACGCCGAGCAAGTCGTTGACGCGCGACAAGCCGGCGCTCAAGAAGCGCCAGCAGCTGTGCTGCGCCCTGTGCGGGGCGGCGGCCCGGATGCAGCGCGGCGAGGGCGTGCTGCCCTGCGTTTCCTGCGGCTCCAAGCTGTTCCGCGCGGGGCAGCCGCGTTAGGCTCCAGGGGTACTGGAGGTACCCATGGAACTGCGCTTCATCCTCAAGCAACTGATACTGCCGCCCGGCGGCTTGCTGCTGCTGATCCTGCTGGCCTGGCTGCTCTGGGCCTGGGCGGGGCGGCCGCGCCTGGCCTCGCTCTGCCTGCTGCTGGGTCTGGGCGGGCTCTGGCTGCTCAGTCTGCCGGCCGTGGTGGAGTGGGCGGCGCGCCTGATCGAGCGCGAGCCGGCGCTGGCCGAGGCCGAGTGGGCCGGGTTGGGGCAGCGCGCCGATGCCATAGTGGTGCTCGGCTCGGGGCGCGAGGAGGCCGATCCGGCCTGGGGCAGCGACCAGCCCAGCGTCACCGCCGTCGAGCGCCTGCGTTACGCGGCGCGTCTGCAACGGGCCTCGGGCCTGCCGGTGCTGATCAGCGGCGGCCTGCATTACGGCCAGCCGCCCAGCGAGGCGCAACTGATGGCCGAGGCGCTGCAGCGCGACTTCGGTGTGGCGACCCGCTGGCGCGAGGAGCGCAGCCGCACCACCTGGGAGAATGCCCGCTTCAGCGCGGCGATGCTCGAGACCGAGGGCGTGCGCCGGGTGGTGCTGGTGACCCAGGCGGCGCACATGCCGCGCTCGCGCTGGTGCTTCGAGCGGGCCGGGCTGGAAGTGGTGGCGGCGCCGCTGGGCTTCCTCGGCGTACCCAACGAGCGCCCACTGGGCGGCTGGCTGCCGGAGGGCAAGGCCCTGTGGCAGAGCACCCGGCTGCTCAACGAGGCGATAGGTTTGGCGGTCTATCCGCTGCTCTATCGCTGAGGTGGAGTTGGTGGATTGTCGCTGCGCTGCGAATCCACCCTACGAAGCGGTGGCCTGCGAGTAGGGTGTACTCGCCCGCAGGGCAGTACACCATGGGGAGCCCGGCGGTGGGCGCTCTATGGGCTCAGGCCGCCTGCAGGGCCATCGCGCGACTTTCGCGGCGGCGGGCGACTATCGCCCAGCCCAGCAGCAGGGTGCACAGCGCGACCAGCGGCCAGGCGCGCCACAGCAGGTAGGGCGTCAGGCCCTGCATCGGCTGCACCTCGCCATAGAGCACGGCCTGCTGGAACTGCGGCACCCGCTCGGTGATGCGCCCCTGCGGATCGATCAGCGCGGTGACGCCGTTGTTGGTGGCGCGGATCATCCAGCGGCCGGCCTCCAGGGCGCGCATCTGCGCCATCTGCAGGTGCTGCAGCGGGCCGATGGAGGTGCCGAACCAGGTGTCGTTGCTCACCGTCAGCAGCAGGTCGCTGCGCGCGGCCAGGGCGGCGGCGAACTCCGGATACACCACCTCGTAGCAGATAAAGGGCGCGATGCGCAGGCCCTTGGCCTGCAGCGGTTCCTGCTCGGCCGGGCCGCGGGCGAAGTCGGACATGGGCAGGTCGAAGAAGGCGATCAGCCCGCGCAGCACTTCCTGCAGCGGCACGTACTCGCCGAAGGGCACCAGCTTCTGCTTGAGGTAGGTGCCCTCGCCCCAGCCGGTGACGGTGATCGCGTTGTAGTAGCGCTGCTCGCCGCGTTCGTTGGCCTGGCGCAGCGGCACCCCGGTGATCAGCGCGGCATCGCGTTCGGCGGCGACGCGGCCCATCACGCCGAGGTAGCCCTCGGCATGCTCCTTGAGCACCGGCACGGCGGTCTCCGGCCAGACGATCAGATCGGCTTTCTCGCTGCTCAGGGTCATGTCGCGGTACAGGGCCAGCTGGGCGTCGAGCTGCGCCGGGTCCCACTTGAGGTTCTGCTCGATATTGCCCTGCAGGGCGGCGACCTTGAGCGGCGCGCCCTTGGCGCTGGTCCAGGCCTGGCCGTTGAGCCACAGGCAGGCCAGCCAGGGCGCCAGCAGCAGGAGCAGGCCGGCGACCAGCGGGCGCGGCTGGCGGCGCAGGCGCGGCAGATTGACCAGCAGCGCGGCCGACAGCGCCAGCACCAGGGAGATCAGCCACATGCCGCCGAGCGGCGCCAGCCCGGCCAGCGGGCCGTGCAGCTGGCTGTAGCCGGCGTAGAGCCAGGGGAAACCGGTGAGGAACCAGCCACGGAAGGCCTCCTGGGCCAGCCACAGGGCGGCGAAGGCCAGGGCGTCGGCGAGCGGGGCGTCGCTACGGCGCAGCCAGCGCGCCCACAGCCAGGCCGGCAGGGCGAAGAACAGCGCCACGCCGGCGCAGAAGCCGAGGGTGAGGAAGGCGGCCAGGGCCGGCGAGGCGGCGCCGTAGTCGTGGATGCTGACGTAGATCCAGCTGGTGCCGGCGAGGAACAGGCCGAGGCCGTAGCACCAGCCGCGCAGCAGGGCCTGGCGCGGGGCGAGTCCGCGCAGGCCGAGGTAGAACAGGGCGATGGCCAAGAGGGCCAGCGGCCAGATATCGAAGGGGGCCAGGGCCAGGGTGGTCGAGGCGCCGCCGGCCAGGGCCAGCAGGTTGCCCGGCCAGCCGGGTTGGGTGATCCAGCGCATGGTGCGTCCTTGGACGGGAAGTCTGGCGGGCAAGGGTACTGGAAGCGTGGGAGGGGAGAAAGTCGGGCGGGGTAACTCCCTCTCCCTTTGGGAGAGGGAGGGGCGGCCCGCGCAGGGTGAGGGTGCCATCGGGCCTGCAAGCTCCCTCACCCCCGGCCCCTCTCCCGGAGGGAGAGGGGAAGTGGGGCTTAACGCTCCAGCGGGGTCAGGCGCAGCAGGTGCACCCGGCGGCTGTCGGCGTTGAGCACGCGGAAGCGGTACTCGCCGATCTCGGCCACCTCGTTGCGCTTGGGCAGGTGGCCGAAGGCGTTCATCACCAGGCCGCCGACGGTGTCGAACTCGTCGTCGGGGAACTCGGTGTCGAAGGCCTCGTTGAAGTTGTCGATCGGCGTCAGCGCCTTGACCAGGAAGTCGCCGGAGGGCAGCGGCTTGATGTAGCTGTCCTCCTCGACGTCGTGCTCGTCCTCGATGTCGCCGACGATCTGCTCCAGCACGTCCTCGATGGTCACCAGGCCGGCCACGCCGCCGTACTCGTCGATGACCACGGCCATGTGGTTGTGGTTGGCGCGGAACTCGCGCAGCAGCACGTTGAGACGCTTGGACTCCGGCACGAAGGTGGCCGGGCGCAGCAGCTGCTTGATGTCGAAGGGCTTGTCGCCATTGAGAATCAGCGGCAGCAGGTCCTTGGCCAGGAGGATGCCGATGACTTCGTCCAGGCTCTCGCCGATCACCGGGTAGCGCGAGTGGGCGGAGTCGATGATGGCCGGGAGGAATTCGGCCGGGCTGTGGCTGGCCTTGATGCTGATCATCTGCGAGCGCGGCACCATGATGTCGCGCACCTGCAGGTCGGCGACCTGGATGGCGCCCTCGACTATGGTCAGTGCCTCGCTGTCGAGCAGCTTGTTGTCGTGGGCATCGCGCAGGACTTCCAGCAGTTCCTGGCGGTTTCTCGGCTCATGAGCAAAAGCCTGGGTCAGCTTGTTGAACCAGGACTTCTGCTCGTTGCTCGATCGGTCTTCGCTCATGATGGTCTCGGGACTGTTCCTGAGTCTTGGGTTATTCGTCGGCGGCATAGGGGTCGGGATGGCCCAGTTCCGCCAGCAATTGTCGTTCCAGCGCTTCCATCTCCTCGGCTTCCTCGTCCTCGAGGTGGTCGTAGCCGAGCAGGTGCAGGCAGCCGTGGATCACCAGGTGGGCCCAGTGCGCCTCGACGCTCTTGCCCTGTTCGCGGGCCTCGCGCTCGACCACCGGCACGCAGATCACCAGGTCGCCGAGCAGCGGGATGTCGAGGATGCCCTCGGGCACTTCGGCGGGGAAGGACAGCACGTTGGTGGCGTAGTCCTTGTGCCGCCAGGTGCGGTTCAGTTCGCGGCCCTCGGCCTCGTCGACCAGGCGGATGGTCAGCTCGGAGTCGGCCGTGCGCTGGCGCAGCGCCAGTTCGCACCAGCGGCGCAGCTGTGCCTCGCCGGGCAGGTCGCTGGCGCTGGAGGCGTTCTGCAGGTCGAGTTCAAGCATCGCGCGGGCTGTCCTTGCCGGGCTGGCGCTCCTCGAAGCGCTCGTAGGCCTCGACTATGCGTTGCACCAGCGGGTGGCGCACCACGTCCTTGGGCTTGAACTGGGTGAAGCTGATGCCCGGCACGTCCTTGAGCACGTCCATCACGTGGATCAGCCCGCTCTTGGTGCCGCGTGGCAGGTCGACCTGGGTGATGTCGCCGGTGATCACCGCGGTGGAGCCGAAGCCGATACGGGTGAGGAACATCTTCATCTGCTCGAGTGTGGTGTTCTGACTCTCGTCGAGGATGATGAAGCTGTTGTTAAGGGTGCGCCCGCGCATGTAGGCCAGCGGGGCGATCTCGATCACCTGCTTCTCGATCAGCCGGGCCACCGTCTCGAAGCCGAGCATCTCGTACAGCGCGTCGTACAGCGGGCGCAGGTAGGGGTCGATCTTCTGCGCCAGGTCGCCGGGCAGGAAGCCGAGCTTCTCGCCGGCCTCCACCGCCGGGCGCACCAGCAGGATGCGACGCACCTGCTCGCGCTCCAGGGCGTCCACCGCGCAGGCCACCGCCAGGTAGGTCTTGCCGGTGCCGGCTGGGCCGATGCCGAAGTTGATGTCGTTGTCGAGGATGGCCTTGACGTAGCGCTGCTGGTTGGTGCCGCGCGGCTTGATCGAGCCCTTCTTGGTGCGCAGGATGATGCCGCCTTCGACCTTCTCGCCGGTCAGCGTCTCCAGGCCGGATTCCTGCAGGTACAGGTGGACCGTCTCCGGCGACAGCTCGGTGCTCTTGGTCTCGCGGTACAGGCGGCGCAGCAGGTTCTCGGCGGACTGGGTGTGCTTGGCTGGGCCGACCAGTTCGAATTGGTTGCCGCGGTTGCGGATCTCGATGGACAGGCGCTGCTCAATCAGGCGCAGGTGTTCGTCGAACTGCCCGCACAGGTTGGCGAAGCGGCGTGCTTCGAAGGGTTCGAGGGTGAAGCGGTGCGGTTCTATGGGTGCGTTCAATGGGGTCCGGTTGCCGCTGTGCGGCGGGAGTGATGGTCGAAGGATAACCCCGCGCGCCCGGCGGCGAAAGTTCGGGCGGCGCGGCGGTCGTTAGCCAATTAGTCGATCAGGCTGCCGCGCAGCGAATGGGGCAGGGCGTCGTCGATATGTACGTCGACGAACTGGCCGATCAGCGCCGGGTTGCTGGCGCGGAAATTGACGATGCGGTTGTTCTCGGTGCGGCCCTGGAGCATGCCCGGGTCCTTCTTCGAGTAGTCGCTGACCAGGATGCGCTGGGTGCTGCCGACCATGCGTCGGCTGATCTCGAAACCCTGCTGGTTGATGCGCGCCTGGAGGATGGCCAGGCGCTGCTTCTTCACCTCTTCCGGGGTGTCGTCGACCAGGTCCGCCGCCGGGGTGCCGGGACGCGAGCTGTAGATAAAGGAGAAGGAGAAGTCGAAGCCGACGTCCTCGATCAGCTTCATGGTCTGCTCGAAGTCCTTCTCGGTCTCGCCGGGGAAGCCGACGATAAAGTCCGAGCTGATGCAGATGTCCGGCACCGCGGCGCGCAGCTTGCGGATGCGCGACTTGTACTCCAGCGCCGTGTGGTTGCGCTTCATCGCCGCCAGGATGCGGTCCGAGCCGGATTGCACCGGCAGGTGGAGGAACTTGACCAGCTGCGGGATCTCGGCGTGGGCGGCGATGATGGCGTCGGAGAACTCCAGCGGGTGGCTGGTGGTGTAGCGGATGCGCTCGATGCCGTCGACGGTGGCGACCAGGTGCAGCAGCTCGGCGAAGTCGGCGATGCCGCCGTCCGGGGTCTCGCCGCGGTAGCCGTTGACGTTCTGTCCGAGCAGGGTGACTTCCTTGACGCCCTTCTCGGCCAACTGGTTGATCTCCAGCAGCACGTCGCCCAGCGGCCGGCTGACTTCCTCGCCGCGGGTGTAGGGCACCACGCAGAAGGTGCAGTACTTGCTGCAGCCTTCCATCACCGAGACGAAGGCGCTGGGGCCGTCGACGCGCGGTTCGGGCAGGCGGTCGAACTTCTCGATCTCGGGGAAGCTGATATCGACCTGGGCCTTCTTGGTGGTGCGCGCGGCGTCGATCATTTCCGGCAGACGATGCAGGGTCTGCGGGCCGAACACCACGTCGACGTAGGGCGCGCGGTCGCGGATGGCGGCGCCTTCCTGGCTGGCCACGCAGCCGCCGACGCCGATCACCAGGTCCGGGTTTTCCTGCTTCAGCTCGCGCCAGCGGCCCAGCTGGGAGAACACCTTCTCCTGGGCTTTCTCGCGGATCGAGCAGGTATTGAGGAGGATCACGTCGGCTTCCGCCGGGTTCTCCGTGACTTCCAGGGCCTGATGTTCGCCCAGCAGGTCGACCATGCGCGAGCTGTCGTACTCGTTCATCTGGCAACCGTGGGTCTCGATATAAAGCTTCTTGGCCATCTGCGTGCGTCGGGTGGTTCGAATAGGACCGCGCATTATAGGTTGCGACCGTCTGGCTTCCTAGCGTTGCCTGTCCGCCGGCTGCTAAGATTCGCGCCCTCTTTCCTGCAGTCCTCTATTCTCCCTCCCATGAGCAAGCGCGAACCCATCTACAAGGTGATCTTCCAGAACCAGGGCCAGGTGTACGAGATGTACGCCAAGCAGATCTACCAGAGCGATCTGTGGGGCTTCCTGGAGGTGGAAGAGTTCGTCTTCGGCGAGCGCACCCAGGTGGTGGTCGACCCCAGCGAGGAGAAACTCAAGGCGCAGTTCGAGGGCGTGGTGCGCAGCTTCGTGCCGATGCACGCGATCATCCGCATCGACGAGGTGGAGCGCCTGGGCACGCCGAAGATCAGCGAGGCCAAGGGCGGCGGCAATGTGATGCCGTTTCCCATGCCGATGCCGGAGAAGTGATCTCTAGTTGGGGGCGAAGGCCGGCGCCTGCGGGCTGCCGAAGGCGGAGCCCGGCGTGCTGGGGGCGGGGCTGAAGCCCGAGGGGCCGCTGTCGATCTGCTGCAGTTCCAGTAGATAGCTGCGGAAGATCTGCCCGAGTACCTGGCTGGCCACCTGCAGCTCCTCGCGGTCCATGCGCTCGGCGACCTGGTCGGCGCTGTCCATGGCCTCGTCCGAACCGTTCACCGCCGCCATCTTCAGCACTATGTAGGCCTGCACGTTGTTGGCCGGCACCCCCTCGCCCCGGTAGAACATGGTGCCCAGGCGCAGCTGGGCCTGGGCGTTGCCCTGCAGCGAGGACTGTTCGAACCAGCGCAGCGCCTGGGGCAGGTCGCGCGGGGCGCGCTGGCCGTCGTAGAAGAATTCGCCGAGCTCGTACTGGGCCTGGGCATCGCCCTGCTGGGCCAGTTGCCGGCAGGCCTCGACGGCCTGGGCGAGGTAGTCGGGCGGTGCGTTCAGCGCGCAGCGGGCGGTGGCCGGCACCAGCAGGGAGTTGTCGCCCGCGCTGGCCAGCAGGGGCGAAACGGACAGCAGGCAGCCCAGAAGCAGGGTGCGGCCGGTGCATTTCATGGAAATCGGAACGCCTCGCGAAACGGTCGGGCTTCATGCCCTGCCGGCGAAAGGCGCCGGCCGTCACATTATGTGATAAGCCGGGGCGTCCTTACAAAGTCTTTACCGGGATTTCCTGCCGGCCGCCTGCGCGGCCGGCAGTCCGGGCGCATCACTTGAGTTTGGCGAAGGCGCGCTCGGCGGCGGCGAGGGTGATCTGCAGCTCCTTCTCGCCATGGGCGATGGAGGTGAAGCCGGCCTCGAAGGCGCTCGGTGCCAGGTACACGCCGCCCTCCAGCATCAGGTGGAAGAACTGGTTGAAGCGTGCCGCGTCGCTGGCCATCACGTCGGCGAAGGTGACGATGTCGTCCGCGCCGCTGAAATACAGGCCGAACATGGCGCCGGCCTGAGTGGTGACGAAGGGGATGCCGGCGGCATCGGCGCGTTCCTGCAGGCCGGCCAGCATGCGGCCGGTGTAGTCGGCCAGTTCGGCGTGGAAGCCCGGGCGGCTGATCAGCTTGAGGGTGGTCAGGCCGGCGGCCATGGCCAGCGGGTTGCCCGACAGGGTGCCGGCCTGGTAAACCGGGCCGAGCGGGGCGATGCACTGCATGATCGCGCGCTTGCCGCCGAAGCAGCCGACCGGCATGCCGCCGCCGACTATCTTGCCGAAGGTCGACAGGTCCGGGGTCACGCCGTAGTGGGCCTGGGCGCCGCCGAGGGCGACGCGGAAGCCGGTCATCACCTCGTCGAAGATCAGCACCACGCCGTGCTTGTCGCACTGCGCGCGCAGGCCTTCGAGGAAGCCCGGGGCCGGCGGCACGCAGTTCATGTTGCCGGCGACCGGCTCGACGATGATGCAGGCGACGCTGTTGCCGACTTCGGCCAGGCACTTCTCCACGGCGGCCAGGTCGTTGAACGGCAGGGTCAGGGTGTGCTTGGCGAAGTCCGCCGGCACGCCGGCCGAGCTGGGCACGCCCTGGGTCAGCAGGCCGGAGCCGGCCTTGACCAGCAGGCTGTCGGAGTGGCCGTGGTAGCAGCCCTCGAACTTGATGATGGCGTCGCGCCCGGTGTAGCCGCGGGCCAGGCGGATGGCGCTCATGGTCGCCTCGGTGCCGGAGCTGACCATGCGCACCATGTCCATCGACGGCACCAGGCCGCACACCAGTTCGGCCATCTCGGTCTCCAGCGCGGTCGGCGCGCCATAGGACAGGCCGTGCTCCAGCTGGCGGCGCACCGCGTCGAGCACGTCCGGATGGGCATGGCCGAGGATCATCGGGCCCCAGGAGCCGACGTAGTCGACGTAGCGCTTGTCGTCCTCGTCCACCACATAGGCGCCTTCGGCGTGCTTGAAGAACAGCGGGGTACCGCCGACGCCGCGGAAGGCGCGCACCGGCGAGTTGACGCCGCCGGGGATGTGCTTCTGGGCGCTGGCGAAGAGGATTTCCGAACGGGACATGGCAGGACTTCTCTTAAATCAGGAGGACGGGAAGAGCACGCTGAAGGCGCGTGCGCGGCGTTCCACCTCGGCGGCGGTCGGCGCGGAAAACAGGGCGTGGATCACCGCCAGCAGGTCGGCGCCGGCGCGGATCAGCTGGCCGGCGTTATGCAGGTCGATGCCGCCGATGGCCACCAGCGGCAGCTGGAAATGGGCGCGCGCCTGGCCCAGCAGTTCGGGGCGCGCGGCCGGCGCGCCGGGCTTGGTCTGCGAGTTGAAGAAGCGGCCGAAGGCCAGGTAGCTGGCGCCTTCGCGGTTGGCCTCGGCGGCCAGCTGCAGCTCGGCGTGGCAGGTGGCGCCGATGATCGCCTGGCGCCCGAGCAGGGCGCGGGCGGCGGCCAGCGAGCCGTCGCCCTGGCCCAGGTGCAGGCCGACGCCGAGCTTGGCGGCCAGCTCGGCGTCGTCGTTGATGATCAGCTCGGCGCCGTGGCGGGCGCACAGCTCGGCCAGCTGCGAGGCCTCGCGCAGGCGCCGCGCGGCATCGCCGGACTTGTCACGGTATTGCAGCAGGCGGGCGCCGCCCTTGAGAGCCGCTTCCACATAGGGCAGCAGCCTGCCGCCTTCCAGCAGCTGGCTGTCGGTGATGGCATAGAGGCCACGCAGTTTGTCTTTCACGAATGCCTCTTCTTAGAGCGAGAAATCCAGCGGCAGGCGGCGCGGCACGAACTGGCCGTGGCCGGGCTGCTCGGCGTCGCGCAGGGTGCGCCAGGTGTAATCCAGGGCCGAGCGCACGGCGCTGACCACTTCCTCGCCCAGGGCCAGGCGGCCGGCCAGGGTGCTGGCCAGGGTGCAGCCGGAGCCGTGATAGCTGCCCGGCAGGCGCGCGCAGGTGAAGTCGTGGCGCGTGCCACCGCGCACATAGAGGCGGTTGTGCACTTCGCGCTCGTCGCCGTGGCCGCCGGTGATCAGCAGGTGCTGGCAGTGTGGCGCCAGTTTCGCCGCGCACTCGTCCGCCGTGCCCTCGGGCAGCTCGGCGAGGATGCGTGCCTCCGGCAGGTTCGGCGTGGCCACGGCGGCGATCGGCAGCAGACGCTCGCGCATGGCATAGCCGACGTCGTCCTTGCCCAGCGCGCCGCCGCCGCCGGCGCGCAGCACCGGGTCGCAGACCAGCGGCACGCCGGGCAACGCCTGCATGATCTCGACTACGGTATCGACCATCTCCACCGAGCCGAGCATGCCCAGCTTGACCGCCGCCACCGGCAGGTCGGCGATGACCGCGCGCGCCTGGGCCAGCACCCAGGCGCGGTCGAGCACGCGGAAGTCGGAGACGTTGACGGTGTCCTGCACGGTCAGCGCGGTGACCGTCGGGGCGGCGTGGCAGCCCTGGGCGAGCAGGGCCTCGATATCCGCCTGCAGGCCGGCGCCACCGCAGGGGTCATGGCCGGACAGGCAGAGGACGACGGGACGGGAGTTGTGTCTGTTCATGGCCGCCGAGCTTACCACCAAACGCCCGCTACAGGCCGTGGCGCTCGACCAGGCGTTGCAGCTCGCCGTTGTCGCGAATGATCTGCAGGCCACGGTTGAATGCTTTCAGCGTGTAGGCCGCATCCACCCGTCGCTTCGGCACCACCAGGTGCAGTGTCGGCTGCAGCAGGGGCGGCTGGATCAGCTCGATGTCCGCCTGTCGCTGCGGGAAGTGCTCGCGCAACAGCGACTGGGCCACCAGATGGTCGATGAAAATCAGGTCCACGCGGCCGGCCAGGAGTTTGCTCAGGTTCTGCTGGTCGTCGCGGGCGAAGTCCCGCTGCAGGCTCGGGTCCGAGTCCAGCAAGGGGTGGTTGAGATAGCCTCTGACCAGGCCGATCTTCAGCCCGTGCAGTTCGGGGAAGCCGGTCGGTCCGTGATCGCCGTAACGCAGCGGCAGATCGCGCTCGCGCAGCTTGACCAGCCCGGCGGGGCCGCCGGGGAAGGCTTCCGAAAAAAGCAGGTTGGGCCGTTGTTCGGGGTCGTAATACTCGGGGAACAGGCCATCGACCTTGCCCTGGCGGACCAGGCTCAGGGCCCTGGCCCAGGGGTAGTAACGCACTTCCACGTCGATATCGACGGCGGCGAACGCGGCGCTGACGACCGCCGTGGCATAGCCGCCGTCTGGCAGGGCCTGGCTCGTGTAGGGAGGCCACTCCAGGGTGCTCAGGTACAGTCTCTGCTCGGCAAGCGCGTGCAGTGGTGCCATGGCAAGCAGGTAAAGCAACGCCAGCAACTTCATGGGGCCATTCCTCGGATGCGTACCCTTAAGCCGCTCTCTGGGAGACTTTCCTCTGGCGGGGCCAGACTGCTAGAGTTTGGCCGATCAATCAAATATTGCCTGCAAGGGCGCCTGTGGCCGGGTGGCCGCGGGTTGTTCACAGGCTCTGATGGAGCCGCATGCGCTGTTTACTGCTCGGGCTGCTTTGCCTGATACCTCTGCTGGCGCATGCCGTCGAGTTCGACGAGCAGGCCCGCTATCTGCCGCTCGGCCAACACATGCAGGTGTTCGAGGACGTGCGCGGCGACGCGACCATCGACCAGGTCAGCTCGGCGGCACTGGATGCCAGTTTCCGCACCAATGGCAAGCCGGTGCTGAACGCCGGCTATTCGCGCTCGGTGTTCTGGCTGCGCATCGACCTGCTGTACCGACCGCTCGAGTCCGACGGCCCGAAGAGCTGGCTACTGGAGCTGGCCTACCCGCCGCTCGACCACTTGGACCTGTACCTGCCGGACGGTGCCGGCGGCTATCGCCTGGCCGGGCGTACCGGCGATGCCTTGCCCTTCTCCAGCCGGCAGATCGCGCAGAACAACTACCTGTTCAATCTCGAGCTGCAGCCCGGGCAGCCGCAGCGCGTGTACCTGCGCGCGCAGAGCCAGGGCTCGATGCAGATGCCGCTCGGCCTGTGGTCGCCGGAGGCCTTCATCGAGGCGCAGCCCTCGCGCATCTATGTGCTCGGCATCATCTACGGCGTGCTGCTGGTGATGCTGATCTACAACCTGTTCATCTTTCTCAGCGTCCGCGACACCAGCTACCTCTACTACATCCTCTACATCGCCTCCTTCGGCCTCTATCAGGTCTCGGTCAACGGCGCCGGCATCCAGTTCTTCTGGCCGGACAACCCCTGGTGGGCCAATGCCTCCACGCCCTTCCTGATCGGCTCGGCGGCGCTGTTCGGCTGCCAGTTCGCCCGCAGCTTCCTGCACACCGGCGAGCACAGCCCCTGGGTCGACCGCAGCCTGTTGCTGCTGATGGCCATCGGCGCCCTGGTGATGGTGCTGGCGCTGGTCACCAGCTACGCCACCGCCCTGCGCCTGGCCACTTACCTGGCGCTGGCCTTCACCGTGGTGATCTTCAGCGCCGGCGTGCTGGCCTGGCTGCGCGGCATGCGCGTGGCGCGCTACTTCATCTTCGCCTGGACCGCCTTCCTGCTGGGCGGGGCGATCAACACCCTGATGGTGCTGGGTTACCTGCCCTACAGCTTCTTCACCATGTACGCCAGCCAGTTCGGCTCGGCGCTGGAGGTGGGCCTGCTGTCGCTGGCCCTGGCCGACCGGATCAACGCCATGAAGGAGGAGCGCGCGCGCATCCTGCAGCAGGCCGGCGCCGAGCTGGAAGTGCTCAACCGTGAGCTGGCCGAGAGCAACCGCCTCAAGGACGAATTCCTCGCCACCGTCACCCACGAACTGCGCACGCCGATGAACGGGGTGATCGGCTCGCTGGAGCTGATGCAGACGCTGAAGATGGACGTCGAGCTGGAGCAGTACCAGAAGACCGCCGCCACCTCGGCCCGCGACATGATGCGCATGGTCGGCGACATCCTCGCCCTCACCGAGCTGCAGGCCGGCAAGCTCTACCCGCGGCGCGAGCCTTTCAGCCTGCGCGGGATGATCGACGGCCTGCGCGCCCAGTACGGCGCGCGGGCCCACGACAAGGGCCTGGATTTCGTCGTGGAACTGGAGGACAGCCTGCCGGACACCCTGGAAGGCGACGCCGCCAAGCTGGGCCAGGCCCTGGGCTACCTGCTGGACAACGCCATCAAATTCACCCACCAGGGCCAGGTCACCCTCCGGGTGCAGGCCGCCGGGCCGCTGGCCGGCGACATGCCGCTGCGCATCGAGGTGCTGGACACCGGCATCGGCTTCGTCACACCGGAAGGCGGCAAGCTGTACCAGCGCTTCCGCCAGCTGGATGGCTCCATGACCCGTCAGTACGGCGGCCTGGGCATCGGCCTGGCACTCTGCCGGCAACTGGTCGAGCTGCTCGGCGGGCGCCTGCAGCACCAGTCGCAGCCCGGCCGGGGCAGTGTCTTCGGCATCGACCTGACCCTCGATCTGCCGGCCCAGGCGCGCGATGTCCAGCTGCCCATGCGCCGCCTCGGTGGCGTGCCGACGCGCCACCCGGAGCAGTGCACCGTGCTGATCGTCGAGGACAACGCGATCAACCAGCTGGTGACGCGCGGCATGCTGCTCAAGCTGGGCTATCGGGTGCGCACCGCCGACAACGGCGCGGAGGCCCTGGAGATGCTGCGCAGCGAGCCGATAGACGCCGTGCTGCTGGACTGCCAGATGCCGGTGATGGACGGCTTCGCCACCTGCCGGGCGCTGCGCCACCTGCCGGGCTGCGCCGAGCTGCCGGTGCTGGCGATCACCGCCCACGGCCACAGCGGCGACCGCGAGCGCTGCCTGGCCGCCGGCATGAGCGACTACCTGGCCAAGCCGGTGAAGTTCCTCGAGCTGCAGACCCTGCTGCACGACTGGGTGCTGTGCCAGCCGGCCACCACCGAAACGACCTCCTAGCAGCGGCTTGTGGCGCTCGCCCGGGGTGGCAAGCGCCCCGGCTTTTCCGCCTCAGGGCTGCCCCTATGCGATCCGCTAAAGCCGCCATTTTTGGCGCAAATGCCGTTGTCCATAAGAAATGAATCGTGATTCACTGTCGGTATTCACTGAATCCGGATTCATTGCATGACCTATCGCACCACCGCCGCCCGTCTCGACCGTGCCCAGGAGCTGCGCGAGCGCATTCTCCAGTGCGCCCATGCGCGGGTCGTCGAGGGCGGTTTCGCCAGCCTGACCATGCAGGCCCTGGCCGAGGACGTCGGCATCGCCACCGGCAGCCTGTACCGCCATTTCGGCGGCAAGGGCGAGCTGGCCGCCGAAGTCTTCAGCAATGCCAGCCGCGTCGAGGTGGAGGCCTTGGCCGAGGTGCTGCGCGGCCCCGGCAGCGCCACCCGGCGCCTGGCCGCCGGTCTCGGCCAGTTCGCCGCGCGCGCCTGGCACAGCCGCCGCCTGGCCTTCGCCCTGATCGCCGAGCCGGTCGACCCCGAGGTGGACGAGCAGCGCCTGCTGTACCGCGAGGCCTATGCCGAGCTGTTCGTCGACCTGCTCGACGAGGGCCGGCGCAGCGGCGAGTTCCGCGTCGCCCAGGTCAACCTGGTGGCCGCCTGCCTGGTCGGCGCCATCGCCGAGGCCCTGGTCGGCCCGCTCTCGCCACCGGCCCGCGCGGCGCGCGATGCCGGCCTGGCGGCGCCCGAGCTGGCCGACGTCAGCCAAGCCCTGATCACCTTCTGCCTGCGCGCCGTCGGCGCACCGGAGTCCTGAGATGTCCCTGCAGCAGTACGCGGAAACCCACGAAGTGTTCAACCAGGTGCCGAGCCTGGACGGCGCCAACCTCTATCGCCTCGACCTGCCGCTGCAGGAGTGGCTGCGCCGCTACGACGGCGGCTGGGCCGAGAACCGGCTCGACGCCTACGGCGCCCTGGCCGGCGGCGCGCTGATGCAGGCCGGCTTCCTTGCCAACGAGCACAAGCCGGTGTTCAAGAGCCACGACCGCTACGGCAATCGCATCGACCTGGTGGAGTTCCACCCGGCCTACCACGAGCTAATGCGCACGGCCATCGAGCACGGCCTGCCTTCGCTGCCCTGGCGCGACCCGCGCGCCGGCGCGCAGGTCGCCCGCGCCGGCCTGACCTACCTGCACAGCCAGGCCGAGGCGGCCAGCGGCTGCCCCCTGACCATGACCTTCGCCGCCGTGCCGGCGCTGCGCCTGCAGCCCGACGTGGCCGAGGTCTGGCTGCCGAAGATCCTCTCGACCGAGTACGACCCGCGCAACCTGCCGCTCGCGCAGAAAACCGGCGCCACCATCGGCATGGCCATGACCGAGAAGCAGGGCGGCACCGACGTGCGCGCCAACACCACCCGCGCCTACCCGGTCGGCGTCGGCGGCCCGGGCCAGGCCTACGAGCTGGTCGGGCACAAGTGGTTCTGCTCGGCGCCGATGTGCGACGCCTTCCTCACCCTGGCCCAGACCGACAGGGGGCTGTCCTGCTTCCTGCTGCCGCGCCACCGCCCGGACGGCACGCGCAACCAGTTCTACATCCAGCGCCTGAAGAACAAGCTGGGCAACTGGGCCAACGCCTCCAGCGAGGTGGAGTACCGCGGCGCCCTGGCCTGGATGATCGGCGAGGAGGGCCGCGGCGTGCCGACCATCATCGAGATGGTGGCCATGACCCGCTTCGACTGCATGGTCGGCTCCAGCAGCCTGATGCGCCAGGCCCTGACCCAGGCCGCGCACCACTGCGCGCACCGCCAGGTCGGCGGCAGGCTGCTGGCCGACCAGCCGCTGATGCAGAACGTGCTGGCCGACCTGGCCCTGGAGAGCGAGGCGGCGCTGGCGCTCTCCATGCGCATGGGCCGCGCGCTGGATCATCTGCACGACGAGCGGGAGGACAAGTTCGCCCGCCTGGTCACCGCCATCGGCAAGTACTGGATCTGCAAGCGCGCGCCGGAAATGATCTACGAGGCCAGCGAGTGCATGGGCGGCGCCGGCTACGTCGAGGAAACCATACTGCCGCGGCTGTACCGCGAGGCGCCGGTCAACTCGATCTGGGAAGGCTCGGGCAACGTGCAGTGCCTGGACGTGCTGCGCGCCCTGTCCAAGGAGCCGGGCGTGCTCGACGCGCTGTTCAATGAGCTGGGCGACGGCCATGGCGACGCGCGCCTGAAGGCGCATATCGAGCGGCTCAAGGCCGGCTTCAGTGATACCGCCGACATCCAGTACCGCGCCCGCCAGCTCACCGAGGACACCGCCGTGGCGCTGCAGGCCAAGCTGCTGCTGGAGGCCGGCAACGCCACCGTCAGCGACGCCTTTATCGCCAGCCGCCTGGACGGCCGTGGCCGGGTCTACGGCACCCTGCCGCGTGGCATCGATGCCGAGGCGCTGGTGGCCCGCGCGACGCCCCACCTGGCCTGATTTCCCCTCTCCCCCGGGAGAGGGACGGGGGCTCGTAGGATGGGTGGCGCGTAGCGCTGCCCATCGACTCAGGCGCTGGGTCACGCCTGTGGCTAACCCAGCCTACGCATCGATGCTCCTTCTCCCCGGAGAGGGCGCCTATGCATTCGTCGCCTGGCGCCCCCTGGGCGGCGTGGCGCCTTAACCTGTTCATGAGGTGATGCCCATGCACAGCGTTCGTCCCGCCGCGGTGGCCGGGCTTTTCTACCCGGCCGATCCTGCCCAACTCTCCGCCGAGCTGCGGCGCCTGCTGGCGGCGGCCGAGCCGCTCGCCGAGCGACCCGCGCCCAAGGTGCTGCTGGTGCCGCATGCCGGCTACCTCTACTCCGGCCCGGTGGCGGCCAGCGCCTATGCCGGCCTGCGCCCGCTGGCCGGGCGCATACGCCGGGTGGTGCTGCTCGGCCCGGCGCATCGGGTGGCGCTGCGCGGCCTGGCGCTGCCGGCGGCCGAGCGCTTCGCCACGCCGCTCGGCGAGGTCGAGCTGGATGAAGAGGCGCGCGCCCTCATCGCCTACCTGCCGCAGGTGCGCACCAGCGAGGCGGCGCACGCCCTGGAGCATTCCCTGGAGGTGCAGCTGCCCTTCCTGCAGGCCGTGCTGGGCGAGTTCCGCCTGCTGCCGCTGGCGGTGGGCGAGGCCAGCCCCGCGGAGGTGGCCGAGGTGCTGGAGCGCCTGTGGGGCGGCGCCGAGACGCTGATCCTGATCAGCTCCGACCTGTCCCACTACCTGCCCTACGAGCAGGCCTGCAGCCTCGACCGCGCCAGCCTGCGGCAGATCCTCGCGGCGCGCGGCCCGCTCGATCACCAGCAGGCCTGCGGCGCCACGCCGCTCAACGGCCTGCTGGCCCTGGCCGAGCGCCATGGCCTGCGCGGCGAGCTGCTCGACCTGCGCAATTCCGGCGACACCGCCGGCGACAAGGCGCGGGTGGTCGGCTATGCCGCCGTGGCCTTCTACGAGCCCGGCGCGCGGGTCGAGGAGCACGGCCCGGCGCTGCTGGCCGAGGCGCGCGACGCCATCGAGCGCGAGCTGGGTGGCGTCGGCCGCGCGCTGTCGGGGGCGGACTGGCTGGAGCGTCCCGGCGCCTGCTTCGTCACCCTTACCCGGGGCGGTCGCCTGCGCGGCTGCATCGGCAGCCTGGAGGCCCATCGCAGCCTGCGCGAGGACGTGCGCGACAACGCGGTCGGTGCGGCCTGCCGCGACCCGCGCTTCGCTCCGCTGCAGGCCGAGGAGCTGGCCGCCACGCGCATCGAGGTGTCGCTGCTGGGGCCCCAGGAGGCGCTGCCCTGCGCCGACGAGGCCGAGGCCCTGGCGCTGCTGCGCCCGGGGCACGACGGCCTGGTGCTGGAGTTCGCCGGGCAGCGCGTCACCTTCCTGCCGCAGGTCTGGGCGCATCTGCCGCAGCCTGCCGAGTTCCTCGCCGAGCTCAGGCACAAGGCCGGCCTGGCGGCCGACTTCTGGCACCCCGAGCTGCGCCTGTCGCGCTACGCCGTGCGCAAGTGGCGGGAGGCCTACCATGACTGACTATCCCGGCCGCTGGTGGCACCGCCTGGAAGACGGCCGCATCCAGTGCGACCTGTGTCCGCGCGACTGCAAGCTGCGCGCCGGCCAGCGCGGCGCCTGTTTCGTGCGCCAGTGCGACGGCGAGCAGATGGTGCTGACCACCTACGGCCGTTCCTCCGGCTTCTGCATCGACCCGATCGAGAAGAAGCCGCTCAACCACTACCTGCCCGGCAGCTCGGTACTGTCCTTCGGCACCGCCGGCTGCAACCTGGCCTGCAAGTTCTGCCAGAACTGGGACATCAGCAAGTCGCGCGAGATGGACAGCCTGCTGGACCAGGCCAGCCCCGAGCGCATCGCCCGCGCCGCCGTCGAGGCCGGCTGCGCCAGCGTGGCCTTCACCTACAACGACCCGGTGATCTTCGCCGAGTACGCCATCGACACCGCCCGGGCCTGCCGCGCGCTGGGCCTGCACCCGGTGGCGGTGACCGCCGGCTATATCCATGCCGAGCCCAGGCGCGAGTTCTACGCGGCGATGGACGCGGCCAACGTCGACCTCAAGGCCTTCACCGAGGAGTTCTACTTCCGCTTAAGCGGCGCCCACCTGCAGCCGGTGCTGGATACCCTGGTCTACCTGTGCCACGAGACGCAGGTGTGGACCGAGATCACCACCCTGCTGATCCCCGGTTACAACGACGGCAATGCCGAGATCGAGGCGCTGTGCCGCTGGGTGCGCGACGAACTGGGCGAGGAGGTGCCGCTGCACTTCACCGCCTTCCATCCCGACTTCAAGATGCTCGACGTGCCGCCGACGCCGCCCGAGACCCTCAGCCGCGCCCGTGCCATCGGCCTGGCCCAGGGCCTGCGCCACGTCTACACCGGCAACGTGCACGACACCGAGGGCGGCACCACCTTCTGCCCCGGCTGCGGCGCCGCGCTGATCGTGCGCGACTGGCACCGCATCCTGCACTACCGGCTCGACGACGACGGCCACTGCTTGGCCTGCGGCCGGCGCCTGGTCGGGCGCTTCCGCCCCTTCGCCGGCGCCTTCGGCCAGCGCCGCATCCCGGTGCGCCTGAGCGCCTAGGCAGGGGCGCCATGTGGCGAACCCCCGATGCGACGGCGATGGGAATCGCTGCGCGGCTCGACCCATCCTAGGTGCTAGCCCCTCTCCCTCCGGGAGAGGGTTGGGGTGAGGGAGCGTCTCCGAGCCGTCTGACGTGGCCCTCACCTCCGGCCCCTCTCCCATGGGGAGAGGGGAGCCACACTCCACCTAGGCCGTGCGCGCGGCCCTGCGCCGCAGGGCGCCGGCGGCGCTCACCACGAACAGGCTGGCGGCCAGGCACAGCGCCAGCGGCAGGCCCTGCGGGCCGCTGGCCATCAGCGCGCCGCTGAGCAGCGGGCCGAGCAGGCTGCCGACGCCCCACAGCAGGCCGACGCAGGCGTTGGCGGTGATCAGGTCGGGGCCGCGGAAGTGCTGGCCGATCAGCACCAGGGCCAGGGTATAGATGCCGCCGGCGGCCGCGCCGAGCAGCACCAGCGCCGGCCACAGCAGCGTGCGCTGTTCGATCAGCCAGGGCAGGGCCAGGCCCAGCGCCAGGGTCAGCACCCCGCAGGCCAGGTGCAGGGCGCGCCGGTCGAGGCGGTCGGACAGCCAGCCCAGCGGCACCTGAAACAGCATGTCGCCGGCCAGGATCACGCTGGCCATCAGCGCCGCCACGCCCAGCGCCCAGCCGTGGGCGCCGGCGTACAGCGGAAACAGCGACAGCACCACGGCATCGAAGAAGGCGAAGAACAGCACGCCCAGGCACAGGGCCGGCGCCACGCGGACGAAGCCGAGCAGGGAGAAGCGCCGTGGCGCCTGCTCGGCCGGCTCCGACCCGTGCGCCGGCAGGCTGTGCCAGACCAGCGCCAGGGCCAGCAGGTTGGCCAGCAGCACCAGCAGCACCGGCCAGGCGCTGGCGGCGCCGAACAGGCTGATCAGCAGCGGGCCGCCCAGCTGGCAGCCGGTGAAGCAGGCCGCGTACAGCGCCACCACCTGACCGCGCCTGCTTTCGTTGCACAGCTCGTTGACCCAGCTCTCGCCCAGTATCACCAGCACGCCCATGCCCAGGCCCAGCAGCAGGCGCGCGGCGACCAGCAGCACCAGCGACGGCGCCTCCGCCAGCAGGGCGAGCAGGCCGAGCAGGCACAGGACGAAACAGCCCAGGTACAGCGAGCGGCCGCTGAACTGACGGCACAGGCGGTTCACCAGCAGGGCGGCGAGCATCATGCCGGCCGCCGGCAGGGCGGACATCAGGCCGATGACCAGGCTGCC
This sequence comes from Pseudomonas sp. CAU 1711, assembly GCF_039888625.1. Taxonomy (NCBI): domain Bacteria; kingdom Pseudomonadati; phylum Pseudomonadota; class Gammaproteobacteria; order Pseudomonadales; family Pseudomonadaceae; genus Pseudomonas; species Pseudomonas sp. CAU 1711. The sequence continues at coordinate 248,957 of NZ_JBDQQT010000001.1, forward strand.
GAAGCCGGTCTGGTGCAGGCGCAGCGCCACCAGCGGCAGGGTGGCGCCCATGCTCAGGCCGACCACGGACACGGCGAAGATCAGGACGAACAATGACCAGCGATGCATATCTCTCTCCCGCCCGTTTGCGGCCCGGGCGCGGCCAATAGCGATGAGCCCCCGCGCGGCGGGCGCGCGAGGCGATGGAGCGGCGCCGAGGCGGCCGCGGAAGGCTCAGCGGCAGCGGGGAGGAGAGAAGGTGAAGGCGAACAGCACGCTGCGCCGGCGCTTGAGCTTGGCGTCGCCCGGCCGGGTGCGCGCCAGCAGCTCGGGATCGGGCTGGGCGGAGCAGGGCAGGTGGGCGAGCGACAGCATGGCGGTAGAGCGTGTGGTCGGGAATGGGGCCGCGCAGTCTAGGCCCGGGGCTGGTCGGGGTCAACGCGCGGCGGACGGGCTGTCTTTTGTCGGGCCGGAGCGCTAAGGTGGCCGCCGATGGTTCCGCCTGCGGGCGGATGAAAAGGGAACAGGGTGCGGCGCATGTCGCCAACGCCCTGGCTGCCCCCGCAACTGTAAGCGGCGAGCGAAGCCCACACGCCACTGGCCCCAGGCCGGGAAGGCGGGCGGAGCGCCGAGCCGCGAGCCAGGAGACCTGCCATCGCCCAGGGGCCCCGCGCCCGACCCTCTCATCCAGATCGCCGCGCGGTGGGCGCGGCAAAGGAACCCATATGCACATCGAACCCGGCGTCGTCGAAGGCGCCAAGCTCTTGCTCAGTTATGCCACCGCCAGCGCCGCCTTTGGCCTGAGCCTCAAGCTGGCCCGTGACAGCCTGCGCGACAACGGCGGCGCGCTGGCCCTGGCCCTGCGCAGCCTGATCGCCACGGCCCTGGTGTTCTGCTTCTTCGAGGTCCTGCCGCACCATCCGGTGGGCGTCTCCGAGGTGCACCTGATCCTCGGCTCGACCCTGCTGCTGCTGTTCGGTGCCGGCGCCGCGGCCGTCGGTCTGGCCACCGGCCTGCTGCTCCAGGGCCTGCTCTTCGCCCAGTTCGACCTGCCGCAGTACGGCATGAACGTCACCACCCTGCTGCTGCCGCTGTGGGGCATCCAGCTGCTGGCCAGGCGCATCATCCCGGCGCGCACCGCTTATGTGGACACCTCCTACAAGCAGGCGCTGGCCCTGTCCACCGCCTACCAGGGCGGCATCGTCGCCTGGGTGGCCTTCTGGGCCTTCTACGGCAACGGTTTCGGCGCCGACAACCTGGCCTCGGTGGGCAGCTTCGGCCTGGCCTACATGAGCGTGATCCTGCTCGAGCCGCTGGTCGACCTCGGCGTGCTGGCGCTCGCCAAGTCCCTGTCCCGCTACAGCCAGGGCCCGCTGTTCAACGTGCGCCTGCACCAGCCGGCCTGATCCCGCCGCCCGGCCGGAGTTCCGCTCCGGCTGTCTCGGCGTCGCGCCAACGCGGCCCGTGAGGCGGGTTGGCGCGACGGCCTCTTACTCGAACAGCGCGGCGTTTGCCGCCAGGACCTCATCGGCACACTGGGCGTCCAGATGGCCACCCGGGGCGCCGGCCACGCCTATGGCGCCGATGAGGCTGTCGCCGGCCTTGAGCGGAACGCCACCGCCGAGCAGGAGGAAGCCGGGGATATCGGTCAGGTTGCTGGCGCCCGGGTTCTTCTGCGCGTTTTCCATCATGGTCAGGGTCGCCACCTTGGTGGACGCGGCGGTGAAGGCCTTGGCGCGGCTGGACTCGATGGTGTGGGGGCCGGCATTGTCGGCGCGCGCGAATGCCTTCAGCAGGCCGGCGCGGTCCACCACCGCGGCGCTCACGTTGTAGCCCTTGGCCTGGCAGGCGCTGACGGTGGCAGTCACCAGTCGCTGGGCGTCGGCAGTCGAGATGTTGCTTTCCTGCAGCACGGCGGCCTGGGCGGCGCCGGTGAAAGTCAGGGCGCAGAACAGTGCGGCGAGAGGGTAACGAGGCATGGCTATGTCCTTCTGTGCGGCGAGTTGAGGAGCGGCCAGTGTGCTCGGCGCCGGGCGACGGCGGTATGCGGTCGGCTACGCCCTGGCCTCCGTAGCGCTACGGAGAGGACGGGTCCAGCAGGCTGGCGTACTGGCGGATGAGCTGGGCCAGCGAGTCGGCCTCGAGCTTGTCGAAGACATGGGCCCGATAGGTTTCCACGGTGCGCGGCGACAGGTCGAATTCGCGCGCGATCTCCTTGTTGCTCATGCCCTGGACTATGCGCACCAGCACTTCGCGCTCGCGCCCGGAAAGGCGTGCCAGGCGCTCGGCGGCCGCCTGGCTCAGGGCCTGGCGCTCGCGCCCGGCGACATGGCTGCGCACGGCGGCCTGCACGGCTTCGAGAAAGACGTCGTCGTCCACCGGCTTCTGCAGGAACTCCATGGCACCGCCCTTGAAGGCGCGGCGACAGAGGTCGACGTTGGCGTGACCGGTCAGCATCACCACCGGCAGGTCGGAGATCTCCGCCAGCCGTGCCAGCACGTCCAGCCCGCCGATGCCCGGCATGCGAATGTCGAGGACCACGCAGCCGATCGACTGCGGCGATAGCGCGGACAGGAAGGCCTGGGGGTCGCCGTGGCTCTCGCTGCGCAGCCCGACACTGCGCAGCAGCAGCGCCAGGGCGTCGCGCACGGCATCGTCGTCGTCGACCAGGTATACCAGCGGGGAGTGACTCATGCGGCATCTCCGGCGCGGGGCAGGCGCAGCGTGAAGCAGGCGCCCGAGGGCGCGAGGTTGCGGGCGCCGATGCGCCCGTCTATGGCCCCTGCCAAAGTTTCGCACAGGGTCAGGCCCAGCCCCATGCCTTGCGGGCGGGTGGTGTAGAAGGGTTCGAACAGGCGTGGCAAGGCCTCTTCGGGAATCCCGGGGCCGTTGTCGCTGACGCTGAACTCGTACGCCGCGCCGGCGGCGCCGCCACGCAGGGCGATGCTGCGAGCGCCCGCGCTATCGGCCAGGGCATCGGCGGCGTTCTGCACCAGATTGTGCAGGATCTGCTCGAGCGCCACCCGATCCCCCAGGGGGCGGGCGCCTGGGGTCGCGTTGTGCCAGCTCAGGCGGATGCCGCGGCGCGCCAGTTCCTCTTCGCGCAGGAACAGCAGCGAGGCCGCCAGCGCGTCGGGGTCGACTTCCGCGCGGGGCGCGGGCGAGCTGGGTTTCACCAGCGCGCGCATGCGTTCGATGATGTCGGCCGCGCGGCGCGCCTGGCCGGCACTGGCGAGCAGGGCCTGGCGCACCGCCGGGCGTTCCGTCTCGTCGTCCAGCAGGCGTTCGGCGGCGCGCACCTGCGCGAGAATCGCGGTCAGCGGCTGGTTCAGTTCGTGGGCGATGCCCGCCGCCATTTCCCCCAGGGTGCTCAGCCGCGTCATCGCGGCCAGGCGCACCTCTTCCTGCTGCCGCCGCGCCTCGGCGCGCGCGCCCTGCCAGGCAGCGCCAGCGGCTGCCAGCAGGCAACTGGCGAACGCCCAGATCACCCATTGCGCCCAGGGCCAGTCGGTGGACGTCAGCGCGCGCCAGCTGTGCAGGGGAAAGGGCTGGCTGGGCGCTCCCAGGGGTTTGTGCAGGTCGATGCGCCAGCGCGGCGAGCCCGCAGCGGGTTGCCGGGCCAGCAGTCCGAGCGGGCCCGAGCCCACATCCAGCGTCAGCATGGCCAGCGAAGGCGGAAAGTCGGCGGGCGCGATGAACAGCCGCGCGTCCAGCAGCAGACTCCAGCTCGACGGGGCGACCAGCCAGTAGCGGGACTCGTCCACCGGCAGCGTGACGGGGCGCCCCAGCCGGTGGGCGCGCTCGATTGTCCCGCTCAGGTCCGCAGGAGGGGAGGTGCTGCCTGCCCAGGCTCCGTCGCGCAGGTGGCCCAGGCCCAGCAGCTGTGGCATGGCGGGCTGCAGGCTGGGCAGCAGGCGTTCGGCCATGGGCGCGTGCGCCAGCGCGCTCAGGGTGGCCAGCACCGCCTCGTGCTGGACGGTCTTCTGGCTGAGCATGCGCTGCGCGATGCTGGTGTCCTGAAAGAAGCGTTCGTAACGCTCGGCATAGTCCTGCCAGCCGATCCAGGCCGCCACGGGGCAGAACAGGAGCAGCCAGAGCAGGAAGGTGCGGATATTCGTCAGGGGCTTCACGCCAGGCATCATGCCTTGCCGCCTCGTCTGTTCGCTATCCGTATGGCTACGGAGGATGGGCGGGCGCCATGGGAAGCCGTGGCCGCCGGCGTGCGGCGGCCTGCCGCCTGTCGATTGCAACTCTGGCCCATCCCCACGTTTGTGGGGAACATTTGGCGGCGCAGTTGGCCAGTTTGGCCAGCGTCGGTTCAGCCCCGCGTGCGCGGGGAACACTCATGGAGTAACCATCGGAGATTATTAGGGAATAGTTGGATTGCAGAAACTCATAGAGCTCAGCAGCCTTCTGTTTGTCTTGATCTCGCTCCTCAGATGCAGGCACTTTGTCGGACATTACCTGGGCGGGGTAGCGGCGAAGAATCTTGGTCGAAATGGCTGCAGGGAGGCGGCGCTCGATGGTTTTCTCTGGCTTGAGCAAGGCAGCCCGGCAAGTTTGGGCCAAGAGCGGTGAGGGGGCGGGGCACGGCTTGCTGGCCCATCTGCTCGATGTCGCGGCGGTGGCCGAGACCTTGCTGGCCATCGAGCCCGAGGCCACGCGCCGCTGGGCGGCCAGGAGTCTGGGGCTTGACGCCGATACTGTCGGCCGTTGGGTGGCGGCGCTCGCCGGCTTGCATGACTTCGGCAAGGCCGTCCCCGGTTTCCAGGCCAAGTGGGCCGAAGGTATGCAGGCCGATCAGGCCAACGGCCTGGGCTTCCCGGTGAGCGCCTGTGATCGCGATCGGCACGATCTGGCGACCGCCGCTCTGCTTGGCCAGCCCCTGCATGGGCTGACGTCGGCCGAGGCCGGCTGGTTGCGTCATGCGGTGCAGGCCGTCAGTGCTCATCACGGCTATCACTTTCTTGCCGACGAGGTGAATCAGGGCAAGCCGCTCAACGAGCCCGTCGAGTGGCAGCGGGCACGTGAGGACATCTTGCGTAGCTACTGGCAGGTGCTGGCGCCGGAGGGGCAGCCGACGCTCGACGAGCTGCCACTGGCGGCGGTGAACTGGCTGGCCGGGCTGACCAGCGCCGCCGACTGGATCGCGTCCAACCCCGAGTGGTTCGCCCTCGGCGAGCGCGGTTTCGACGATCTGGGTAGCTACTACCGCAATGCCTGCGTCCTGGCACGGGTGGCACTGGCGCAGATCGGCTGGCGTGCCTATCGCCCCTTGCTCGCGCAGGCCCTGGATACCGATGCACTGCTGGCGCGCATCGTGGCTCGCCCAGGATTGACCCCACGCCCCCTGCAACAGGCCGGCGATCGTTTGTTGCAACGTGCCCAGGGGCCGGCCCTGCTGTTGGTGGAGGCGCCCATGGGCGAGGGCAAGACCGAGCTGGCCTTTCTCGCCCATCTGCGTCTGCAGACCGCCAACGGTCATCGCGGGCTCTATGTCGCGTTGCCGACCCAGGCCACCGGCAATGCCCTGTTCAAGCGTGCGCTGACCTTTCTCGAGCAGTTCGCCGACGGCCCGCTGGATATCCAGCTGGTGCATGGCGGCGCGGCCATGACCGAGGAAGTTCGCCATCTGCGTGGCATCGATCATTCGCTTGGAGAAAGCCTCACGGCCTCGGCCTGGTTCTCTCAGCGCAAGCGTCCGCTGCTGTCGGCCTACGGCGTCGGTACCGTCGACCAGGCGCTGTTCGCCGCGCTCAACGTCAAGCATCACTTCGTGCGTCTGTGGGGGCTGGGCAACCGCGTGGTGGTGCTGGACGAGGTGCATGCCTACGACACCTACACCTCCGGGCTGATCGCCGCCCTGCTGCGCTGGCTTAAGGCACTGGGCTGCTCGGTGGTGCTGATGAGCGCGACCCTGCCGCTGGCCCGGCGCGAAGAGTTGCTGCGTGCCTGGGGTGTGCCGGCCGATGACGTGCCCGAGCTGGCCTACCCGCGCCTGTTGCTGGTCGATCAGGCCGGTGTGCGCGGCGAGTCCTTTGTCGCCCGGGCGCTGGCGCCCATTCATCTGGCCGGCCTCGACGAGAGCCTGGATGCTCTGGCCGATAGCGCCGTCGATCTGCTGGCCGGTGGCGGCTGCGGCGCGCTGATCGTCAACACCGTCGACCGTGCGCAGCAGCTCTATACGGCCTTGCGCCAGCGTCTCGGTGACGAGGCGCAACTGCTGCTGTTCCATGCCCGCTTTCCTGCCGACCAGAGGGCCGAGTGCGAACGCCAGGTGCTCGTGGCTTTCGGCGCCGAGGGCTCGCGTCCCGCACGGGCGCTGCTGATCGCCACCCAGGTAGCCGAGCAGTCGCTGGATATCGATTTCGACTTCATGCTCAGTGACCTGGCCCCGGTGGACCTGCTGCTGCAGCGTGCCGGGCGCCTGCACCGGCATGTGCGCGAGCGCCCGGCGCAGCATGCCGAGGCCCGCTTGTGGGTCGCCGGCTTGCAGGCCGAGCGTTTGCCCGAACTCAAGGACACCGCCTGGGGTTATGTCTACGACGCCTACATCCTGCTGCGCAGCTGGGCGCTGTTGCGCCATGAGCGCCGCCTGAGCTTGCCGGCCGATATCGACCGCCTGGTGCAGGCGGTGTATGGCGATGAGCCGCTGCCGGATGACCTGGATGAAGAGGCCTGCGCGCGTATCGAGATCGAGTCCTATGGCGAATATCTGGCGCGGGTGCAGAAGGAGCGGCGCGAGTCCTTCAACATCGCCATCGACCCCACCGAGGAAGCGCAGTCCGCCTACAACGGCAAGCCGCGCGGCAGCGAGGAGGGCGAGGGCGTCGGGCTGGAGAACAGGACCCGCCTGGGCGCAGAGTCCGTCACCCTGATTCCGCTGGAAGTGGTCGAGGGCGGCTGGTGCGTGCGCCCCGGCGAGCCAGTCTTCGCGCCCGGCCAGGCGCTGCCCGATGTCCTGGCGCGGCAGCTCTACAACCGCCAGCTCAAGGTGTCGCGCAAGGTGCTGGTCAGGCATTTCAAGGGCAACCCACTGCCCGCAGCCTTTGCACACCCGCTGCTGCGCAACTTCTACCCGTTGCCGCTGCGGCAGGGGTGCTATGTGCAGGAGGGCCTCAGACTGCGCCTGGATGACCTGCTCGGGCTGGTGTACGAGCCCGCCGAAGGAACGAAGGAGGAGAGTGCATGAGTAAAGCGTTCTGCCTGCTGGACGAACCCTGGCTGCCGGTGTGCCTGGCCGATGGCCGGGTAGTGGAGCTGGGCCTGTTGGAGCTGTTCGAGCGCAGCGGCGAAATAGTCGCCCTGGCGGAAACCGCGCCGCCCAGCCTGGTGGCGCAGTACCGCCTGTTGCTGGCCATCACCCACCGCGCGCTGGTCACGGCCTTCGGCGGCTGGCGCGACAAGGATCGCCTGCGCTGGTATCGCGAGGGCCTGCCACTGGCCGAGATTCGCGCCTACCTGGAGCAGTGGCGCGAGCGTTTCTGGCTGTTCCACCCGGAATATCCCTTTATGCAGGTGGCGGCGCTGGCTTGCGCCGAGGAGACCCGCGACAAGCGCAAGCCCTGGACGCAGATCGCCCTGGCCAGCGCCAACGGCAACACTCCCGTGGTATTCGACCATGCCTATGACGCGGCGCCCGCCGCCATCCACCCGGCCAACGCCATTGCCACTCTGCTCGGCTTCCTGCAGTTCACCCCGGGCGGCCTGGTCAAGACCCTGCGCGATGCGGACAAGGCCGGTGCTTTGGTCAATACGGCGGCGGTACTGCCGGTCGGACAGACCCTGGCGCGCACCCTTTGTCTGGCTCTGCATGCCTCGCCGCGTGCCGATGCCGAGCCCGACCTGCCTAGCTGGGAGCGCGAGCCGCCGGCCATCGCCGCTCTACGTGGCGACCCGCTCCTGGCCAGCGGCCCGAATGATCGTTACACCCGTCTGAGTCGTGCTGTGTTGCTGTGTCCCGAGGAGGGCGGTGTGATTCGCTGGCTGCATTTCGCCGCTGGTTTGGCGCTGGGCGAAGACCCGAACGCCCCCGACCCTATGGCCAGTTTTCGCGCTGGCAGCAATGGCCTGGTGCGTCTTACGTTCAATGAAGGGCGTGCGCTGTGGCGCGACCTGCCGGCGCTGGTACCCAATGCCGGGGCGGGCAGCCAGGCGGCTGCCGTGGTGCAGGGCGCCGTTGCCCTGCACCGGGAGTTGAATCCGTTCGAGACGGTGCATCAGCCGCTGCTGGTCGCCGGCCTGGCCAGTGACCAGGCCAAGCTGCTGCGCTGGCGCATGGAGCAGATTGCCCTGCCGTCGGCCCTGCTGCTGGAGCCGGACAAGGCGCTGCATCTGCGCGAGCGGGTGGCCGCCGCCGACGAGCTGTTCGGCGAACTGAAGCGCCTGGCCACCGGCATGCTGGCCGAGACCCTGCCGGACCCCGCCAGCAAGGACACCCGCAGCCGCGCCCGCAGCCTGGTCGAGTCCGGCCCGCTGGCCGCCAGCTACTTCGCCACCGCCGAACGCGCGCTGCCCGAACTGCTGCGGCTAATAGGCGAGGGCCAGCCGGAGCAGGCCGAAGCGCTCTGGCGCCAGGCATTGCGTCAGGCCGCCGAGCTGGCCTGGCAGCCGCTGCTGCAGGGGCTGGGCGGTTCCGCCCGCGCCCTGCGCGCCGATGCGCGCTATTGGCCGCGCCTGCATGGCGTGCTGAATAAACTGGTACCCCTTCCCGCTAGCCGAGTCACTGACAAGGAGGTCGTGTCGTGAGTGAACACGCCGAACAGTTCATCGCGCATCTGCATGCGCTCAAGGAGCGTGATCGCGGCGCGTTGGCCGCGCTGCGCCATAGCCTGGCCTTCGAGCCGGGTTGCTATCCCAGGGCCTTTCCCTATGTCGAGCGCTTCGCCGGGGCGGCCGTGCACGAGCGCGATGCCCGGCGGCTGGCGCTGTATGCGGTGGCCGGACTGTTCGCCCGTCATCCGCAGTCGCATTCGCAGAGCCTCGCCGCGGCCTTGGGTGAGCTGATGGCGCGGCGGCAGAGCCCGAGCATCGAGGGGCGCTTCATCGCCTTGCTCGGCGCCGATGCCGAGAACATCGTCGACTACCTGCGCCAGGCCGTCAGCCTGCTAGCCGCCGAGGATATCGGCTGCGACTACGCTCGGTTGCTCGACGATCTGTCGCACTGGCTGAATCCCAATGCCGATCCCAGCCGCCTTCGCCAGCACTGGGCGCGCGATTTTTATCGGGCCGCCCAGGCCATTCACGAATCCCTTGATGCCGAGTAAAGGAAGACCCCATGAGCCTGTTTCTCGAATTCCATCTGATCCAGAACTTCGCTCCATCCAACCTCAACCGCGACGACACCGGCGCGCCCAAGGATGCCCTGTTCGGCGGCCAGCGCCGGGCGCGGGTGAGCAGCCAGTGCTTCAAGCGCGCCGTGCGCCTGGCGGCCGGCGAGCACGAGCTGCTGCCGCAGGCCAATCGCGGTATTCGCACCAAGAAGCTCAGGGCCCTGTTGCTCGAACGCCTGACCGGGCGTGATGTCGAGGAGGCGGGCGCCAAGATCGAAGTGGCGCTGGCCGCCGCGGGCTTGAAGCTCAAGGACGACGGCAAGACCGAATACCTGCTGTTTCTCGGCGAGGGCGAGGTGGCGGCTTTCGCTGCCTTGATCGAGCAGCACTGGGACGAGCTACCGGTCGGTGGCGACAAGAAGAGCAAGAAGGACGCCAAGGCCAGTCTGCCGGCTGAGATCGTCAAGAAGGCCAAGGCCCTGCTCGACGGCGGCAAGGCCGTCGATGTCGCCCTGTTCGGTCGCATGCTGGCCGATCTGCCCGCGGTCAATCAGGATGCGGCCTGCCAGGTGGCACATGCCATCAGCACCCATAGGGTCGAGCGTGAGTTCGATTACTTCACCGCGGTGGACGACAAGGGCGACGTCGACGAAACCGGCGCCGGCATGATCGGTCAGGTGGAGTTCAACTCCGCCACCCTCTACCGCTATGCCGTACTCGACCTGCGCAAACTGCTGGCCAACCTGCAGGGCGACCTGGAACTGGCGCTGTCCGCCGTCGAGGCCTTCACCCGCGCGCTGGCCCTGGCCATTCCCAGCGGCAAGCAGAACAGCTTTGCCGCGCACAACCCGCCCGAGTTCGCCGGCCTGTGCCTGCGCCATGCCACACCGTTGAGCCTGGCCAATGCCTTCGAGAAACCGGTGGCGCCGCGTGCCGACCAGGCCCTTACCGAGCAGTCGGTGGAGCGCCTGGCCACCTACGAAAGCAAGTTGGCCGCCGTCTACGGCGCGGCGCAGGACCGCTGGCTGAGCCTCGACCTCACCGGCCGCTGGCCGGCGGCCAAGGGCGAGGCGGTGGCCAACCTGGCGGAGCTGGCGCGGCGGGCACGCGAAGTGGCCGCCAGCGCCATGAGGGCTTGAGCATGGCGACCTTGCTGCTGCGCCTGGCAGGGCCGATGCAGTCCTGGGGCACCACCAGCCGTTTCGACGAGCGCGACACCCAACAGGAGCCGTCCAAGTCTGGTGTGCTCGGCCTGGTCTGCGCCGCCCTCGGCCGCGATCGAGCCGAGCCGGTCGATGATCTGGCCGCCTTGCGCATGGGCGTGCGGGTCGAGCGCGAGGGCGTGCCGCTGCGCGACTACCAGACCGCCACCGGCGTGCTGATCGCCTCCAGCGGCAAGCCCGACCAGGAGCGCACTGTGGTCAGCCCGCGCTACTACCTGGCCGACGCCGTGTTTCTGGTCGGCCTGGAAGGGGATCGCGGCCTGCTGGCGAGCATCCACCAGGCGCTGGCGAGTCCGGTCTGGTCGTTGGCGCTGGGACGCAAGAGCTACGTGCCGTCGCTGCCGGTATACCTGCCCGACGGGGTGAGCGAACAGCCGCTGCGGGCGGCGCTCGCGGCATGGCCCTGTCTGCTGACGGGCGAGGTGCCGCAGGTACCGAGGCGGGTACTGCTGGAACATCCCAGCGAAGGCAGCGTGCGCCTCGATCAGCCGGTGGCAGCCTTCGCCGAGCGGCGCTTCGGCCCGCGTTTCGTCAAGTCCGAACTGTTCTTCACGGGAGCGTCACATGTACCTGACCCGACTGCGGCTTGACCCGCGCAGCGCCCAGGCGCGGCGCGACCTGGGCGACCCCTACGAGATGCACCGCACCCTGGTGCGCGCCTTCGTCAAGGATGCCGAGCGGGTTCCGCCGCGCATTCTCTGGCGCGCCGAGCCCACGGCGGCCTGGAGCGAGCCGGTGGTGCTGGTGCAGGCGCAGGAGCCGGCCGACTGGTCGGTGCTGGAGGCCCTGCAGAACTACCTCAAGGGCAGTGCCGAAACCCGCGATATCAGCCCGGATGGCTGGCTGCAGCCTGAACAGTGCTATCGCTTCCGCCTGTTCGCCAACCCCACGGTAACGCGCGACGGCAAGCGCCAGGGCCTGGTAGCGGAAGAGGCGCAGTTGGCCTGGTTGGCGCGCCAGGGCCAGCGCCATGGTTTCGCGCTCGAGGCGGCGCTGGTGACGGGTAGCGAAGTGCTGCGCAGCCGCAAGCAGGACGGCCGCGTCAGCCTGCTCAGGGTGTGCTTCGAGGGGCGTTTGCGGACGCTAGACAGCACCGCGCTGGCAACTGCGCTGCGCAACGGCATAGGGCCGGGCAAGGCCTTCGGTTGCGGCCTGCTCAGCCTGGGTCGTGGTTGATGGCGAATAACGAACAGACAGGGACGGAGGTTCACCACATGAAAGCCAAGCTGCAGGTGCTCGAACAGGACATCGCCACCTATGCCAGGGACGGCATCGAGTACATCTGCATCACCGATATCGCGCGCTACAAGCATGCGGAGCGCACCGACGATCTGATTCGCAACTGGCTGCGCAATCGCAACACCATCGAGTTCCTGGGCATCTGGGAACAGCTCAACAACCCGGCGTTTAAACCCGTCGAATTCGACGGGTTTAGAAAGCAGGCCGGCCTCAACAGCTTCACCCTGACGCCCAAGCAGTGGATCGAGCAGACCGCTGCTATCGGCCTGATATCCAAGGCCGGGCGCTATGGCGGCACCTTCGCCCAGAAGGACATTGCCTTCGAGTTCGCCAGCTGGATTTCGGTGGAGTTCAAGCTCTATCTGATCAAGGAGTTCCAACGCCTCAAGGAACAGGAGTTCCAGCAACTGGGCTGGGATATCCGGCGCAACCTGGCCAAGGTCAACTACCTGATCCATACCGATGCCATCCGTGAGAACCTGATCCCGGATCAGCTCAGTGCGCAGCAGATCGGCTTCATCTACGCCAGCGAGGCCGATCTGCTCAATGTCGCCCTGTTCGGCGTGACCGCCAAGGAGTGGCGCGAGGACAATCCGGCACTCAAAGGCAATATCCGCGACCACGCCAACGTGCATCAGTTGGTGTGCCTGGCCAATCTGGAATCGATGAACGCGCACTTCATCGAGCAGGGAATGCCCCAGTCCGAGCGGCTGGTGAAGCTGAACGAACTGGCCATTCGACAGATGCGCGTGCTGGTCGACAAGGGCCTGTCGCCGTTGCCACCGACCGGCGAGGGTGACTGAGTATGTCCGGAACGCTCCTGCCGCCGCTCAAGCCGCTACCGATGAAGGACCGCATTTCCATGGTGTTCGTCTACTACGGGCAGATCGACGTGCTCGATGGCGCCTTCGTGGTGATCGACAAGAACGGTGTGCGCAAGCATATCCCGGTCGGTTCGGTGGCCTGCATCATGCTGGAGCCGGGCACTCGCATCTCCCATGCGGCGGTCAACCTGGCCGCTACCGTGGGCACCCTGTTGGTCTGGGTGGGCGAGTCGGGTGTGCGCCTGTATTCCAGCGGCCAGCCCGGCGGTGCGCGGGCCGACCGCCTGCTCTACCAGGCCAAGCTGGCGCTGGACGACGAACTCCGCCTGAAGGTGGTACGCAAGATGTACGAGATTCGCTTCGGTGAGCCGGCGCCGGCCAAGCGTAGCGTGGAGCAGTTGCGCGGCATCGAGGGTGCCAGGGTACGAGGAACCTACAAGTTGCTGGCCCAGCAATATAAGGTCAACTGGCAGGCGCGCAACTACGACCGTAACCAATGGGATGCGGCGGATATTCCCAATCGCTGCCTGTCCGCCGCCACCGCCTGCCTCTACGGCATCACCGAGGCGGCTGTGCTGGCCGCCGGCTATGCGCCGGCGGTGGGCTTTATCCATACCGGCAAGCCGTTGTCGTTCGTCTACGACATCGCCGATCTGTACAAATTCGACACAGTCGTACCGCTGGCCTTTCGCATCGCCGCCAAGTCGCCGGCCGAGCCCGAGCGTGAGGTGCGCCTGGCCTGCCGCGACCTGTTCCGCACGGACAAGCTGCTCGGTCGTATCATCCCGTTGATCGAGGAGGTGCTGGCCGCCGGTGGCATCAGCCCGCCCGAGGCGCCTCCGGAGTCGGTGCCGCCGGCCATTCCCAACCCCGAAAGCCATGGCGATGCCGGACACAGGGCCAAGTGAATGAGCTTTCTCATGGTCGTTACCGAAAATGTCCCGCCGCGCCTACGTGGGCGCCTGGCCATCTGGCTGCTGGAAGTGCGTGCCGGGGTGTATATCGGCGATGTGTCACGGCGTACTCGAGAAATGATCTGGCAGCAGCTCGAAGCGGGCTACGAAGACGGCAATGTGGTGATGGCCTGGGCCAGCCAGACCGAGTCCGGTTATGACTTCCAGACCCTTGGCGCCAACCGCCGCGAACCCATCGACTATGACGGCTTGCGTTTGGTCGCTTTTCTGCCACCTGCAGGCCCCGATCTTTAACAAGAAAAATCGGTAGATTTTTCGTGGCCGATTTTCTCTTTCGAGAACAATCGGTTACGTTTGGTGTGTTCCCCGCGCCAGCGGGGATGAACCGCCTGAATTGCAGCCGGTATGCACTACTCCCGCGTGTTCCCCGCGCCAGCGGGGATGAACCGTTCATGTGCGCTCTGACGGGGCGTGCGCCGCAGTGTTCCCCGCGCCAGCGGGGATGAACCGTGCGTCGGGCGCCCGGGCCTCGGCCTGGAGTTGTGTTCCCCGCGCCAGCGGGGATGAACCGCCCCGCTCCACGTCCGAATGGGCGGTGGGGCTGTGTTCCCCGCGCCAGCGGGGATGAACCGGAGGCGCTCAGGACGTGCGACGCCGCGTCGCTGTGTTCCCCGCGCCAGCGGGGATGAACCGGAATGGCGGGCGGATGCGCGCAACCCCCGGCCGTGTTCCCCGCGCCAGCGGGGATGAACCGCTGAGCGGGCTTGGCGCGATGGCGAGCTGGCCGTGTTCCCCGCGCCAGCGGGGATGAACCGGCTGGCGGCAGCCTGCACGAGTGCCTGATTCTGTGTTCCCCGCGCCAGCGGGGATGAACCGGCCGTCAGGGTGCCGTCGGGGGCAACGTATTGGTGTTCCCCGCGCCAGCGGGGATGAACCGGCGGCGGACCATCCGCCGAGGCCGGCGAAGAAGTGTTCCCCGCGCCAGCGGGGATGAACCGCCGGTATCCAACCTTAGCAGCCTGGACGACACGTGTTCCCCGCGCCAGCGGGGATGAACCGGCCAGAGCGTGGGCGCTACCTGGCGCGCTCGGGTGTTCCCCGCGCCAGCGGGGATGAACCGGTCGTGGCCCACGGTGTGACGGCTATTTGGCGGTGTTCCCCGCGCCAGCGGGGATGAACCGCGCTAACCGGCGGGATCAAGGTCACGGAGTTGGTGTTCCCCGCGCCAGCGGGGATGAACCGCGGGCCTTGTAGGGGTGAACTGCGATCAGGCCGTGTTCCCCGCGCCAGCGGGGATGAACCGCCCTGGCTCGTGCCTGCGTTCAATGCCACGCTGTGTTCCCCGCGCCAGCGGGGATGAACCGCATAGGGATGCATGCACACACATAACATTTGCGTGTTCCCCGCGCCAGCGGGGATGAACCGGCGGTCCGGGTATGGGTGGAACCGATCGATGCGTGTTCCCCGCGCCAGCGGGGATGAACCGCGGGCATGTGTAGCGAATGGCGGAACATCGCCGTGTTCCCCGCGCCAGCGGGGATGAACCGTCCGCGAACCCCGAATTGTGGTACGTGTGCAGGTGTTCCCCGCGCCAGCGGGGATGAACCGTAGTCGATGGGCGGCAGCGGTTCGCCGTTGCCGTGTTCCCCGCGCCAGCGGGGATGAACCGGCACAATTGGCGGGTTCAAGGTCTACGTCGGCGTGTTCCCCGCGCCAGCGGGGATGAACCGATCATCGGTTGGTTCCGCTGATCGCGTTGCGCCGTGTTCCCCGCGCCAGCGGGGATGAACCGGCCTCGCGCGAGCAGCTCAAGGCCCTGCAAACGTGTTCCCCGCGCCAGCGGGGATGAACCGCAAATAGACAACGAAAAAGTGCTGGTCGCCCTGTGTTCCCCGCACCAGCGGGGATGAGCCATGCCGCCAGATCGGCGCGCCGTTCTACCTTGCATGCTTTCCGTGCTAGGGGATGATCGGTGTGGACAGGGAACAACAATGAGTACCTGACCCGGCTGTGCTCATGGCAGCAAGCGCAGATTTGGCTGTCAGCTCAGCGCCTCTGCCACTTCATCTCGCCGGTATTGCTTCTGGTCACCAGGTAGGGCTGGTCGAAGCGGTAGTGCGCCGCCGGCTGGAAGTCCGCCGCGCCCTTGAGGCGCACCAGCAGCAGGCCATCGTCGCTGCGCCAGCGCCCGCTGTACTGCAGCTCGCCGGGGCGGTCGTAGCTCCATTCGCTGCCGCCGCCGACCTGGCGCGCCCACTGGGCGATGCTGCCGTCGGCGCGGATGCGCAGGGTGGTGATCTGCGCCGGGGCGAGCAGCTGGCCATCGCGCACATGGGGTTCGCGCTCGTTGACCCAGGTGCCGACCAGGGTCGGGTCCAGGCTCGGATCGGGCGCCGGGCCGATACGCTGGAACAGTCCGTCGCGCACCAGCGTCTCGCCGCTCTGCGGGTGGCGGGTGGCGAGCACCGCATTGAGCATGTCGTTGGCGTAGTTGGCGTTGATATTGGCCAGCGTCTCGCCCGACACGGGATCGTTGACCCGCAGTTTCAGCACCTGGCCGTCCAGGCGCCCGCTCAGCGGATAGCGGCTCTGCCGGTTCTCCACATACTCGCCGCTGAGCGTCTCGCCGCTGCTGCGCAGGATGAGCTCGGTGGGCTGTTCGTTCATCAGACCCTGGTAGTGGCCGTCCAGCTCATTGGCCAGTGTCGTGCCGCACAGCAGCAGGCAGAAGAGGGGGGCAAGGCGCACGGTCGGCTCCGTCGGTCGGGATAGGCTAAGCCTAGTCGAGGTTTGCCGACGACCGCCGGGCGGGCGCAAGATAGGCCATCGCTACAGCCAGGAAGCTGCCCCGTGACCGCCATGCCGCACTCCGATTTCGTCGTCGCCGCCACCGCCGAGGAGGCCGTCGACCGGCTCGCCGCCCTGCATCGTCAGGCCACCGAGGCCCTCAGCCACGCGCTCAAGCGCTACCTCAAGGAGCGCGTGCAGCCCGGCGAAGCCGAGCGCGCGCTGTTTCGCTACCCGGAGCTGCGCCTGACCTACCACTGCCAGGGCGAGGTGCCGAGCAGCGTGCGCGCCTACGCCAAGGTGCAGGTGCCGGGCACCTACCGCGCCACCGTGACCCAGCCGCAGGCCTTTCGCGGCTACCTGCTGGACCAGCTGCGTCCGCTGATGGAGGACTTCTCGGTCACCGTCGAGGTCGGCTTCAGCCTGCAAAACATCCCCTACCCCTATGTGGTCGACCAGGGCGACGAGCTGTCCGGCTCCGGGGTCAGCGCCGCCGAGCTGGCGCGGGTGTTTCCCAGCACCGACCTGTCCGCCGCCACCGACTCGGTGGCCGACGGTCTGTACGGCTGGGGCGACAGCAGCGACCTGCCGCTGGCGCTGTTCGACGCGGCGCGCACCGACTTCTCGCTCAAGCGCATCCAGCACTACACCGGCAGCGACTGGCGCCACGTGCAGCCGTGGATACTGCTGACCAACTACCACCGCTACGTCGACCAGTTCATCCGCCACGGCCTGGAGCAGTTGCGCGACGATCCGCGCTTCGTGCGCATGGTGCTGCCGGGCAACGTGATCATCGAGCGCGGCACTTCCGAGGAGGACGCCCAGGCGGTGGCCGACGCCATCGTCTGGCACCGCTACCAGATGCCGGCCTACCACCTGATCGCCGCCGACGGCCACGGCGTGACCCTGGTCAATATCGGCGTCGGCCCGTCCAACGCCAAGAACATCACCGACCACCTGGCCGTGCTGCGCCCGCACTGCTGGCTGATGATCGGCCACTGCGGCGGTCTGCGCCAATCGCAGACCATCGGCGACTACGTGCTGGCCCACGCCTATATGCGCAGGGACGGCATCCTCGACCGGGTGCTGCCGCCGAACATCCCCATCCCGGCCCTGGCCGAGGTGCAGCAGGCCCTGCAGGAGGCCGCCGCGCAGGTCACCGGCGAGCAGGGCGAGGCGCTGAAGAAGCGCCTGCGCACCGGCACCGTGCTGACCTACGACGACCGCAACTGGGAGCTGCACTGGGCTCACGAGCGGCCGCTGATCAACCTGTCGCGCGCGGTCGCCGTGGACATGGAGAGCGGCACCATCGCAGCGCAGGGCTATCGCCTGCGGGTGCCCTACGGCACCCTGCTGTGCGTGTCGGACAAGCCGCTGCACAGCGAGATCAAGCTGCCCGGCTCGGCCACCGGCTTCTACCAGCGTGCGGTCAGCCAGCACCTGGCCATCGGCATCGCCGCCCTCGACCTGCTGCGCTGCCAGCTCGACTCGCTGCACTCGCGCAAGCTGAGGAGCTTCGACGAGCCGCCGTTCCGCTGATCGAGCGCCCGCCAGCCGGGGGCGCACACTTTGTGTGCCGCCGCACAGTCTCCGCTGCACGGGCTGCGAGCGCCGGCGCGGTGGATTAGGCTGCGGCTCCCGAACGGATGACGAGGAGCGTCGGCGCCATGGATAAGGCTCAGGTTCTGCTGCAGGGCTTGTGGGAGCCCTTCAGCTTTCTCTCGCTACTGGGTTACAGCTGCCTCGGCGTGCTGCTCGGCGTCGTTGCCGGGCTGTTGCTGGCGCTGCAGTTGCAGCGCCGTGGCTGGCTGGGGCGGCGCAAGCGCTGGCACCACTGGCTGCTCAAGTCGTACTTCCTGCTATTGCCGGCTGGCGGCGCCTTCTTCGGCCTGCAGGGCGGTCTGCTCTATGGTGGCCAGCAGCAGGTCTACCGCCATCTGGACAGCTACGCGCCGCTGGTGCAGACGGTCGCCGATGGCCTCTGGCAGGACTTCGAGGCTCATCTGCAGGCCCAGGACCAGCAGACCCTGGCCAAGGCGCTGCAGGCCAGCAGCGTGCAGGCCCTGCTCAACCAGCTGGCGGCGCAGTACCTGCAGGCGCAGATGCTGGCGCGGGCCCCCGAGCTGGAGCACGCCTCCGTGAGCGAGCGTATCGCCACGGGCCTGCTCGACCTGTTGCAGGCGGCCATGCTCGAAGAGCTGGTACGCGACAGCGTGGCGGAGCAGGCCGACAAGTATGCGGGGGTCGATCGCCAGGTGGTGCTGCAGGTGCTGGATGCGCGGGTCGAGCAGCTGTTCCAGGCCGACTTCCTGCTGGGTCTGCTCAAGCGCCAGATCGGCCAGGCGCTCAAACCCTTCTATCTGTCGCTGCTGCTGCTCGTCGCGCTGCTGCTGGCGGTGATCGCCGCCGAGCTGCTGCTGTCGCGGCGGCTGCAGCTGTGGGCCGGGCAGCCGCCGCGGGGCGTCCCGGCCCAGGCGCAGAGCCTGGCCCGGAGGTAATCCGGGGGAGGTCCGCGGCGCGGTCTTGGGTTCAGCCGGACTAGCAAAGCGTGCAGCGATACCCCATGCGGGCCATTGCGATGGGTATCGCCGCCATGCAGCTCAACCCATCCTACGGTCGGTTCAGACGCAGGTGCAGCAGCGGGTAGGGCTTGTCGGCCCCGTCCAGCGGCGAGCGGCCGATCCGTTCGAAGCCCTGGGCGAGGTAGAAGGCCAGGGCGGTGGGGTTCTGCTCGTTGACGTCCACCAGGCGCACGCCGTCGCGCTCGATGGCATGGCGCAGCAGCGCCTTGCCCAGGCCCCGGCCATGCTGCGCCGGATCGACGAAAAGCATCTCCAGCCTGTCCTCGGCGGTGCCGGCGAAGCCCTGGATATGCCCCTGCTCGTCGCGCAGGCAGCTCAGGCGCACCAGGTCGAAATACTGCTCGGCGAGCATGCGCCGGTAGAACTGGATGTCCTCTTCGGCGAGGAAGTGGTGGGTGGCGCGCACTGCCGCCTCCCATAGCTGCAGCAGGCGCGGGCGGTCGGTGCCGTCCACCGCGCCCAGGTGCCAGGGCGGCGCGGGCCGCCAGCGCAGGCCGTTCACTGGCTGGCGTCCAGCACCACGCGGTAGCGCGCCTTGCCGGCACGCAGGTGATCCAGCGCGGCGTTCACCTGGCTCATGGGGAAGTGCTCGACCTGCGGCAGTATCTGGTGGCGGGCGCAGAACTCCAGCATGGTCGCCATGCTGGCGGGCGAGCCCACCGGCGAGCCGGACAGGCTCTTCTGCTGCGGAATCAGGCCGAACACGTGGGTGGGGATGGCGCTCGGCACTATGCCGACGAAGTGCAGGCGGCCCTTGCCACGCAGGGTGGCGAGCAGGGCGTTCCAGTCCAGGTCGGCGCTGGCGGTGACCAGCAGGAAGTCCAGGCTGCCGGCGATCGCCTTCAGCGCCGCGCCATCGGTGGAGGCCACCACCTTGTGCGCGCCCAGGCGCCTGGCCTCGTCCTGCTTGCTCAGCGAGGAGGTGAAGGCGGTGACTTCGCAGCCCCAGGCATTGAGGAAGCGCAGGGCCAGGTGGCCGAGGCCGCCGATGCCGACCACGCCGACCCGGTCGGTGGGCTTCACATCGAACTCCAGCAGCGGGCTGAACACCGTGGAGCCGGCGCAGAACAGCGGGCCGACCAGCGCCGGGTCGAGGCCCTGCGGCAGCGGCACGGCCCAGGCCCAGTGCGCGCGCAGGCGGTCGGCGAAGCCGCCGTGGCTGCCGACTATGGTCGGTTTCACCGTGCGGCAGAGGTTGTGCTCGCCGTGCATGCAGGAGCCGCAGTGCATGCAGCTGCCCTTGTACCAGCCGATGCCGACCCGCTGGCCGAGTTGCAGGCCGCGCACCTGCTCGCCGAGGCGCACTATGCTGCCCACCACTTCGTGGCCGGGGATAAAGGGGTAGCGGGCGTTGCCCCACTCGTTGTCGATCATCGACTGGTCGGAGTGGCAGATGCCGCAGTATTCCACCGCCACCTCGACCTCCTCGGCGCCCAGCGGGCCGGGATCGTAGCTGTGGCGTTCGAGCGGCGCGCCCGGCGCGGTGGCGGCCCAGCCGGTGAAGGTGGCGAGTTCGTGGCTCATGCTGTCGTCCTCTGCGGTCGATTCGATTGCAGCAGCTTAGCCGGATGTGTGGCGCGGCGGGGCATCATCAGCGGGGCTGATAAGGCTCGGTTAAACTGCGCTCTTTTCCTTCCCAGGATCGAGCATGTCGCGCCCACCTCGCCCCTCCGCCCCGCGCCGCGTTGCCGGCAAGCCCGCCCCGCGCCGGGTGGCCAAGGCGCCGCCGGTCGAACCGCGCCTGCTGATGCTGAACAAGCCGTTCGACGTGCTGACCCAGTTCCAGGACGAGCAGGGCCGCGCCACTCTCAAGGACTTCGTCGGCGTGCCCGGGGTCTATCCGGCCGGGCGCCTGGATCGCGACAGCGAGGGCCTGCTGCTGCTGACCAACGACGGTCGCCTGCAGGCGCAGATCGCCGACCCCAGGCACAAGCTGGCCAAGACCTACTGGGTGCAGGTGGAGGGCGAGCCGACGGAGGAGCAGTTGCGCCAGCTGCGCGAGGGCGTACAGCTCAACGACGGTCCGACCCTGCCGGCCGAGGCGCGCCGCCTGGAGGAGCCGCAGCTGTGGCCGCGCAACCCGCCGGTGCGCTTTCGCAAGAGCGTGCCGACCGCCTGGCTGGAGCTGGTGATTCGCGAGGGGCGCAACCGCCAGGTGCGGCGCATGACCGCCGCCGTGGGCCTGCCGACGCTCAGGCTGGTGCGGGTGCGCATCGGCCCCTGGAGCCTGGACGACCTGCCGCCAGGGCAGTGGCGCGAGCTGGAGCCGCGCCTGTAGCTGACGTGGGGCGTATGGCCGAGGTGCCTGGAAGACCCTCACCCCAACCGCCCTTCCAGGGGGAGAGGGGTTAGGCACGGTGTTCCAGGATGGTCTCCCTCTCCCTCCGGGAGAGGGCCGGGGTGAGGGATTCGAGGGCCAGGTGAGGCTAAGCCTCAGCCGTGAATGCCGCGCGCGGCCTCGATGATGTAGGTGATGATCGGCTTGGCCAGGAAGGCGAACAGGCACAGGCCCAGGCCGAGGAACAGGATGGCGGTGCCGAGGCGCCCGGCCTTGGACTTCTTCGCCAGGTCCCAGATGATGAAGAACATGAACAGCACCAGGCCGCCGACCAGGACGTACATCATCAGGGCTTCGAACTGTTCGGTTTCCATCGGGGACCTCGGCGGGGCTGGCGGACAACGGGCGGCGATTATACGCAACCCGGCGCGCCAGGCGGCACACGCCGGTCGGCCCTGCGGCGATCAGCCGCGCAGGTGTTCCAGCGGCAGCTCGGTGCTGGACAGCACCTGGTTGAGCACGAAGCTGGAGCGCACGCTGGTCACGCCCTCGATGCGGGTCAGCTGGCCGAGGAGGAATTTCTGGTAGTGGTCCATGTCCGGCACCACCACCTTGAGCTGGTAGTCGGCGTCCATTCCGGTCACCAGGCTGCATTCCAGCACCTCCGGGCACTGGCGGATCACCGCCTGGAAGTGCTCGAAGCGCTCCGGGGTGTGGCGGTCCATGCCGATCAGGACGAAGGCGGTCAGGGTCAGGCCGAGCTTCTTGCCGTCCAGCAGCGCCACCTGGCGGGCGATGTAGCCGTCGTCCTCGAGCTGCTTGACCCGTCGCGAACAGGGCGAGGGCGACAGGCCGATGCGCTCGGCCAGCTCCTGGTTGGAGATGCGTGCGTCGCGCTGCAGTTCGGCGAGGATGCGCAGGTCGTAGCGGTCCAGTTTGTTCATGGTGATGCTTCTTTCTTTATGGATTGCGCTTTTTACTCTATCAGTAGTCATTTATTGCGCAAATGGCATGCTGGTCAGCAATCTTAGCAATCCTGTGTCGGGGGCCGGCGATTAAGCTTTCCCTCAGTTTCATGGCCCGGACGATGAGTCCAACCGCACTGCCCAATCAGGCGCTGCGGCGCCGGCGGTCCTACCGGATCGTGCAGGCCCCCGGGCCCGTACCGCCCAACCAGGCGGACGAGGAAAGCGGCGACACAATCGCCTGTGCCGGACAAGTCCCCGTAAGGGAGGCCGCAAGGCCTCCCTTTTTTATTCAGGCGACCGGGTCGGCGTGCACCAGCACCTCGGCACGCGGGAACTCGCCGCGTATCGCCCGCTCCACCGCCTCGCAGCGGCTGTGCGCCTCGCGCAGCGACAGCTCGCCGGGCAGCTCCAGATGCAGCTGGACGAACCAGCGGCTGCCCGACACCCGCGTGCGCAGGTCGTGGGCGCCGAGCACGCCGGGCACGGCGCAGGCCAGGGCATGCATGCGCTGGCTGACGTCGGGGGCCAGCGCCTCGTCCATCAGCACCGCCACCGCCTCGCGCACGATGGAGAACGCGCTCCACAGGATATAGACGGCGATGCCCAGGCCGAACAGCGGGTCCAGGCTGTGCCAGCCCTGCGCCGCCAGGATCAGGGCGAGCAGGATGGCGCAGTTGAGCAACAGGTCGGAGCGGTAGTGCAAGGCGTCGGCACGGATCGCCGTGGAACCGGTGACGCGCACCACGTGCCGCTGCAGCAGCAGCAGGGCGGCGGTCAGGGCCAGCGACAGCAGCATCACCGCGATGCCCAGGGTGGTGGCGGCGAGCGGCTCGGGGTGGCGCAGGCGGTCGACCGCCTGCAGCGCCACCAGCACCGCGCTGGCGCCGACGAACAGGGCCTGGGCCAGCCCGGCCAGGGCTTCGGCCTTGCCGTGGCCGTAGCGGTGGTCCTCGTCGGCCGGGCGCAGGGCGTAGTGCACGGCGATCAGGTTGAGCAGCGAGGCGGCGCCGTCCAGCAGCGAGTCGGTGAGGCCGGCCAGCAGGCTGACCGAGCCGCTCAGCCACCAGGCCACGGCCTTGGCCAGGGCCAGGCTGAGGGCCGTGGCCAGGGCCGCGACCGTGGCCAGGCGCAGCAGGCGGGCGGGGCTCATGGCAGTTCGGGCAGGGCGTAGATGTAGTCCAGCTTGGGCGCCGGGTGGCCGAGGGCGGTCAGCGCCGCGCTGATCTGCCCGCGGTGGTGGCTGCCGTGGTTGACCAGGTGGGTGACTATGTCCAGCAACGGCCGTTGCTGCGCCTCGCCGGCCATGTTGCGGTAGGCCACGGGGGCCAGCAGCTCGACGTCCTGCAGGCCCTCGAGATGGTCGTGCCAGGCGGCCACGCCGATCTCCAGATAGGTTTCGACGGCGGCGCGTTCGCTCACCGCCTCGGCATCCAGGCGGGCGAAGGGCTGCGCCTCGCCGCGCACCCGCGCCAGCCAGATACGGTCGGCCACCGCCAGGTGGTTGAGGGTGCCGTGGATGCTGCCGAAGAACAGTCCGCAGGGCGCGCGGTACTGCTCCTCGGGCAGGCTCGCCAGCTCGCCGAGCAGGCGCGCGTAGGCCCAGCCGTGGTAGGCCAGCAGGCGCTGCAGGTGAGTGGCGAGGTGGTTCATCAGGCCTCCGCGCGCAGGCCGAGTGCGGCCAGCTGCTCGATGCTGCCACTGTGCTGGATCAGGCGCGGATCGTCCAGAGGCAGGTCCAGGCCGATTTCCTGCAGCACTATGGCCTTGAGCCGGACCTGGTCGATGCGGCCGTCTTCACCCACGGCGTCCCGCAGCTTCTCGGGGGCGATGCTGTACTGATCGTTCGGCAGGTAGATGGCGCCGGTGGCGAAGTCGATGCCGAAGGCGATCAGCCCGGGGATCACGTAGAACAGAATGCCGATGGCGTCGAGGCCGGCCACCAGCGGGTCGATGCGACCCTCGATCTGGCCGCGGCGGTCGGGGAAGAACAGGGTGCCGCAGGCGGTCAGCTGGGTGGTCAGGGACAGGGCGAGAACGCCGCCAATTACACGGGAATGCGAGCGCATGAACACCTCCTGAAAATGGGGTCGGCACTATAGCAAGGCCAGTGTGTTAGTTGGATGTCCGCCACCCCCTAGGGCCTGGCTCCGTCGCGGTCGCGGCGAAACGTCAACAGGCCCTGGGGTTCGCCTCTATAATCGCCGGCTGTTTCGGAGAACCCATGAACCGCCTGCCCATCGACGACGTTCTGCCCGCCCTCCGCCAAGCCCTGGCCGAGCGCCACGAGGCCGTGCTGGAGGCCTCGCCCGGCGCCGGCAAGACCACCCGCGTGCCCCTGGCCCTGCTCGCCGAGCCCTGGCTGGCCGGGCAGTCGATCCTGATGCTGGAGCCGCGCCGCCTGGCCGCCCGCGCCGCCGCCGAGCGCCTGGCCAGCGAGCTGGGCGAGCGGGTCGGCGAGACGGTCGGCTACCGCATCCGCCTGGACTCCAAGGTCGGCCCGAACACGCGCATCGAGGTGGTCACCGAGGGCATCCTCGCCCGTCGCCTGCAGGACGACCCGGCGCTGGAAGGCGTCGGCCTGGTGATCTTCGACGAGTTCCACGAGCGCAGCCTGGATGCCGACCTGGCCCTGGCGCTGACCCTCAACGGCCGCGAGCTGCTGCGCGACGAGCCGCCGCTCAAGGTGCTGCTGATGTCCGCGACCCTGGAGGGCGAGCGCCTCTCGGCGCTGCTCGGCGCCGCGCCGGTGGTGTCCAGTGAGGGCCGCATGCACCCGGTGGAGATGCGCTGGGGCGCGCCCTTCCAGCCCGGCGAGCGCATCGAGCCGCGGGTGGTGCAGACGGTGCTGCAGGCCCTGGCCATTGAGCCCGGCAGTCTGCTGGTGTTCCTCCCCGGCCAGGCCGAGATCCGCCGGGTGCATGAGCAGCTCGCAGAGCGGCTCGGCGCTCGTCCGGATATCCTGCTCTGCCCGCTGCATGGCGATCTGGAGCTGGCCGCCCAGCGCGCCGCCATCGAGCCGGCACCGGCCGGCACGCGCAAGGTGGTGCTGGCCACCAATATCGCCGAGACCAGCCTGACCATCGACGGCGTGCGCGTGGTGGTCGATGCCGGTCTGGCGCGGGTGCCGCGCTTCGACCCGGCCAGCGGCATGACCCGCCTGGACACCCAGCGCATCTCGCGCGCCTCGGCCACTCAGCGTGCCGGCCGCGCCGGGCGCCTGGAACCGGGGGTGTGCTATCGCCTGTGGTCGCAGACCCAGCACGAGCAGCTGGCCGCCCATGGCACGGCGGAGATCCTTGCGGCCGACCTGGCCGGCCTGGCCCTGCAGCTGGCGCGCTGGGGCGTGCAGGCCAATGAGCTGGCCTGGCTGGATGCGCCGCCGGCCGCGGCGCTTGCCCAGGGCCGCGACCTGCTGGCGCGCCTCGGCGCCCTGGACCCGCGCGGCGCGCTGACGGCCCACGGCCAGGCCATGGCCGAGCTGCCGGCGCATCCGCGCATCGCCCATCTGCTGCTGCGCGGCCAGGCCCTGGGCCTCGGCGCGCTGGCGGCCGATCTCGCGGCGCTGCTGGGCGAGCGCGATATCCTGCGCGGCGCCGGAGCCGATCTGCACAGCCGCATGAGCCTGCTGGCCGGCGAGACAAGGGCCGGCGGCGCCAGGGGCGGCGTGCAACGCGCGCGCCAGCTGGCCCGCCAGTTCCGTTCCTATCTGCGCGGCGCGCCGAGCGAGGCGGTGGCCGACCCTGAGCATCCGCGCTGGCTCGGCGCGCTGCTCGCCTTCGCCTACCCGGACCGGGTCGCCCGCCAGCGCAAGGCCGGTGGCGGCGACTACCGCCTGGCCAATGGCCGTGCCGCCCAGTTCGGCGAGCCGGATGCGCTGATGAAGCACGAGTGGCTGGTGATCGCCGACCTCGGCAGCCGCCAGGGCCAGCGCGAGGAACGCATCTATCTCGCCGCCGACCTCGACCCGGCACTGTTCGACTCGGTGCTGGCCGAGCAGGTGAGCCTGCGCGAGGAGCTGGAGTGGGACGAGCGCGAGGGCGTGCTGCGCGCCGAGCGCCAGCGCCGGGTCGGCGAACTGGTGCTGTCCCGCGAGGCGCTGACCGGCCTGGACGAGGAAGCCCGAGGGCGCGCGCTGCTTGGCCTGGTGCGGCGCAAGGGCCTGGAGCTGCTGCCCTGGACCCCGGAGCTGCGCCAGTGGCAGGCGCGGGTGGCGCTGTTGCGCCGCCTGGATCTGCAGCACAAGGGCGCCAGCGAGTGGCCGGACCTGTCCGACGCGGCCCTGCTGGCGTCGCTGGAAGACTGGCTGCTGCCATTCTTAAGCAAGGTCAGCCGTCTCAGCCACTTCGCCAATCTGGATTTGCCGAGCATCCTCCTCGGTCTGTTGCCCTGGCCATTGCCACAACGTCTTGATGAGTTGGCACCCAAGACCCTGCAGGTGCCTTCCGGGTCTCGTATCGCGCTGGACTATTCGGAGTACCCGCCAGTGCTCGCTGTACGCCTGCAGGAGCTATTCGGCCTGGCCGCCACGCCGCGTATCGCCGGCGGTCGGCAGATCGTGCTGCTGCACCTGCTGTCGCCGGCGCGCCGCCCGGTGCAGGTGACCCAGGACCTGGCCAGCTTCTGGGCCAACACCTATGCGGAAGTGAAGAAGGGCCTCAAGGGGCGTTATCCCAAGCACTACTGGCCGGACGATCCCCTGGTGGCCGAGCCGACGGCGCGCGCCAAGCCGCGCTCCTGAGCCTCATTCCTCGCGCCGGCCCGCCCGCACCGGCCCGGCTTGACGGCTTTTTCACATCGCCATGACGGCGGCTTCACAGCCGGCGCAATAGCCTGACGGCCGATCCTCAACCTATCGGCCGAGCCCCGTTGTGAATACGTCCCCGCAGGCCACGCCTGGCCTCCAAGCCAAGCGCTGGACCCTTCCCCTCAGTCGCAGCGCACTGACCATGTTGGTCGCGCTGTGGCTGATGCTGAGCATGAATCTGCCCTTCTGGCGTGCCGTGGTGGATGGTCTGGGGCATCTGAACCAGTCCAGCATCTTCTTCCTGGCCAGTCTGCCGGTCTTCGTCTTCATCTGGCTGTATCTGCTGCTCAGTCTGCTGGCCTGGGGGCGTCTGACCAAGGCCGTTCTGGGCCTGGTGCTGCTGGTGTCGGCGGCGGCCAGTTATTTCATCAACAGCTTTGGCATCGTCATCGACCACGCGATGCTGACCAATGTGATGCAGACGGACAGCGCCGAAGCGCTGGATCTGCTCACCTGGCGGCTGCTGCTGTGGATGTTCGGCCTTGGCCTGATTCCCGTGTTGTTGCTCTCGCGGGTGCGGCTGCTGCAGCGCGGCTGGCGCCGCGAGACGCTGGCCAAGCTCGGCGGCATGGCGTTGCTGCTGTTGTGCATGGGGGGCATCCTCATGGGCCTGTACAAGCCCTATGCCTCTTTGCTGCGCAATCATCGCGAGGTGCGCCTGCTGCTGGTGCCGTCCAATGTGGTGGCGGCCGTGCATGGCTATCTCAAGCGTGAGCTGGCGGCCCCGCATCGGCTCGAAGTCGTGGGCAGCGATGCCAGGCGCATGCGGCGCGTCGCCTCCGGCCGGCCGCGGGTGACCCTGCTGGTGGTCGGCGAGACCGCGCGCGCCGCCAACTTCTCGCTCAACGGCTATGCCCGCCCGACCAACCCCGAGCTGGCCAGGCGCGATGTCATCAACTTCACCCAGGCCACCTCCTGCGGCACGGCCACGGCGGTGTCCGTGCCCTGCATGTTCCAGGGCCTGGGCCGCGACGGCTACAGGGAAGACATGGCCAAGGGGCGCGAGAACCTGCTCGACGTGTTGCAGCGCGCGGGCGTGCAGGTGCTCTGGCGGGACAACAACTCGGGCTGCAAGGATGTCTGCGACCGGGTCGCCTATGACGATGTCTCGCACCTGGAGGTGGATGGCGCCTGCGCCGACAATGAGTGTTTCGACGAGATTCTGTTGCACGGCTTGCAGGACTACCTGGACAGACTCGAGCGCGATGCCGTGATTGTCCTGCACATGAAGGGCAGCCACGGCCCCGCCTACTACAAGCGCTACCCGCCGGCCTTCGCGACCTTCAAACCGACCTGCAACCACGGTCAGCTGGATCGCTGCAGCCGCAGCAGCATCCTCAATGCCTACGACAACAGCCTGGTGTACACCGACCATGTGCTGGCGGCGGCCATCGACCTGCTGCGGCACAACGCCGGGCGTCTGGACAGCGCCATGCTGTATCTGTCCGACCACGGCGAGTCGCTCGGCGAGAACGGCGTCTATCTGCATGGCATGCCCTATGCCCTGGCGCCCAGCGAGCAGATTCACATACCCATGCTCATGTGGTTCTCCACCGGCCTGCAGCAAAGCGCGGGTGTCGACACCCAGTGCCTGCGTCAGCGGGCCGACGAACTGGTCTCGCAGGACAACCTGTACCACTCGGTCCTCGGGCTGATGGACGTGCAGACCGGGGTATATCGGCCCGAGAACGACCTCTTCCGTAATTGCCGGAGCGGCAGTACCCAGGCGCTGACTGCCGTACGTGGGCACTGAGCCCTTTGGACTTCACAGGCGTGTCGGGGCTGCCCCGGCATGCCGTCAATCTTGGGAAAAACTCGATGTCGCTAACGCAGACCTACCCTCAGGTCCATTTCTTCACCCGCAGTCTGAACGCCCGACATTGGCGGGCGCTGCTCGGCAGCGTCTGCAGCATTGCGCTGGCCGTGCTGGCGCTGGCGGCCTGGCGCCACCTCGCGCCACCGCAGGCTGCGGCGGGTTGGCGCTACGAGCCGTACCAGGACGATGTGGAGAAGGTCAGCGCACTGGCCTTCGATGGCCAGGGCGAGCTGCTGCTCAGCCAGGAGTTGCAGAATGGCCAGGGCCGCATTCTGAAGCGCTCGGCGGATGGCAGCCTGAGCGAGGTCGAGCTCGGCCTATCCAAACCGGATGGCATGACGTCCTTTCGCGGCGGTGTGCTGTTCAGCCAGGAGCAGGATGAAGAGCCCGTTCTCTGGTACACCCCGGATGGCACGCGCTCCCTGTTCAGCGGGCGAAATATCGAGGGGCTGGCCAACGATGGCCGTTACCTTTATGCGATAGAGGACCGCCATGGCGACGGGCGTCTGCTGCGTTACGACCCGCAAAGCGATACGACGCTGGTGCTGCGTAGCGACCTCGACGAAGCCGAGGCGATCACCGCCTGCCCCGATGGTCGCCTGTTCTACAGCGAAAAGACCAAGGGCCAGGTCTTCCAGCTGCTGAGCGAGGGGCAGGATCGTCTCGTGCTGGACGGCCTCAATCAGCCTGGCTTCCTGCTGTGCAGCGCCGACGGCCTGTGGATTACCGAAGACGCCACCCATATGGCCCGCCTGCTCCTGCTGAGCGAGGACGGCCGGCTGCAGACCGTGCTTAGCCATCTGCGCTCGGCGCAGAGCATCCTGCAGAGCGCCGCCGGCCAATATCTGCTCGCCGAGCAGGGACGCAACCGCGTGCTGCGCCTGCAGCGGCGCAAGACGGGGAACTGACCGATGCACGCCTCCAGTCGCCACAACCTGCTGCGCCAACACCTGCTGTTCACCGGGCTCGCCGGCCTGCTTCTGCTGGCCCTGCACAGCCTGCTGCGTCTCGCCCTGCTGCTGTACAACCACGAGCTGATCGGCGATACCGCCATCGGCGCCTTCGTGGAGGCGTTCGGCAACGGCGTGCGCTTCGACCTGCGCCTGACGGCGTTCGGCCTGACGCCGCTGCTCCTGGCCCTGGCCAGCCGACGGCTGATGGCGGCGCGCGGCTGGCAGCTGGCCTGGCTCGGCCTGTTCGCCAGTGCCGGCCTGTTTCTCGGCGTGCTCGAGCTGGATTTCTACCGCGAGTTTCACCAGCGTCTCAATGCCCTGGTTTTCCAGTACCTGGGCGAGGACCCGGGCACGGTGCTGAGCATGCTCTGGCATGGTTTCCCGGTGCTGCGCTATCTGCTGGCCTGGGCCCTGGCCAGCTGGCTGCTGCTGTGGGCGCTGCGCGCGCTGCACCGGCTGGCGGCCGTCGCGCCACCACGTCAGCCGGCGCCGCTGGGCGAGCGCTGGCATGTGCGCGCGGCGGTCTTCGCGCTGTGTCTGGTGCTGGCCGTGCTGGCCATTCGCGGCACCCTGCGCCAGGGGCCGCCGCTGCGCTGGGGCGACGCCAGCACCACCGATTCGGTATTCGCCAACCAACTGGGCCTGAACGGCAGCCTGAGCCTGATCGACGCGGCCAGGGCGCGTTGGTCCGCGCAGCGCGACAACCAGTGGAAGGCCAGCATGCCCCCGGAGCAGGCCGAGCGACTGGTGCGCGACATGCTGCTGGGGCGGAACGAGCAACTGGTCGATGCCGGGCAGGCGGCCGTGCGCCGCGTGATGACGCCGCCGCCGGCCCTGCGGTTGCCGGTGCGCAATGTGGTGGTGATCCTGATGGAGAGTTTCGCCGGGCACTATGTCGGCGCCCTGGGTGGCAAGGGCGATATCACGCCCAACTTCGACCGCCTGAGCCGCGACGGCCTGCTGTTCACCCGCTACTTCTCCAACGGCACGCACACCCACCAGGGCATGTTCGCCAGCATGGCCTGCTTCCCCAATCTGCCGGGGTTCGAGTACCTGATGCAGATGCCCGAGGGCAGCCATCGCTTCTCCGGGCTGCCGCAGCTGCTCGGCGAGCGCGGCTTCGACAATCTCTACGTGTACAACGGCGACTTCGGCTGGGACAACCAGAAGGGCTTCTTCGGCAACCAGGGCATGAGCAACTTCGTCGGCCGCGACGACTACGTCGATCCGGTGTTCTCCGACCCGACCTGGGGGGTCTCGGACCAGGACATGTTCGAGCGCGCCGATCAGGAACTGCGCAAGATGGATGGCGAGCGGCCGTTCTATGCGCTGTTGCAGACCCTCTCCAACCACACGCCCTATGCCTTGCCGAGCCCCCTGCCGGTGGCCCCGGTGACGGGCTTCGGCTCGCTCGACGAGCACCTGACCGCCATGCGCTACTCCGACTGGGCGCTGGGACGCTTCTTCGCCAAGGCCCGCCAGGCGCCGTACTTCAAGGACACCCTGTTCGTCATAGTGGGCGACCACGGTTTCGGCAGCCCCGAGCAGCTCAGTGATATCGATCTGTACCGTTTCCATGTGCCGCTGCTGCTGATCGGCCCGGGCGTGCAGGAGCGTTTCGGCCCGCGCAACGACATCGCCGGAACCCAGCTGGACATAGTGCCGACCATCATGGGCCGCCTCGGCGGCGCGGTGCGGCACCAGTGCTGGGGGCGCGATCTGCTGGCCCTGGATCGCGACGATGCGGGGTTCGGCGTGATCAAGCCCTCGGGCAGCGATCAGACCGTGGCCCTGGTCGCTGGCCAGCGATTGCTGGTGCAGCCACGCGGCGCCGGGCCCGTGCTCTATCGCTACCGCCTGCACGCCGACGCGGGTGTCGAGCGGCTGCATGACGAGGGCTTGCAGCAGGCGCTGTTGCCACGCTTGCAGGCCTTTCTCCAGGTGGCCACCGCCAGCCTGCTGGGCAACACGGCCGGGGCCGACGCGGGTGAGTCGCATTCGGTCCTGGCTCAGCGCGGGGCCGCGGCCCCGTAGTTCGGGTGCCGGGCTCAGTCCAGGCGCAGATGCTCGCCGGCCGCCTGCAGTTCCTCGTAGGCGCGGTCCAGCTCCTCCAGCAGTTCGCGGCTGCCGGGCGCCTGGCGCGAGGCCACCAGGCGCAGCTGCAGGTTCTGCAACTCGGTGTAGGCCAGCGGTTCCAGGCCCAGGCTCTGGCGCGCCTGCTCCACCGGGCCCTGGTAGTCGAGCAGGTAGTCGCCGCGCTGGCGCAGCAGCATTTCCAGGGCCGACAGGTGGTGGTTGGTACGGTGCAGGGTCAGATCCAGGCCGGGCTCGGCGAGCATCCGGTTGACCGCCGGCCAGTAGCTGTAGCCGCTGATCAGGATCAGGCCCTTGCCGCGCAGATCGTCCGGTATGCGTGGCGCCGGCAGGCCGGGGCGGGCGTACAGCCCCAGGCGAAACTCGCCGATGGCGTTGCGTGCCTCGTAGGTGTGGCCGACCAGCTCGGCCTTGCCGCCGGCGCCCGGCCATAGCTGCACGTTGCCCTCGCGCAGCTCGGCATACAGGCGGGCATTGGGCAGCGAGCGATACTGGCCGCGATAGCCGGCATGGCGCAGCAGGCGCTCGGTGAGGGCGAGGATGGAACCGCGTGGCAGGCCGTGCTCGTCGGTCCAGGAATAGGGCGGGAACTCGTAGTAACCGACGCTGATGCTCGGCATGGGCGCCTGTTGCGCCAGGGCGCCGGCGCAGCACAGCCACGCCAGCAGGGCAGGGAGGAGGGTCTTGCGCATCGGCTACCGCGCGGCTTGAGCCGTCTTGTTGTGTGCTGTTTTTCGAGCATGGCCAGGCGTGGGGGCTTTGTCCAGCGTACAAGGGCGACCGGTCGGTCGTGTTGCGACGGCGCGCGCACGCCGTGGGCTATGCTCAGCACTGGGGGCCGCCCGGGCGGAGCATTGCCAAACGGGTCCTGTACGAGCAGTCTGCGAGCGGGTATCGCAACGGAGGAAGGCCCATGTACCGCAAGGTGTTCGCCAACAAGGTCTTCGAACGCAAGGTGGTGGCGGTCACCGGCGGTTGCGCCGGCATCGGTCGCGCCCTGGTCATGCGCTTCGCCCAGGCCGGAGCGCGGCTGGTGATTCTCGATCTGCAGCAGGAGACACTGGACAGCCTGGTCCAGCACCTGCGCGATCACCTGGGCTGCGAGGCGCTCGGCCTGGTCTGCGACGTGGCCGATGCGGCGGCCGTGCAGCAGACGTTGAGTCTGGCGGTGGAGCGTTTCGGCGGCATCGACCTGCTGGTCAACAATGCCGGCATCACTCACCGCAGCACCTTCGCCGAGACCGAGCTGGCGGTGTTTCAGCGCATCATGGCGGTCAACTACTTCGGCGCCGTGCACTGCACCAAGGCGGCACTGCCCAGCCTGATCGCCCGGCGCGGCCAGATTGTCGTGCTCAGCTCGCTGTCCGGCTTCGCCCCGCTGCTCTATCGCAGCGCCTACAACGCCAGCAAGCACGCGTTGCACGGCCTGTTCGAGACCCTGCGCGCCGAGCTCAAGGGTTCCGGAGTCAACGTCATGCTGGTGTGCCCCGGCTTCACCGCCACCGACCTGCGCAAGAACGCCCTGGTCGGCGATGGCTCGGTGACCCAGCAGCCACCCCTGGCCATCGGCAAGGTGGCCTCGGCCCAGGACGTGGCCGAGGCAATCTATCGCGGCGCGCTGCGCCGCCGGCGCCTGCTGGTGCTGTCCAACGTCAACTGGCGCGCCCGCCTGCTGGCGCGCTTCTTCCCGCGCCTGTTCGAGCGGGTGCTGCTGCCGCGCCTGTCGGGCCTGAAGCCGGGCTCGGCGGCGCGTTGAGCCATGCGCCGGTTCCTGCTCCTGCTGCTGTGCTGCGGTTCGGCGCTGGCAGAGCCGGCCCAGCAGCCGCTGCAACCGCTGCGGGTGGTGACCGACTACTGGCCGCCGTTTCGCATGCAGGGGGTGTCGGGTCAGCTGGAGGGCCTGGATATCGAGCTGCTGGACGAGCTGCAGCGTCGCACCGGCCTGCGCTTCGAGGTGCACCTGCAGCCCTGGGCGAGGGCGCTGGAGGCCATGCGCCGGGGCCAGGCCGACCTGATGACCGGGCTGGCCCGCACGGCCGAGCGCGAGCGCTACATCGACTATCTGGAGCCCGCCTACTATGCCTGTGCCCCGCGCCTGTACGGCCCGCCGGAGCGTGCCGCGCGGATCGCCGACTACCGGCAGCTGCTCGGCCTGCGCATCGGCTATGTGCTGGAGTCGGCCTATTTCGAACCCTTCGACTCGGACGCCAGCCTGCTCAAGGTGGGGGTGAAGAACGAGGAGCAGCTGTTGCAGATGCAGCTGCGCGGGCGCGTCGAGCTGATGATAGGCACGGACTGCCAGGTGGACTTCCAGCTGCGCGAGCCGGCCCTGGCACGGCGCCTGGTCAAGCTGGCCTACCGCCCGCCGGTGCGCACCGAGCTGTACATCGGCCTGTCGCGGACCCGCGGGCTCGTCGAGGAGCGCGAGCTGCTGCTCGAAGCCCTACACCACCTGCTGCGGGACGGCTGGCTGGAACGGGCCGCTCAGCGGTATCGCTGAGACGGTTATCCCCAGGCCGCTCGGCGCTCGCGCGGCAGCCCCTCTCCCTTCGGGAGAGGGGCAGGGGTGAGGGAGGAGCGCCGGGCTCGCTGTTCCTGGAACCAGGCGCTCAGTGGCCGCCGTCTGCTTCGTTGGGGTCGACATACAGCTCGTAGACCATCTCCATGTCCCAGAAGGCCGCCTCGATCTTGTGCCCGTCGAGGTCGCGGACGAAGCAGCCATAGTAGGGCTCGCCATAGTGCGGGCGCGGGCCGGGCGGGCCGTCCGGGGTGGCGCCAGCGACCACTGCGGCCTCGAAGAAGGCATGCACCTGCTCCTTGCTATTGGCGACGAAGCCGAAGTGGCTGCCGTTGCCGACATTGGCCGGCCGCCCGTCGATCGGTGTCTGTACCCAGAACTCCGGATATTCGCGGCCCCAGGCCACGGCGCCGGGGTGTTCGAGGATGCGCTTGCAGCCCAGGGCGGCCAGAACCTGGTCGTAGAAGGCCACGGCCTGATCGAAGCGGTTGCTGCCGATGGAGACGTGGGAGAGGATGCTGGGGTTCTGCTCGGACATGGGGCGTTCTTCCTTGAGGTAGAAGCCGCAAGACTAGCAGAGGCTCGGCGAATTCCTGGCCGTTGCGTCAGCTGCTGTGGCTGTCCTCGGTCGGCCGCTGGCTGCACAGCATGAAGCAGCGGAACAGCACCACCGTGGAAAACAGCTGGAGGAAACCGTTGACTATGTCCAGCACCAGGCTGCCGAAGGGGTCGGGCTGCTCGTCGAGCAGCTGCAGGGTCCAGTCGTCCAGCAGCCACAGCGGCACTATGACCAGCAGCACGCAGGCCAGCAGCGACCAGAAGTGGCCGATGCTGAGCAGAAAGCTCTCGCGCATCGCCTGCAGCGGAGGTAGGCCGCGCAGCACCAGCAGGTACTCGGAGAAGGCCAGCTTGACCATCGCCAGGAGCGCCAGGGGCAGGAACAGGGCGCCGCTGAGCATGATCAGCAGCGTGCTCAGCCCGGCCAGCACGGCGAAGGATGGCCACAGCTGCAGGCTGGCGGCCAGCAGGTTGCGTGGCGCCGGGCGCAGGCCCTGGCTGCGGGCATCGAGGAAGAGGATCAGCGCGGCGCTGTACAGCGGGTAGAAGAACAGGCCGACCAGCAGCTCGTAGGCCGGCGAGTGGGCCGGATCGACCAGGCTGGCGACCACCGCGCGCACCAGGCATTCGGCGGCGATCAGCGGCAGGCACAGCGGCGCGATGCTGGCCAGGTGGCGGCTGAAGAAGTAGAAGGAGTCTCGCAGAACGCTGAGCGGATTCATCGGCGGGCATCGCGGTAGTACTTCATGAGATCACTTTAGCCGATGGGTGGAGCCGGCGAACATGCGGGCGAATGGCGCATAATGCCGCTCCCTTTTCCCCAGGCCCGCCCGTGAGCAAGATCGCCCTGTTCGCCGATGTGCAGAACCTCTACTACACCGTGCGCCAGGCCCATGGCTGCCACTTCCACTATGCCGAGCTGTGGCGCCAGGTGGCGGCGCTGGGTGAGATTGTCGAGGCGCGCGCCTATGCCATCGAGCGTGGCGACGCCAGGCAGCAGCAGTTCCAGCAGATCCTGCGCAAGCTCGGTTTCCAGGTGCTGCTCAAGCCCTATATCCAGCGCAGCGACGGCTCGGCCAAGGGCGACTGGGATGTGGGCATCACCCTGGATGTGATGGAGGCCGCCGAGCGCGTCGACCAGGTGGTGCTGGCCTCCGGCGACGGCGACTTCGACCTGCTGCTCGAGCGCATCCGCGCCCGCCATGGGGTGAGCAGCTGCGTCTACGGCGTGGCCGGGCTCACCGCCCAATCCCTGATTCGCGCCGCCGACCGCTTCGTGCCGGTCGAGGGCGCGCTGCTGTTGAAACACTGAGGTAGAGAATGTCCGAACCCATCGCCGTGATCGACTTCGAGACCACCGGCATGTCGCCGGCCCAGGGCGCGCGGCCGACCGAGATAGGCGTGGCGCTGATCGCCGACGGCGAGATCGTCGGCCGCTACCAGAGCCTGATGAATGCCGGCGCCTGGGTGCCGCCGTTCATCGAGCAGCTCACCGGCATCAGCAACGCCATGCTGCGCGGCGCGCCGCCGGTGGCCGAGGTGATGGCCGAGGCGGTCGAGTTCATCGGCGCGGCGCCCCTGCTGGCGCACAACGCGGCGTTCGACAGCAAATTCTGGGATGCCGAGCTGGCGCAACTCGGGCGTCGGCGCCAACGCGACTTCGCCTGCTCGCTGCTGCTCTCAAGGCGCCTGCTGCCGGAGGCGCCCAGCCACAAGCTGGGCAGCCTCAACAGCTGGGTGGGCCTGCCCAGTACCGGCCGGGCCCACCGCGCGCTGGCCGATGCCGAGATGGCGGCCAACCTGTGCCTGCATCTGCAGCGCCTGTTGCGCGAGCGGCACGCCATCGAGGCGGACCACGCCTACCTGTGCGGCCTGCAGAAACTCTCGGCCGCCAAGGTACGCGCGCTGCTGCGCGGCGCTCAGCCGGCCAGTTCCAGCTTGCCGTAGTCGATGCGGTTCTCCTTCGGCGAGCCCTCGATGGCCATCACTTCGCGGCGCTTGTAGCGCAGGATGTAGGCGAAGCAGCCGAAGTACAGGGCGATCACCAGGGCACCTACCCACTCGATCTGCAGGAACTCCAGCTTGAACAGCAGGGTCAGCGCGCTCAGCGCCAGCAGATTGCCGAGGATGTAAGCCGTGCGCCCATGGCGGGCGGCGCTGAGGCCGAGGTTGTCGGTGTACAGGCGGATCAGCGAGTCCAGCGAGTTGACCACCATGCTCACGCCGACCACCACCATGGCCAGGTTGAGGAAGCCACCGATGTTCAGCGCCTGCTGGTGGTAGTAGTACAGCACGCTGAACCACACGCCGATGGCCAGCGAGGGGAACACCAGCATGGCGCCGAGCAGCTGCCAGGTGCGCAGGCCGCCGGCGAAGCGCGCGGTGAACTGGCCGATCATGATGCTCCAGGAGAACCACCAGTACAGGTAGAAGGCGTGGTAGTCGTTGATCGGCAGCAGGAAGCTGTCCAGGTGGGCGAAGTAGTCGCCGATCAGCCCGGCGGTGGCGAAGAAGTCGCCGACGCTGCCCTGCTCGCCGAGGAAGGCGGCGCCCCACATGTAGGCGATCAGGCCGATGAACAGCCAGCTGGTGCCGATGCTGAGCAGGCGCACGTAGCGCAGCTGGGTGCTGGAGTACACGGCGATGGCGATCGACAGCAGCACGATCAGGTAGAAGCTCGGCTGCAGCTGCTCGCCGTCGCCCAGCTGCGGCAGGTACCAGGGCAGGTTCTTCAGCAGCAGGAAGGCGGTGAAGGCGCAGGTGCCGATGATCACCAGGTTGTTCAGCAGCTTGACCAGCGGCAGCTCGAAGAAGCGCACGCGCGGCTCGATCACGCAGAAGTAGAAGCAGGTGAGGAAGTAGAAGCCCCAGATGAGGAAGCCCCAGAAGCCGAACTCGATCGCCAGCGGGTTGGCGAAGGCGTATTCGGGGCTGGCCGGGTCGGCGTAGCCGGCGAACTCGGTGAGGGGGAACATGATCAGGCCGACGTCCAGGCCCGAGGTGAAGAGGATGGCGATGAAGGTGAAGGTGCGCACCGGGGTCACGCCGATGCAGCGCAGATTACCCCATTTCGCCAGGATCGCCACGATCGCGGCGAAGGTGAACAACAGTCCTATCGATAACCAGAGAGTCATGGGCGGCTCCTGGTCGCTGTAACGGGTTCTTTGATCAGTAGCATGGGGATGCTCCTCCTGTGCTTATGGTTATTGGGCGCGCCTCGTGCGAGGCTCGTCGGGTGGATCAGGCGAAGCGGCGCTGTGGCGCGTGCGGGCGTTGCCGCTGCCCGCTGTGCTCGGCCAGCAGCACCGGCGCCGCGCTGGGCGCCAGTGGCGTGCGAGCGAGGATCAGGTCGGCGGCGCGTTCGGCGAGCATGATGGTCGGCGCGTTGAGATTGCCGTTGGGGATGCTCGGGAACAGCGAGGAGTCCACCACGCGTAGGCCTTCGAGACCGCGCACGCGGGTCTCGGAGTCGACCACCGCCAGGGCGTCCTCGCCCATGCGGCAAGTGCCGCAGGGGTGGTAGGCGCTCTCCACCGCCTGGCGCACGAAGCGGTCTATCTCGGCGTCGCTCTGCACGCCGGCGCCGGGCTGGATCTCGGCGCCGCGATAGGCGTCCATCGCCGGCTGGGCGATGATCTCGCGGGTCAGGCGCACGCAGGCGCGAAAGCCGGCGCGGTCGTCCTCGTGCTGCAGGTAGTTGAAGCGGATCTGCGGCGCGTCGGTCGGGTCGGCGCTGCGCACGCGCACGAAGCCGCGGCTCTTCGGCTTGTTGTGCCCGACATGCAGCTGGAAGCCATGGCCGTCGAAGGCCTCCTTGCCGTCGTAGCGCATGGCCGCCGGCAGGAAGTGGTACTGCAGGTCCGGCCAGGAACTGTCGGCCGTGGAGCGGATAAAGGCGCAGGACTCGAAGTGATTGGTCGCGCCCAGGCCGTCCTTCTTCAGCAGCCAGCGCGTGCCGATAAGGAACTTGCTCCACAGGTCGAGCTTGCCGTTAAGGGTGATCGGCTGCTTACAGCGGTACTGGAAGTAGAACTCCAGATGGTCCTGCAGATTCTCGCCGACCCCGGGCAGCTCGTGCCGCACCTCGATGCCGGCGGCCTTGAGTACATCTCCCCGGCCGATGCCGGACAGCTGCAGCAGGTGCGGCGAGCCGATCGGCCCGGCGCTGAGGATCACCTCGGCGTTGGCGCGTACTTCCTGCACCTTGCCGTTCTGCCGGAAACGCACGCCGACGGCGCGCTTGCCGTCGAGCAGTACACGCTCGACCAGGGCGTGGGTGACCACCTTGAGATTGTCGCGGGCCATCGCCGGGCGCAGGTAGGCGTTGGCGGTGGACCAGCGGCGGCCGTTCTTGACGGTCATGTGCATGGCGCCGAAGCCTTCCTGCTGCGCGCCGTTGTAGTCGGCGGTGGCCGGGTAGCCGGCCTGCACGCCGGCGTCGATGAAGGCGCGGTACAACGGGTTCTGCATGTTGTTGCCGTTGTTCACCGCCAGCGGGCCCTGCTCGCCGCGGTAGTCGTCGCCGCCGAAGGCCCAGGCCTCGGCCTTGCGGAAGTAGGGCAGGCAGTGCGCGTAGTCCCAGCCCTCGGCGCCGAGGGCCTGCCACTCGTCGAAGTCGCCGGCATGGCCGCGCACGTAGACCATGCCGTTGATCGACGAGGAGCCGCCCAGCACCTTGCCGCGCGGGCAGTGCATGCGGCGCATGTCCAGGTAGGGCTCGGGATCGCTGGTGAACTGCCAGGCGTACTTGCGGCTGTTCATCGGAATGGAGAGGGCGGTGGGCATCTGGATGAAGATGCTCTTGTCGCTGCCGCCGGTCTCCAGCAACAGCACGCGGTGAGCGCCATCCGCGCTGAGGCGGTTGGCCAGGACGCAGCCGGCCGAGCCGGCGCCGATGATGATGTAGTCGTATTCGGAATAAGTCATGCGTGACTGCCGGCCCTTAGAAAGGGCTCTGCAGATCCTCCATGCCGACGTAGACGGCTTTCAGTTGGGTGTAGTGGTTGAGGGTGGCCAGACCGTTCTCGCGGCCGATGCCGGACAGCTTGTAGCCGCCCACCGGCATCTGCGCCGGCGAGGCGCCGTAGGCGTTGATCCAGCAGATGCCGGCCTGCAGGCCGGCCGCCATGCGGTGGGCGCGGCGGATGTCGCGGGTGAACACGCCGGCGGCCAGGCCGGTGTCGGTGGCGTTGGCGCGGCGCAGCACTTCCTCTTCGCTGCCGAAGCGCAGCACGCTCATCACCGGGCCGAAGATTTCCTCGCGGCAGATGCGCATGTCGTCGCGGCAGTCGGCGAATACCGTGGGCTCGACGAAGAAGCCATTGGGCGCCGAGGCCGGTCGCGCGGCCTGGCCGCCGCAGAGCAGGCGCGCGCCGTCCTCCAGGCCGCTGGCGATGTAGCCGAGCACCTTGTCGCGGTGGGCGGCGGAGATCAGCGCGCCGAAGTTGGTCTGCGGGTCCATCGGGTCGCCCATGCGGATGTTGCCCTGCACGCGCTGCAGCAGGCGCTCGAGGAAGGCGTCGTGCAGGCTGTCGTGGACGAACACGCGGGTGCCGTTGGTGCAGATCTCGCCCTGGGTGTAGAAGTTGCCGAGCAGGGCGGCGGACACCGCGTTGTCCAGGTCGGCGTCGTCGAAGACGATCAGCGGCGACTTGCCGCCAAGCTCCATGGTCACTTCCTTGAGCGAGCCGGCGGCGGCGGCCATGACCTTCTGCCCGGTGCTGATCTGCCCGGTGAAGGAGACCTTGGCGATCTGCGGCTGCTCGGCCAGCCAGGCGCCGACCTTGCCGGCGCCCTGCACCACGTTGAACACCCCGGCGGGCACGCCGGCCTCGGTGAAGATTTCCGCCAGCTTCAACGCGCCCAGCGGCGTCTCCTCGGACGGCTTGAAGATCATGCTGTTGCCGCAGGCCAGGGCCGGGGCGGACTTCCAGCAGGCGATCTGCAGCGGGTAGTTCCACGCGCCGATGCCGGCGCAGATGCCCAGCGGCTCGCGGCGGGTGTAGTAGAAGTCGCCGCCCAGGTCCTGCTGGTTACCCTCGATCATCGGCGCCAGTCCGGCGAAGAACTCGATGGAGTCGGCGCCGGTCTGCACGTCCACCACCGCGGCCTCCTGCCAGGGCTTGCCGGTGTCGCGCACCTCGATGGCGGCCAGCTCGTCGTTGCGCGCGCGCAGCAGCGCCACGGCGCGCAGCAGAATGCGGCTGCGCTCCATGGCGCCCAGCGCGACCCACTGACGCTGGCCCTCGGCGGCGCTATCCAGGGCGGCGGCGAGGACCGACTCGTCGGCCACTTCCACCCGGTAGACCGCCTCGCCCGTGGCCGGGTTGATCACGTCGAAAGTCTCGCCGCTGGCATTGGCCAGCGGGCGGCCATGGATGTAGTTGCGATGGAGGGGCAGGCTCATGCGGGGGCAGTCTCCTCGGTGGCGTGGGTTTGCAGGCAGGCCAGGACGAAGCTCTTGCACAGGCGTTCGGCGGCGGCGAAGTCGGCGCTCGGGGTGTCGCCCAGGGTGCTGCGCAGCCAGAAACCGTCGATCATCGCCGCCGCTTGGCTGGCGGCGTCGCTGGCGGCGGCGGGCGCCAGGCAGCGGCCGAAGGCGTAGCGCAGATTGCTGTACAGACGCTTGTTGTTGATCCGCTGCAGGCGCGCCAGCCCCGGCTCGTGGGGCGCGCGGGCCCAGAAGCTGAGCCAGGTGCGGCCGGCCAGTTCGGAGCGCTGGAACTCGCTGAAGTTGGCCTCGACTATGGCCAGCAGGCGTTGCCGCGGCGTGACCCGGCCGTCGCCGAGGCGCTTGAGCAGGTCCTGGCGCAGTTGTTCCAGCAGGTGGCGCAGGGCCGCCTCTATCAGGGCCTGCTTGCCGCCGAAATAGTGGCTGATGATGCCCGACGACAGCTGTGCCTTGCCGCTGATGCTGAGGATGGTGGTGTCCTGCAGACCGAGCTCGGCGATGGACTCCAGGGTGGCCTGGATCAACTGCTGGCGGCGGGTTTCCTTGACTCCGATTTTGGGCATGTCTTGTTTGATTGATCGTTCAATTAAAACCTACCTTAAACAAGACTTCTGTCTGCATGCAACCTTTGTCGGTCAAGTTCTTAAAAGTTCTTCGAAAATGTCGCTATCGTGATAATCGATGGCGGGATTACTGGTGCGCGCGCCCGGGGCATTGCTGCTTGCTTGCCTCGGCTGGAACTGATCGCTGGGTTACGCCTGCGGCTAACCCAGCCTACGAGAGGTCTTCGAACTGGCATGGGCGAGGCACAAAAAAGGGCGCGGTCCTTGCGGAGCGCGCCCTCGGTCTGCGGCGGAGCTGTCAGTGGTGTTCGCGGGTGGCGCGGAATTTCACCTCCGGCCAGCGCTCTTCCATCAGGCTCAGGTTGACCCGGGTCGGCGCCAGGTAGGTGAGGTGGCCGCCGCCGTCCACCGCCAGGTTCTCGAAGGCCTTGTCCTGGAACTCCTTGAGCTTCTTCTCGTCGGCGCACTCGATCCAGCGCGCCGACCAGACGTTGATCGCCTCGTAGGCGCACTCCACCTTGTATTCCTCCTTCAGGCGGCTGGCGACCACATCGAACTGCAGCACGCCGACGGCGCCGAGGATGATGTCGTTGTTGCGCTCGGGGAAGAACACCTGGGTCGCGCCCTCTTCGGCCAGCTCCTGCAGGCCCTGGCGCAGCTGCTTGGACTTCAGCGGGTCCTTCAGGCGCACGCGGCGGAACAGCTCCGGGGCGAAGTGCGGGATGCCGGTGAAGCCGAGGCTCTCGCCTTCGGTGAAGGTGTCGCCGATCTGGATGGTGCCGTGGTTGTGCAGGCCGATGATGTCGCCGGCGTAGGCCTCTTCCAGGTGCTCGCGTTCGCTGGAGAAGAAGGTCAGGGCGTCGCCGACGCGCACGTCCTTGCCCAGGCGCGCGTGGCGCATCTTCATGCCCTGGCTGTACTTGCCCGAGCAGATGCGCATGAAGGCAATCCGGTCCCTATGTTTCGGGTCCATGTTCGCCTGGATCTTGAACACGAAGCCGCTGAACTTCTCCTCCTCCGGCTCCACGCTGCGCTCGTTGGCGACGCGCGCCAGCGGCTTGGGTGCCCAGTCGACCACGGCGTCGAGCACGTGATCCACGCCGAAGTTGCCCAGTGCGGTGCCGAAGAACACCGGAGTCATCTCGCCCTTGAGGAAGGCCTCCGGCTCGAACTCGTGGCAGGCGCCCTGCACCAACTCCAGCTCCTCGATGAAACGCTCGTACATGTCGCCGAGGTGGCTGCGCGCTTCATCGGAGTCGAGCTTCTCGATGATCTTGGCTTCGGTGCGCTCGTGGCCGTGGCCCGGGGTGTAGACGATGATGTAGTCGCCGCCGAGGTGGTAGACGCCCTTGAAGTCCTTGTAGCAGCCGATCGGCCAGGTGATGGGGGCGGCCTTGATCTTCAGCACCGCCTCGATCTCGTCGAGCAGTTCGATGGGGTCGCGGATATCGCGGTCGAGCTTGTTGATGAAGCTGACGATGGGCGTGTCGCGCAGGCGGCACACGTCCATCAGGGCGATGGTGCGCGGCTCCACGCCCTTGCCGCCGTCGAGCACCATCAGCGCCGAGTCCACCGCGGTCAGGGTGCGGTAGGTGTCTTCCGAGAAGTCCTCGTGGCCGGGGGTGTCGAGCAGGTTGATGATGTGCTCGCGGTAGGGGAACTGCATCACCGAGGTGGTGATGGAGATGCCGCGCTGCTTCTCCATTTCCATCCAGTCGGAGGTGGCGTGGCGGTCGGACTTGCGCGACTTCACCGTGCCAGCGACCTCGATCGCCTTGCCCATCAGCAAGAGCTTCTCGGTGATGGTGGTTTTACCGGCGTCGGGGTGAGAGATGATCGCGAAGGTGCGGCGCTTGGCGACTTCTTTGGCCTGGAGGGTCATGGGTGCGTGCCTGGCTGGAATCGGTGGCGGACAGCGAGACGGCTCGCTGTCCGGAAAAACGCGCGATTATAACGGAACGTCGGCCGCGATTGAGGCCGGTGGTCCGTCAGTGCGCGCTGCCGTTGCCTTGCGCCGGGCGATTCGGGTAGATGCG
The DNA here is from genome assembly GCF_039888625.1 of Pseudomonas sp. CAU 1711. Lineage (NCBI taxonomy): Bacteria > Pseudomonadati > Pseudomonadota > Gammaproteobacteria > Pseudomonadales > Pseudomonadaceae > Pseudomonas > Pseudomonas sp. CAU 1711. Next base: position 292,816 of record NZ_JBDQQT010000001.1, read on the forward strand.
CTTGACCAGCGGGCCGATCGACAGGCCCTGGGCCAGGATCGACACCAGCACTATCACATAGGTCAGCGCCAGCAGCAGGTCGCGCTGCTCGCCGGCCGGCAGCGACAGCGCCAGGGCCACCGAGATGCCGCCGCGCAGGCCGCCCCAGGTGAGGATGCGCACGGTGCCCGGCGGAATCTGCCGGCCCCAGCGGCTGCGGCGCAGCAGGCCGATCACCGGCGCCAGGGTCAGCAGGCGCGAGCCCAGCACCGCCAGGCCGAGCAGCAGCGCCGCTGCGATATGCAGCCAGGTCAGCGGCAACAGCAGCAGCTCCAGGCCGATCAGGGCGAACAGCAGGGCGTTGAGGATCTCGTCGACCAGCTCCCAGAAGCGGTCGAGGTACAGGCGGGTCTCGTCGGACATGGCCAGGCTGCGCCCTTGGTTGCCGATGATCAGGCCTGCCACCACCAGCGCCAGCGGCGCCGATACGTGCAGGTGATTGGCCAGCGCGGCGCCGCCGAGGACCAGGGCCAGGCTGAGCATCACCTCGACCTGGTACTGGTCGATGCTGCGCATCATCAGGTACACCGCGTAGCCCAGCAGCGCGCCGAACAGCACGCCGCCGACCGCCTCGTGCAGGAACATGCCGGCGATGCTGGCGGCGCTCGGCGTTTCGCCGAGGCTGAGGATGCTCAGCAGGATGGCGAACAGCACCACGGCGGTGCCGTCGTTGAACAGCGACTCGCCGACTATGGTGGTGGCCAGCGGCTTGGGCGCGCCGGCCGACTTGAGGATGCCGAGCACGGCGATGGGGTCGGTGGGGGCGATCAGCGCGCCGAACAGCAGGCAATAGATGAAGTCCACCTGCCAGCCGAACAGGGCCAGGCCGTAATAGGCCAGCAGCGCCACCGCAGCGGTCGAGACCAGCACGCCGGCGGTGGCCAGCAGGCCGATCGGCCACTTGTAGCTGCGCAGGTCGCTCAGGTCGACGTGCAGGGCGCCGGCGAACAGCAGCGCCGGCAGGAACCAGGTCATCAGCACGGCGGAGAAGTCGATCTGGCGGATCAGTTCGCGCGACTCCTCCCGCAGGATCGGCAGGCCCAGTTCCGACAGGCCGAGCGCCAGGGCGGAAAACACCAGGGCGGTGGCCATGATGCCGATGGTCGGCGGCAGGCGAATGAAGCGGTAGTTGAAGTAGGTGATCAGGGTGGTGAAGACGATGAAGCTGGCGGCGAGATCGAGCATGCGAGGTCCTGGTGCGGGTCTATCCTTTGACGGATGCAGAGCATAGGGAAGGGCGTGGGCGAGGGCCAGCCACGGCCCCTGGGCGATGTGATCGGAGCCCCGATTTGTGCAGCATTCCGGACGTTTTGTTGCGTATCGAAAACGGTCAATCGGACAGGCGACAACCGGGTGCAAAACTGCGGCAATTTTCGGTTGATCTACTGGGCCCATGGTCCTAAAGTTCGCGCCCGAACGTCCATGCTGGCAACGATCCATCCGGCTCAAGTACTGACGACGAGGGGCTTTCCGCGCTGCGGAGGGTCATCGGCGACATGCCTTGGGAAGTAGGCGAACCAAAGTGGGGAAACTGATCAGACGTTCCGGCCCTCGGCCACCCCCTCACGCGCGGTTGAACCTGCGGCAGGTTCAGCTGCCCCAATAACTGTGTCACCGGTTTTGCCATTTGGGAGTCCACGCATGTCGATCAAGGTCGAAGACTATTTCGCCCCCGCCACTTTCCAACGCATGAAGGCCGTCGCCGATCAGCAGGAAACCCCCTTCGTGGTCATCGATCTGAAGACCATCAACGATGCCTACGACCAGCTGGGCAACTGCTTCCCCTTCGCCAAGATCTACTACGCGGTGAAGGCCAACCCGGCCATCGAGATCACCGAGCTGCTGCGCGACAAGGGCTCGAACTTCGACATCGCCTCCATCTACGAGCTGGACAAGGTGATGAGCGCGGGCGTCGGTCCGGAGCGCATCAGCTACGGCAACACCATCAAGAAGGCGCGTGATATCCGCTACTTCTTCGAAAAGGGCGTGCGCCTGTTCGCCACCGACTCGGAGGCCGACCTGCGCAATATCGCCAAGGCCGCGCCGGGCTCGAAGATCTATGTGCGCATCCTCACCGAGGGTTCGACCAGCGCCGACTGGCCGCTGAGCCGCAAGTTCGGCTGCAACCCGGACATGGCCCTCGACCTGCTGGTGCTGGCCAAGCAGCTGGGCCTGGTGCCCTACGGCATCTCCTTCCACGTCGGCTCGCAGCAGCGCGACATCGACGTGTGGGACGCCGCCATCGCCAAGGTCAAGGTGATCTTCGAGCGCCTCAAGGAGGAAGACGGCATCACCCTCAAGATGATCAACATGGGCGGCGGCTTCCCGGCCAACTACATCCAGCGCACCAACGACCTGGAGACCTACGCCGAGGAGATCACCCGCTTCCTCAAGGAAGACTTCGGCGACGAGTTGCCGGAGATCATCCTCGAGCCGGGCCGCTCGCTGATCGCCAACGCCGGCATCCTGGTCAGCGAAGTGGTGCTGGTGGCGCGCAAGTCGCGCACCGCCGTGGAGCGCTGGGTCTACACCGATGTGGGCAAGTTCAGCGGCCTGATCGAAACCATGGACGAAGCCATCAAGTTCCCCATCTGGACCGAGAAGAAGGGCGAGATGGAGGAAGTGGTGATCGCCGGGCCGACCTGCGACAGCGCCGACATCATGTACGAGAACTACAAGTACGGCCTGCCGCTCAACCTCTCCAGCGGCGACCGCCTGTACTGGCTGTCCACCGGCGCCTACACCACCAGCTACAGCGCGGTGGAGTTCAACGGCTTCCCGCCGCTGAAGGCCTTCTACATCTGAGCCGCTGGGCGGGCAGACAGAACCCCGCCCAGGCGGTAATGCTGTTCACTTAGCGACATCGCGCTCGGCCGAACTTTGATTGAGTCGGCACCGCGGCTGTTGTTCTCCCTCTCCCTCTGGGAGAGGGTCGGGGTGAGGGGCAGGCAACGAGTAGGCGATAGTCCCTCACCCCCAGCCCCTCTCCCGGCGGGAGAGGGGAGCGCTCCGCGACATCCAGGTCATGGTATTGCGCAGTGCCCTTCGCTGCTGGCCAAGCCAGAAAAACGCCGCGACTCTGTAAAGAAATCGCGGCGTTTTCTTAAATGAACAGCATTGCGCCCAGGCGGGGTTTTGTTTGTCCGGCAGTTGCATGCGTCGCGTTAATTGGCCATAACCGGTAGATGAACAGAATTCTCCTCAACTGCGACATGGGCGAGAGCTACGGCGCCTGGCGCATGGGCGACGACGAGCACGCCATGCCGCTGGTCGACCAGGCCAACCTGGCCTGTGGCTTCCACGCCGGCGACCCGTTGATCATGCAGCGCAGCGTGGCCCTGGCCGTGCGGCATGGCGTGGCCATCGGCGCGCATCCCTCCTATCCCGACCTGCAGGGCTTCGGGCGGCGTCACCTGAGCTGCTCGCCGGAAGAGGTCACCGCCCTGGTGCTGTACCAGCTCGGCGCGCTGGGCGCCTTCTGCCGCGCGGCCGGCACCCAGCTCGCCTATGTCAAGCCGCACGGCGCGCTGTACAACGATCTGGTGCGCGACGATGCGCTGCTGATGGCGGTGCTGGTCGCCTGCGCGGCCTACCGCCCCGGCCTGCCGCTGATGGTCCTGGCCCTGGCCGACAACGGGCGCGAGCGGCAGTTGGCCGAGGCGGCCGGGGTGCCGCTGCTGTTCGAGGCCTTCGCCGACCGTGCCTACCTGGCCGACGGTCAGCTGGTGCCGCGGCGCCTGGCCGGCGCGGTGCACCAGGACCCCGAGCGCATCCTCGCCCAGGCCCTGGCCATCGCCGGCGGCGAGCCCTTCGCCGATATCGACGGCCGGCCGTTGCGGCTGCAGGCCGACAGCCTCTGCGTGCACGGCGACAACGCCGAGTCGCTGGCCGTGCTGCGCCGTCTGCGGGCCCGCCTGGACGCCCTATGATCCGCCTGGAGCCGGCCGGTGCCGAGGCCCTGCTGCTGGTTCTGGCCGAGCAGGCCGAGGCCGACCTGCCGCTGCGCATCGCCGCCCTGGCCGAGCGAGTCCGCCAGGAGCTGGGCGATCTGCTGATCGATCTGGTGCCGGGCTGGACCAGCCTGCTGCTGCATTACGACCTGCTGCGCACCGACCATCTGCGCCTGGCCGAGCGCCTGGCGCCACTGCTCGAGGCCTGGCTGGACGAGCCGGCGCCGAGCGGGGGTGGGCGCCTGCACGAGATCCCGGTGTGGTATGCCGGCGAGGACCTGGCCGAGGTGGCGCAGGCCTGCGGCCTCTCCAGCGCCGGCCTGATCGAGCTGCACAGCGCCGGCGAGTACCGGGTCGGCGCCATCGGGTTCGCCCCCGGCTTCGCCTACCTCGGCGAGCTGGACGAGCGCCTGGCCCTGCCGCGCCGGGCCACGCCACGCACCCGGGTGCCGGCCGGCAGCCTGGCCATCGCCGAGCGGCAGACCGCCATCTACCCGCAGGCCTCGCCGGGCGGCTGGCACCTGCTCGGCCTCTGTCCCTGGCGGCTGTTCGAGGCGAGGCGCACGCCGCCCTGCCCGCTGGCGCTGGGCGACCGGGTGCGCTTCGTGCCGGTCGACGAGGCGACCTATCGCCGGGAGCTCGACGCATGAGCGGCCTGCGGGTGCTCAAGCCGGGGCCGCTGAGCCTGCTGCAGGATGGCGGCCGCCACGGCTGGCAGCACCTGGGCGTATCGCCCGCCGGGCCGCAGGACTGGCACGCGGCGGCCTGGGCCAACCGCTTGCTGGGCAATGCCTGGGGCGCGCCGCTGCTGGAGATCGCCCTGGGCGGGGTCGAGTTGCGCGCCGAGAGCGATGCCTGGCTGGCGCTCACCGGTGCCGAGGCCGCCAGCGAGCGCGACGGCGCGGCGTTGCCGCACTGGTCGCGCTTCGCCCTGCGTGCCGGCCAGCGCCTGCGTATCGGCTTCGCCCGCAGCGGCCAACGCCTGTACCTGGCGGCGGCCGGCGGTTTTCGCGCCGAGCCCGTGCTGGGCAGCGTCAGCACCCAGGTGCGCGAGGGCCTGGGCGGCCTGGATGGCTGCGGCACGGCGCTGCAGGAGGACGATCTGCTGGTCTGCACCGCCGGCGCCTTCGCCCATGGCGCCGGCGTGCCCTGGCGCTACTGGCCGGACTACCGGGCGGCGCCGCTGCTGCGAGTGATCACCGGCGCTGACGCGGTGGACTTCAGCGAGCCGGCGCTGGCCACCTTCTTCGAGCAGGTCTGGCGCCTCGATTCACAGTCCGACCGCATGGGTGCGCGCCTGCAGGGCGAGCCGGTGCAGGCGCCGGCCCGGCAGTGGTCGCTTGGCGTCGCGCGCGGTGCCATCCAGGTGCCGCCGGACGGCCAGCCGATCATCCTGCAGGCCGACCGCCAGACCATGGGCGGCTATCCCGTGCTCGGTTGGCTGCACCCGCTGGACCAGTGGCGCCTGGCGCAATGCCCGGCGGGGCAGAGCCTGCGTTTCACCCAGGTCAGCGTCAGCGACGCCCAGGCCGAGCTGCGCGAGTTCTACCGCTTCTTCAAAGCCTGAGCCCCAGAAAAGGCGAAGGCGCCACATGGGGCGCCTTCGGGTTCTCGAGCTGTGCACACTTCATCGCTTGCGGGCTCCCGGCTCCATTCGGTTACTCAGGCGACGTTGCTGTTGGTGCGGTCGAAACCATCTTCGGCGACGTTGCGGCCGGTGCGGTCGAAGCCATCTGCGGCAATGTTGCTGCCGGTACGGTCGAAGCCATCTTCGGCGACGTTGCTGCCGGTGCGGTCGAAGCCATCTTCGGCGACGTTGCGGCCGGTGCGGTCGAAGCCATCTGCGGCAATGTTGCTGCCGGTACGGTCGAAGCCATCTTCGGCGACGTTGCTGCCGGTGCGGTCGAAGCCATCTTCGGCGACGTTGCTGCCGGTACGGTCGAAGCCATCTGCGGCGACGTTGCTGCCGGTGCGGTCGAAGCCGTCTTCGGCGACGTTGCTGCCGGTGCGGTCGAAGCCATCTGCGTCGATGTTGCTGCCGGTGCGGTCGAAGCCATCGGCGGCGATATGGCTGGCGGTACGGTCGAAGCCGTCGGCTGCCAGGGTCAAGCCGCTGGCGGCGAAGGTGGATACGAACAGGGCGGCGAGGATTTGCTTTTTCATGCTGTCTTGCTCCGGGTGGGGGCTGAAAGTTGACTACGGAGCAGATGTTACTCAGAGAATCTTGATACAGAACTTGTTGCGCTCGATGTTGCCTATCGATGCCGTCGATAGTCTCCGTATGCCCTGTGGTTGCTGGGTTATGTTGGGATTATGGGGGCGTTCTAGAGGCTGCTGAGGAGGGAGGTCGCCGCTCTGCTTGTATCTAATTTATCGATCTGTTCATGGGCGTTCTGCCGACAAGGCGCCGCGGTGGGCGCCTTGTCGGGTCAGTCCCGCCGGCCGGACGCTTTCCCGCGAACCAGGCCGGCGGGGAGGCGCTCAGCCGGCCAGCTCCTCGGCGTGGTGGCAGGCCACCTGGCGCGCGTCGATCAGGCGCAGCTGCGGCACTTCCACCTGGCAGCGCTCGCTGGCGTGCGGGCAGCGCTTGTGGAAGGCGCAGCCGGAAGGCGGGTCGAGTGGGTTGGGCAGTTCGCCGGCGATCTTGATCTTCGGTTTGCTCGGGTCCGGGTGGATGGCCGGGGTGGCCGAGAGCAGGGCGCGGGTGTAGGGGTGCAGCGGCCGCTGGTAGATCAGTTCGGCCGGGCCCATCTCGGCCGGGCGGCCGAGGTACATCACCAGCACCTCGTCGGCCACATGGCGGACCACCGCCAGGTTGTGCGAGATGAACACATAGCCGGTGCCGTACTGGTCCTGCAGGTCCATAAACAGGTTGAGCACCTGGGCCTGGATCGACACGTCCAGCGCCGAGGTCGGCTCGTCCGCCACCAGCACCTTGGGCTGCAGCATCATGGCGCGGGCCAGGGCGATGCGCTGGCGCTGGCCACCGGAGAACATGTGCGGGTAGCGCTGATAATGCTCGGGGCGCAGGCCCACCTGCTGCATCATCGCCTGCACTTTCTCGCGGCGCTCGCCGCGCGACAGATCGGTGTTGATCAGCAGCGGCTCGGCCAGCTGGTCGCCGATCTTCTGTCGCGGGTTGAGCGAGGCGTAGGGGTTCTGGAACACCATCTGCACGTCGCGGCGCAGCTGTTTGCGCTCGGCCTTGCCTGCGCCGGCCACTTCCTGGCCGGCGATCTGCAGGCTGCCGGCGCTGGGCTGCTCGATCAGGGTCAGGGCGCGGGCCAGGGTCGACTTGCCGCAGCCGGATTCGCCGACCACGGCCAGGGTCTTGCCGGCGGACAGCGAGAAGGACACGCCGTTCAGCGCGCGCACCAGGGCATTCGGCTTGAACAGGCCGCGGGAAATCTCGTAGTGACGGGTCAGCTCGCGGGCCTCGAGGACGATGCTCATCGGGCCACCTCCGGGCTCAGGTTGACGGGCAGATTGAGGGGGTAGAAGCAGCGCACCGCGCCGCGCGCGTGCGCCTCCAGCGCCGGGCGCCGCTCGCGGCAGCGGGCCTGGGCATAGGGGCAGCGCGGCTCCAGCAGGCAGCCACTGGGCCTGTCGTAGCGGCCGGGCACTATGCCGGGCAGGGTGGCCAAGCGCTCGGCGCCCAGACAGTGTTCGGGAATGGCCTTGAGCAGCGCTTCGGTGTAGGGATGGGTGGGCGCGTCGAACAGCGCCGGCACGCCGCCGATTTCCACGGCCTGCCCGGCATACATCACGCACACGCGCTGGGCGGTCTCGGCGACCACGGCCAGGTCGTGGGTGATCAGCACCAGGGCCATGTCCTGCTCGCGCTGCAGGTCCAGCAGCAGGTCCATGATCTGCGCCTGGATGGTCACGTCCAGCGCCGTGGTCGGCTCGTCGGCGATCAGCAGCTTGGGTTCGGCGGCGATCGCCATGGCGATCGCCACGCGCTGGCTCATGCCGCCGGAGAGCTGGTGCGGATAGGCGTCGAGGCGGCTGAGGGCGCCGGGAATTTCCACCCGCTCGAGCAGCTGCAGGGCGCGCACGCGGGCGGCCTTGCCCTTGAGGCCGAGGTGCTGGCGCAGCACCTCCTCGATCTGCATGCCCACGGTGTAGCTGGGGTTGAGCGCGGTCATGGGGTCCTGGAACACCATGGCCAGGTCCTTGCCGACCACCTGGCGGCGCTGGCGGCCCTTGAGCGCGAGCATGTCGTGGCCGTCGAAGCGCAGGCTGTCGGCCGTGACCCGGCCGGGGGCGTCGATCAGGCCCATCAGCGCCATCATGGTCACCGACTTGCCGGAGCCGGACTCGCCGACTATGGCCAGCACCTCGCCCTTGTCCACGGACAGGTCGAGGCCGTCGACCACCGGCACGGCGTCGGCGGCGCCGAAGCGCACGCTGAGGTTCTTGATATCGAGAAGGCTCATGGACGGCCCTCCGATCCGTAGGCTGGGTCGGGCCGCGCAGGCGAGCGCGCGAAACCCAGCGCGTTTTGGCCCGCTTGCTGGGTTTCGGCGCTGCGCGCCTCTACCCAGCCTACAAAGGTCATTCGAATCATCTCGGGTTCCTTACTGCGCATTCTTCAGTTTCGGGTCGAGCGCGTCGCGCAGCCCGTCGCCCATCAGGTTGATCGCCAGCACGCTGAGCAGGATGGTCAGGCCCGGCAGCGATACCACCCACCAGGCGCGCTCGATGTAGTCGCGCGCCGAGGCCAGCATGGTGCCCCACTCGGGCGTCGGCGGTTGTACGCCGAGGCCGAGGAAGCCCAGTGCCGCCGCGTCCAAGATGGCCGAGGAGAAGCTCAGGGTGGCCTGCACGATCAAAGGCGCCATGCAGTTGGGCAGCACGGTGACGAACATCAGGCGCGGCAGGCCGGCACCCGCCAGTTGCGCGGCGGTGACGTAGTCGCGGCCCAGCTCGCCCATCACCGCGGCGCGGGTCAGGCGCACGTAGGAGGGCAGCGAGACGATGGCGATGGCGATCACCGTGTTGATCAGGCCCGGGCCGAGGATGGCGACGATGGCCACCGCCAGCAGCAGCGAGGGCAGGGCCAGCATGATGTCCATCAGGCGCATGATCGAAGGGCCGAGCAGGCGCGGGAAGAAGCCGGCGGTGAGGCCGAGGAGGATGCCGGGGATCAGCGACATCAGCACCGAGGCCAGGCCGATCAGCAGCGACAGGCGCGCGCCGTGGATCAGCCGCGAGAGCAGGTCGCGGCCCAGCTCGTCGGTGCCGAGCAGGAAGCGCGCCTGGCCGCCCTCCAGCCAGGACGGCGGGGTGAGCAGGGCGTCGCGGAACTGCTCGCTGGGATCGAAGGGCGCGACCCAGGGGGCGAACAGGGCGCAGAACACTATCACCAGCATGAACAGCAGGCCGCCGACGGCGCCCTTGTTGTGGGCGAAGGCCTGCCAGAACTCCTTGAGCGGCGAAGGGTAGAGCAGCGCCTGGTCGCGGAGGGAGGTATTGATTTCAATTGTCATAGTGGGCTCCGTAGAACCTGTTCATGGCCTCGCGAGCTAGAGCGAGACAAGGAAAAAGCGGCTGAGGAAGCGGAGTGTGCTGTTGCACATGAGCATGACTCGCTTTGCTCGCCCCTATGGGGCCGCCCTTGCGGGCGTTAGCAGCAAGCTGCTTCCGAAGCTGGTTTTGACGCGGTATCGCCGACGCGCAGCAGGTCATGGACAGGTTCTTAGCGCTGATGGCGAATGCGGGGATTAACCAGGCCGTAGAGCACGTCCACGACGAAGTTGACCAGGATCACCAGGCAGGCGATCAGCAGGATGCCGTTCTGCACCACCGGGTAGTCGCGCGCGCCGATGGCCTCGATCAGCCACTTGCCGATGCCCGGCCAGGAGAAGATGGTCTCGGTCAGCACGGCGCCGGCCAGCAGGGTGCCGACCTGCAGGCCGAACACGGTGAGCACCGGGATCAGCGCGTTGCGCAGGCCGTGCACGAACACCACGCGCGCCGGCGACAGGCCCTTGGCGCGGGCGGTGCGGATATAGTCCTCGCGCAGCACTTCGAGCATGGCCGAGCGGGTCATCCGCGCGATCACCGCCAGGGGGATAGTGCCCAGCACTATGGCCGGCAGGATCAGGTGCATCAGGGCGTCGCCGAAGGCGCCTTCCTCCTCGCTCAGGAGGGTGTCGATCAGCATGAAGCCGGTCCTGGGCTCTATGTCGTAGAGCAGGTCGATGCGCCCGGATACCGGGGTCCAGCCCAGGTGTACGGAGAAGAACATGATCAGCAGCAGGCCCCACCAGAAGATCGGCATCGAGTAGCCGGTCAGCGAGATGCCCATCACCCCGTGGTCGAACAGCGAGCCGCGTTTGAGCGCGGCGATTACCCCGGCCACCAGACCGAAACTGCCGGCAAATAGCAGGGCGGCCAGGGACAGCTCCAGGGTGGCCGGGAACAGGGTGAGGAACTCGTGCCACACGCCCTCGCGGGTGCGCAGCGACTCGCCCAGGTCGCCCTGGGCCAGCTTGCCGATATAGTCCAGGTACTGGGCCGGCAGCGGCTTGTCCAGGCCCAGGCGGTGCATGGCTTCGGCGTGCATCTCGGGATCGACCCGGCGCTCGCCCATCATCACTTCCACCGGGTCACCGGGGATCAGACGGATCAGCGCGAAGGTCAGCAGGGTGACGCCGAAGAAAGTGGGGATCAGCAGCCCCAGGCGTCTGGCGATAAAGGACAGCATTGCGTGGTGGTACTCCGCTTCATCGTTTGGGTACTCCCTCTCCCAGGGGGAGAGGGGAGCTATGGTGTGCGCCGCACCCGGGCGAAATTGTTCGAGCCCAGCGGGCTGAGCACGAAGCCCTCGACGTCCCGGCGCAGGGCGACGAACTGCCTGGGGTGGGCCAGGGCGATCCACGGCGCTTCGCGCTGGAAGATCGCCAGCGCCTCGCGGTACAGCGCGGCGCGGCGCTGCGGCTCGGCGATGCGGCGGGCCTCGCGGATCAGCTGGTCGAACTCCCTGTGGCACCAGCCGGCCTGGTTGTCGCCGCTTTCGGCGGCGGCGCAGGACAGGTTGGGGCTGAGGAAGTTGTCCGGGTCGCCGTTGTCGCCGGCCCAGCCCATGAACACCAGGTCGTGCTCGCCGTTCTTGGCGCGCTTGATCAGCTCGCCCCATTCGAACACGCGAATCTCGCTGTGGATGCCGATGGCGGCGAGGTCCGCCTGCAGCATCTGGGCGCCGATGCCCGGGTTGGGGTTGGTCGGGCCGCCGCCGGGGCGGGTCCAGATCGCCAGCTTCAGGCCCTGGGCATGGCCCGCCTCGGCCAGCAGTTGGCGGGCGCGTTCGAGGTCCCTGGGCCAGGGCTGCAGGCGCTCGTCATGGCCGGGCAGGGTGGCCGGGTAGGGCGCCGCCGTCAGGCTGGCATTGCCCTCGCCGTACTGGGCGCGCAAGTAGGCCTGGCGGTCGAAGGCCAGGTTGATGGCCTGGCGCACGCGCACGTCGTCCAGCGGCGGGTGCCGGGTGTTGATGGCGACATAGGCGGTGAGCAGCGAGTCCAGCTCCAGCACGCGCAGGTCCCGGTTCTCGCGCAGCGCCGGCACGTCGCTCGGGCGCGGGAACAGGGCGACCTGGCAGGCGCCGGCCTTGAGCTGCTGCACGCGGGTATTGGGATCGGGGGTGATGGCCAGCAGCAGGCGCTCCAGCGGCGGCTTGCCGGCCCAGTAGTGCGGGTTGCCGGCGAAGCGCACCTGGGCGTCCTTGGCGTAGCGCTCGAAGACGAAGGGGCCGGTGCCGATCGGCTGGCTGTTGAGCTTGCCCGGCTCGCCGGCGGCGAGCAGCTTGGCGGCGTACTCGGCGGAATAGATGGAGGTGAAGCCCATGGCCAGGTCGGCGAGGAAGGGCGCCTCGGGGTGTTTCAGGGTGAAGCGCACGCGGTGTTCGTCGAGTGCCTCGATCTTGTCGATCAGATCGGCGAAGCCCATCGCCTCGAAGTAGGGGTAGCCGCGCGGCGCCAGCTCGTGCCAGGGGTGCGCCTTGTCGCGCTGGCGCTGGAAGCTCCACAGCACGTCGTCGGCGTTCAGCGCGCGGCTCGGCTCGAACCAGGGCGTCTTGTGGAACTGCACGCCCTGGCGCAGGTTGAAGGTGTAGCTCAGGCCGTCGGCGGAAATCTCCCAGCTCTCGGCCAGGGCCGGGACTATGCGGGTGCTGCCGGGGGCGAACTGCACCAGGCGCTCGTAGACCGTCTCGGCCGAGGCGTCGGCGGTGGTGGCGGCGGTGTACTGGACGATGTCGAAACCTTCCGGGCTGGCCTCGGAGCAGACCACCAGGGACTGCTGGGCGAGCACGGGCAGGCTGGCGCACAGCGCCAGGAGTGCGAGGGTATTACGCATGAAGGCGTCCTTCTATGGATGGATGCCGGGCGGCACTGGGGTCGCCCGGCAGCCGGCTTACTCGCCGACGCTCACGCCGTAGAAGGAATTGAGTGCGAAGGGACTGATCTTGAAGTCCTGCACGTTCTTGCGCATCGGCTGGTACACGGTGGAGTGGGCGATCGGGGTGATCGGCACCTGCTCCTTGAGGATCACCTGGGCCTGCATGTACAGCTTGGTGCGCTCGGCCACGTCGGTGGTGCGCTTGGCCGCCTTGATCAGCTTGTCGTAGTCCTCGAAGCACCACTTGGAGAAGTTGTTGCCGTCGACCGCGTCGCAGCCGTACAGGGTGCCCAGCCAGTTGTCCGGGTCGCCGTTGTCGCCGCTCCAGCCGATCAGCATGCTGTCGTGCTCGCCGGCCTTGGAGCGCTTGAGGTACTCGCCCCACTCGTAGGTGACGATCTTGGCCTTGACGCCGACCTTGGCCCAGTCGGCCTGGATCATCTCGGCCATCAGCTTGGCGTTGGGGTTGTAGGGGCGCTGCACCGGCATGGCCCACAGGGTGATCTCGGTGCCTTCCTTGACGCCGGCGGCCCTGAGCAGCTCCTTGGCCTTCTCTGGGTTGTAGCCGGCGTCCTTGATGCTGTCGTTGTAGGACCACTGGGTCGGTGGCATGCCGTTGACCGCCAGCTGCCCGGCGCTCTGGTACACGGCGTCGATGATCGCCTGCTTGTTCACCGCCATGTCCAGCGCCTGGCGCACTTGCAGCTTGTCCAGCGGGGCGTGCAGCACGTTGTAGGCGATGTAGCCGTCGTTGAAGCCCGGCTGCGAGGGCATGACGATGTTCGGGTCCTTGGCCAGCGAGTCGAGGTCGGCCGGGCGCGGGTTGAGGGTGACCTGGCACTCGCCGGCCTTGAGCTTCTGCATGCGCACCGAGGCGTCGGTGTTGATGGCGAAGATCAGGTTGTCGATCTTCACGTCCTCCGGCTTCCAGTAGTCCTTGTTGCCGGTGAAGCGGATCTGCGCGTCCTTCTGGTAGCGCTTGAACACGAAGGGACCGGTGCCGATCGGCTTCTGGTTGATGTCGGCGGCCTTGCCGGCCTTGAGCAGCTGGTCGGCGTATTCGGCCGACTGGATCGAGGCGAAGCTCATCGCCAGGTTCTGGATGAAGGCGGCGTCCACCTCGTTGAGGGTGAAGCGCACGGTCATGTCGTCGAGCTTCTCGAGCTTGGCGATGTTGGCGTCCATGCCCATGTCGGTGAAGTAGGGGAACTCCGAGGGGTAGGCCTTGCGGAAGGGGTGGTCCTTGTCGAGCATGCGGCCGAAGGTGAACAGCACGTCATCGGCGTTGAACTCGCGGCTCGGCTTGAAGTAGTCGGTGGTGTGGAACTTCACGCCCGGACGCAGGTGGAAGGTGTAGGTCAGGCCGTCCGGGGTGACTTCCCATTTCTCGGCCAGGCCCGGCTCCACGGCGGTGCCGCCACGCTCGAACTGGGTCAGACGGTTGAACATGGTCTCCGCGGCGGCATCGAAGTCGGTGCCGGTGGTGTACTGGCCCGGGTCGAAGCCGGCGGGGCTGCCTTCGGAGCAGAACACCAGGTTGCTGGCGGCGCTGGCGAGCGGAGCGCTGGCGATCAGCCCAGCGGCGAGGAGAGCCTGGATGACGGCGTTTTTACGCATGTTGACCTCATGTTGTTGTGGTTATGTTCCCTGAGGGGTGCCTTGTGGGCGCCTTGCGTGAAGCTATGCACGGCATGTGCCGCGATCAAGCGCGAAACGACCTTGAGTGTAGAAGCTGTGGCGAAGCTGTAATCCTTTGTCGCAATTGTGCAAATTCGCGCGGCGGATATGGCGATGCGCCACTGCCCGAGGCCGTGGCGCATCGCTCCGGATCAGGGCAGTTGCACCTCGATCACGCCATCGGCGCTCATGCTCACCCGGCTGGTACCGGCCTCGATCTGCGGGGCGGCCTCGCTCTTGGCGAAGCTGCCACTGTCCATGGCCATGGCGCGCATCGGCATCACCGGCTGGAAGCCGCCGCCGTTGAGGCTCAGGCTGACCAGCCTGTAGCCCTTGCCGCCGAGGGCCTCGGTGGTCAGCTGGGCGCGCGCCTTGAAGGCTTCCACGGCCTGCTTGATCAGCTGGTCCTCGCTGGCCTTGCGGCTGTCCTCGGCCACGGCGAAGCTCATCTCGGCCATCTTCAGCTCGCCCAGCAGATCGGCGGACAGCTGTGCCAGACGGGCGAACTCGGCGCTCTCCAGGCGCAGCTCGGCGCGCTCGCGCCAGGCGCCGATCTTGCTGCCCTCGTCCTCGTATACCGGGTAGCTGTGGCGGCTGCCCAGGCTGATCTTGACGTCCTGCACCTGGCGCGCCCGTTCCAGTGCCTTGTTCAGCGTGGCGGTGATGGTGCTGGCCAGGCGGGCCGGGTTCTTGTCCTGCGCCTCGGTGTAGAGGGTGACGTACATGCGGTCGTGGGCCACTTCCTGGCTGACCTCGGCGCGCAGCGATACCTGGTTGTAGCGCGGCTCGTCGGCCAGGGCCGGCAGGCTGGCGAGAGTGGCCAGGCCGAGGGCGAGGGTGGCGGCGAGACGGTTGAGTGCGTGCATGGGAACTCCTTGCGGGTGGTTGTCCTTGAGGTTGACGAACAACTCAGACTGTTCGGGTTAAGCCCGGTTCGCAATTATTTTCCTGCGCTTCGTGCGCTGCGGCCGGTTGCCGCAGGCGGGCGGCCGGTACGGCGCTCTGGTTATACTCGCTGGCATGCCGACGACCTCCCTGTATGCGCCCGTGCAACTGCTCTCCGCCAGCCGCCAGAACCTCTGGCGCCTGACCCTGATCCGCCTGCTGGTGCTGGCCGCCCAGGCCGGCTCGGTGGGCATCGCCTACCTCTCCGGGCTGGTGCCGCTGCCCTGGCTGGCGCTGTGCGTGACCCTCGCCGTGTCCCTGGCCCTGTGCCTGTTCACCGCCCTGCGCCTGCGCCTGCGCGGGCCCTGGCCGGTGACCGAGCTGGAGTACACGGTGCAGCTGGCCTGCGACCTGGTGATCCACAGTGTGCTGCTGTACTACTCGGGAGGCGCCGCCAACCCCTTCGTCTCCTATTACCTGGTACCGCTGACCATCGCCGCGGCGACCCTGCCCTGGCTGCACACCATGGCGCTGTGCGGCCTGGGGCTGGCCGGCTACAGCCTGCTGCTGTTCTGGCCGCACCCGCTGAACATTCCGCTGGCCCAGCGCGAGTCGCTGCTGATCTACGGCATGTGGCTGTCGGTGGCCATGGCCGCGGTGCTGATCACCTTCTTCGCCGCCAAGATGGCCGGCGCCCTGCGCCGCCAGGATGAGCTGCAGGCGCTGCGCCGCGAGGAGGGCATGCGCGACCAGCAGCTGCTGGCCGTGGCCACCCAGGCCGCCGGCGCCGCCCATGAGCTGGGCACCCCGCTGGCGACCATGAGCGTGCTGCTCAAGGAGCTGCGCCAGGAGTACCGCGACAAGCCGGCGCTGCAGGACGACCTGGCCCTGCTGCAGGAGCAGGTCAAGCTGTGCAAGGACACCCTGCAGCAGCTGGTGCGCGCCGCCGAGGCCGAGCGCCGCCAGGCGCTGCAGGAGCAGACCGTGGTGCAGTGGCTGGAGGCCACGCTCAACCGCTGGCACCTGATGCGCCCCGAGGCCACCTACCGTTTCCAGTGCCTGGGCGGCGGTGCCGTGCCGCGCCTGCTGCCGCCGGCGGACCTGACCCAGGCCCTGCTCAACCTGCTGAACAACGCCGCCGACGCCTGTCCGGACAGGCTCGACATCCGCCTGGACTGGGACGAACACTGGATCGACCTGAGCATCCGCGATCATGGCGCCGGCGTGCCGCTGGCCATCGCCGAACAGATCGGCCGGCCCTTCTTCACCACCAAGGGCAAGGGCTTCGGCCTCGGCCTGTTCCTCAGCCAGGCCAGCGTGACGCGGGCCGGCGGTTCGGTGAAACTCTACAACCACGAAGAGGGCGGTACGCTGACGGAACTGCGTCTGCCCCGGGGAGCGCGACATGTCTGACGAACAGCTGAACGAGCAGGAAGAGCAACCGCATCTGCTGCTGGTGGACGACGATCCCACCTTCACCCGCGTCATGGCGCGGGCCATGGAGCGTCGCGGCTTGCGCGTGAGCGTGGCCAACTCGGCGGAGGAGGGCCTGGTGCTGGCCAGGGACGACCTGCCCGACTACGCCGTGCTCGATCTGAAGATGGAGGGCGACTCCGGCCTGGTGCTGCTGCCCAAGCTGCTGGAGCTGGATGCCGAGATGCGCGTGGTGATACTCACCGGCTATTCGAGCATCGCCACCGCGGTGGAGGCGATCAAGCGTGGCGCCACCAACTACCTGTGCAAGCCGGCCGACGCCGACGACGTGCTCACCGCGCTGCTCTCCGAGCACGCCGACCTGAATACCCTGGTGCCGGAAAACCCCATGTCGGTCGACCGCCTGCAGTGGGAGCACATCCAGCGCGTGCTGGCCGAGCACGACGGCAATATCTCCGCCACCGCGCGGGCGCTGGGCATGCACCGGCGCACCCTGCAGCGCAAGTTGCAGAAGCGCCCGGTCCGGCGCTGAGCGGAGGCCATCCGACCAAGGTCTGAAAGCCTGGCGAAAGGTAGCGGACGACTCTTGCGGTTATCATTAGCCGCCTAATCAATCGTCCGGTGCCGCCATGCTCGCCGTCATCCAGCAGACCCTGGTCGCCACCGCCCCGGTCTTCGCCATGCTGTTCCTCGGCGTGGCGCTCAAGCGCCTGGGCTGGATCGACGCGCGCTTCATCGATACCGCCTCGGCCCTGGTGTTCAGGGGCACCATGCCGGTGATGCTGTTCCTCGCCATACTGCGCGCCGACCTCGACGCCGCGCTGCAGCCGGCGCTGCTCGGCTACTTCCTGCTGGCCACGGTCGTTACCTTTCTGCTCGCCTGGGGCTGGGCCATCCTGCGGGTGCCGCGCGAGGAGCGCGGGGTCTATACCCAGGGCGCCTTTCGCGGCAACAACGGCATCCTCGGCCTGGCCCTGGCCACCAGCCTGTACGGCGACTACGGCCTGTCGCTCGGCGGCATCCTCGGCGGCGTGGTGATCCTGTCCTACAACTCGCTGTCGGCCATCGTCCTGGCCGTCTACGGGCGCGAGGCCAAGGCCGACCCGCTGGCCATCGCCCGCAGCATCATCAGCAACCCGCTGATCCTCGGCGTGCTGTCGGCCATCCCCTTCGCCTACTGGCGCGTGCCGCTGCCGCACTGGCTGCTGGTCTCCGGCGACTACTTCGCCAGCATGACATTGCCGCTGGCGTTGATCTGCATCGGCGGCACCCTGTCGCTGGCCTCCCTGCGCCAGGGCAGCGGCCTGGCACTGAGCGCCAGCCTGATGAAGATGATCTGGCTGCCGCTGCCGGCCACCCTCGGCGCCTTCCTCTGCGGTTTCCGCGGCGCCGAGCTGGGCATCCTCTTCCTCTATTTCGCCAGCCCCACGGCGGCGGCCAGCTTCGTCATGGCCAAGGCCTGCGGCGGCAATCACGAACTGGCGGCGGCCATCATCGTCATCACCACCCTGCTGGCGGTGCTGAGCATCAATCTCGGCCTGCTGGCGCTGCAGTGGGGCGGCTGGATCTGACGGGCGCCCGGCCAGGGGTGTCGATAAACCAGCGCCGGCTAATTGGCTTAATTGCCCGGCAGGCCGCAGAAAACCCCTTCGATTTGGGGTACATTGCCCGCCGACATTCGACGGCCTGCCTTCCCCGGGCGGGCCGTACTGTTCAACGGGAAACCACTATGAAGTTCATTTCGCCGTCTAGTCGGTCCCTTACCCGTGACGCCATTCGGGTCGTCAATCCACGCCGCCTGCTGCTGCCGGGCCTGGCGCTGTTGCTGCTGTGCAACCTGGGCGCCTTCGCCGGCGGCGTCTGGCTGGGCCAGGGCCTGGGCTCAGCCCAGGCGCCTGCGCGCGCGGGCGTGGCCAAGGTCAAACCGGCCGAGGAAAGCTTTGCCCTGGCCCGGCTCGGCGAGCTGGTCGGGCGCTTGCGCTCGCTGGAGGCCGACGCCCTGCAGTTGCGGCGCATGCTGGTGGAGCACAAGGCCCTGAGCGAGCAGGTGTCGGCCCTCGACCCGGCGTTGCTGCCGGAGCTGGCGCCGAGCATTCCCGCCGGCGGCCGGGGTGGGGTGCTGCTGCCGCCGCGCGGCTGTGCCGCCGCCCGTCTCGACACCGACGCCCAATCGCTGGAGGCGCTCGGGCGCAGCGAGACGACCGCGCGCTGCCTGCGTGGCGCGCTCGACCACCTGCTGGAGCGGGTGGCCAATCGCAATGCCGCGCTGATGGCGATTCCCTCCCACCGTCCGGTGCAGGGCGCGCGCCTGGGCTCGGCCTTCGGCAATCGCGTCGACCCCTTCAACAAGCGCCTGGCCTTCCATTCCGGCCTGGACTTCTCCATCGCCGGCGGCACCGCCGTGGTCGCCGCCGCCGGCGGCCGGGTGATGTCCGCCCAGCGTCACGGCGGCTACGGCAAGTTGCTGGAGATCGACCACGGCAATGGCCTGGTGACCCGTTACGCCCACCTGTCGCGCTTCTATGTGAAGGCCGGCGATGTGGTGACGCCTGGCCAGCGCGTCGCGGCCGTAGGCTCCACTGGCCGCTCCACCGGCCCGCATCTGCATTTCGAGGTGCGTCACCACGGTCGCTTCGTCGATCCGCAACGCTTCCTGGCCCTGGCCGACCTGCCGCACGACAGCGATCTGGCCCATGACTAAGGGACTGTCGACCCGCGAGCTGTTGCGTGGCGAGCATCGCCTGCAACTCGACCGGGGCCGCTGGCGCGGGGGCCTGCTGTTGTTGCTGTTGCTGGCCTGCATCGGCCTGGCCTTCTTCCTGCACCTGCGCCAGGACGCCAGGCAGTGGGGGGAACTGGACGAGCTGGCGGCGGAGAACCGGCAGCTCAAGGCTCGCCTGGCCCAGCTGGACATGCAGCAACGCGAGGCCGAGGCCGCCCAGGCCCAGCTGGTGCGGCGCAACGGCGATCTGGCGGCGCAGGTGAAGAAACTGAAAACCGATCTGGCGTTCTTCCGGCAGCAGCAAGAGCGTTAATCACTATCCGGGAGTATGAGGATGTTCACCAGCAAGAAAACGGCGCCACGGCTGTCCGTCGACAAATTCTCCAGCCTGATCTCCGACAACCTGGCGCTCAGCGGCGACCTGGAGTTCGAGGGCGGCCTGAAGATCAGCGGCAAGGTGCGCGGCAACGTGCGCCACAAGGCCGGCTCCACCAGCCTGCTGGCGCTGAGCGCCGGCGGTTGCATCGAGGGCAATGTCAGCAGCCATGACGCGCTGATCGACGGCAGCATTGTCGGCGACCTGGTGGTCGAGCACCTGCTGGAGCTGCATTCCAACGCGCGGGTGCGCGGCAATATCAGCTATCGCCAGCTGAGCATGGAGAACGGCGCCCAGGTGCAAGGCACCCTGACCCGCCTGGACGACCAGGTGCAGTTGCAGCTGCCGCGTCCGGCGCCGGTTGCTGGCGAGGAAGCCGAGCCGGCCTGAGGCTCAGGGCAGGAACTCCACCCGCAGCAGGCGCGAGCTGCTGCGCCCCTGATCGTCGACGACGCGCAGTTGGTACTGCCCGGACTTCTCCGGTCGCCATTGCAGGGGCGCCTGCGGCGCCCCCTGGCCCAGCAGACGCTGGTCGGCGAACCAGTACAGGGTGCGCGCGTCGGCGGCGGCGCTGGCGGCCAGGGCGATGTTCTCCTGCGGCTGTGACAGGCGCAGGCTGTAGGTCACCTTACTCAGCGGCGAGCTGATGCGTGGCACCTCGAGGCTGTCGATGGCCGCCTGCACGCGGCAGTCGCGCTCGGCATCCGGCGGCGTGCGCCGCGGCAGGCCGGCGGCGGCGAACAGGCGCTGCAGCTCGGTCGGCCAGAATTCGAACACCTGCAGCTCGCTGCTCGCCGCATCGTAGGGCGGGCAGGCGGCCTTGCCGCTCAGCCGGTCCACCCACACCGGGCGGTGCAGGTCGGAGACGCGGATCGGCGACACACCGGGGATATACCAGGTCTTGCGGGTCTGTGGGCACCAGCGGTTGGGCAGCTCGCCGGAGGCGGCACAGACGTCCACCCGGGTCAGCCCGGGCGGCGGCCGATCCACGGGCGCCCGCACCTGCGGCAGGGCCAGCGGCAGGGCGTCGGCGATGCGGAAGAACAGCGGCGCGGCGGTTCTCACCCCGACGAAGGCCGGGTTCGGCGTGGCGTCGAAGTTGCCCACCCAGACCACCAGCACATAGGGGCCGACCAGACCGGCGCTCCAGGCGTCGTGGAAGCCCCAGGAGGTGCCGGTCTTCCAGGCCACCGGCCAGTCGCGCCCGCGCGCATCGGCCGGCAGGCCATCCGGGCGCGGGTTGTGGCGCAGCATGTCGCGCACCATGAAGGCGGCCTGCGGCGACAGCAGCTGCGGGCCGGGCTCGCTGCGGTCTGAGCGGGTCCAGCGCAGCGCGCGCAGGCGGCCATCGCCGGCCAGCATCAGGTACAGCCCGGCCAGCTCGGCCGGGGTCAGCTCGCCGCCGCCCAGGGCCAGGGCCAGGCCGTAGTGCTCCTCGCTGCGCAGGCCGCGGATGCCGGCGCGCTGCAGCAGGCCGTGCAGCGATGGCTGGCGCAGCTGGCTGGCCAGCCATACGGCCGGCACGTTGCGGCTGCGGATCAGCGCGTCCTGGGCGGTCAGCGGGCCGGCGAACCTGCCGTCGAAGTTTTCCGGCTGGAAGGCGCCGAAGGCATGCGGCGCGTCACGCAGGATGCTCATCGGCTGGATCAGCCCCTGGTCCAGGGCCAGGCCGTAGAGAAAGGGCTTGAGGGTCGAGCCCGGCGAGCGCCGTGCCTGCGCGCCGTTGACCTGGCCATGGATGGCGGCGTCGAAGTAGTCGGCCGAGCCGACCATGGCCTTCACCGCCTGGTCGCGGCTATCCACCAGGATGGCGCTGGCGTTGTGCACGCCCTGGCGGCGATGGTCGCCGACGAACTGCTCGATCAGGCGTTCCAGGCGAGTCTGCAGGGCCAGATCGAGGGTGCTGTGCAGGGTGTCGTCGGGGCGGCTGGCCAGCAGTTGCTCGCTCAGATGCGGCGCGCGAAACGCCAACTGCTGGCGGCTGCGTGCCGTCAGCGGAAGCTCCAGCAGGCCATCGTTGCGTGGATCGTCGGCATGCTCCTGGCGCCACTGGGCCATCAGCTGCAGGCGGGCCCGCTGCAACGCCGGGCCGAAACGGCCGCGCCGTGGCTGTTGGGGGATCACCGCCAGGGCCAGGGCCTCGCTCAGCGACAGCTGCGCCGCCGACTTGCCGAAGTAGATGCGGCTGGCCGCCTCGACGCCCTCGATATTGCCGCCCATGGGCGCCAGGTTGAGGTAGGCCTCGAGTATGTCGTGCTTGCTGTGCCGCGCTTCCAGCCACAGGGCCAGGGCGATCTGCTGCAGCTTGCCGGCAATGCTGCGTGAGTTGAGGCCGTACAGCCGCCGCGCCAGCTGCATGCTCAGGGTCGAGCCGCCCTGGCGCATGCCGCCGCCATAGGTGGCCAGGGCCGCGCGCACCAGGGCGCCCGGGTCGACGCCGGGATGCCAGTAGAAGTTGCGGTCTTCCTTGAGCAGCTGGGCCTCGACCATGGCCGGAGCGATCTCCTCCAACGGCAGCCACAGGCGGTACTGGCCATCGCTGGCCAGGGTCATGCGCAGCAGCTCGCCGTTCTCCGCCAGGACCAGGCGCGACAGCGGCGCCGCCTCGCGCAGCGGCGTCTGCGGCCATAGGCGCAGGGTCAGAAGCAGCAAGGCGAGCAGGCCGAGGCCGAGCAGAATGCGTTTGAATCTGGGCATGCGGGGCGGCCCTCCCGTCTGGAGAGGGCCGTCGGCTCAGGGTTTGACTATGGTCAGCGTGCCCGCCTTGCCACGGGCCTGCTGACTGCTGTCGTACATGCCTTCGGCGTAGGCCGGTGGCGTGCCGAAGGTGCCGGCATTGGTGGCGCGCACCCGGTAGACGAAGGTGGCGGCATCGCGATACACGGTGCCATAGAGCACCACGCGGTCGTCGCGCACATCGGCGAACTCGGGGCGCCAGTCGCTCATGGCATATTCGCCGATCGGCGGCTGCCAGCCGGGTTCTTGCTCGTATTCGCCTTCCTCGTCGTACTCCTCATCGCTTTGCCTGGCCGGGGCCGGCTGGTTGTACACCGGCTCGGTACCGCCCGGCAGCAGGTCGACCACGGCCACCTGTTGCACCTGGTCGAAGTCCTTGGCGCGCAGGCGCAGGCGTACCAGGAACTCGTCGCCGACCGTGACCCGCTCCAGCGGCTCGCCTTCCAGGTCGGTGTATTCGTGACTCACTTCCAGGCCGTTGGCGATTACCTTGTTCGGTGCGCCGTGGTCATAGCCGGCCTCGCTGAGCATGTAGAACACTGGGGCGTCGCCGCTCTTGCGCAGCAGGATCATCTTCGCCGCCATCGGCACCTCGGCGAGCGGAGGCTTGCCGCTCAGGCTCAGGGGCTGCTCGCCCTGCTTGCCCAGCCAGGCGCTGACCCGCAGGCCCAGGTCCTGTTCGGCGCGCTCGCCGTAGTTGTCCAGGGCGCGCAGCAGCAGGGCGGCGGACAGCGAGTTGTAGCGCTGCTCGCTGAGGCGCGCGCCGAGGGCGTCGAGCAGTTTCACCGGCACCTCATCCAGCTCGTCGGGGAAGTGCCTGGCCAGCAGGCGCAGGTGTTCGGCGTCGTGTACCAGCGGGTCGTAGTACAGGCCGTAGCTGTGCCAGCCCTGCTCCAGGTTGCGCCAGACCTGCTGGGCGAACAGCGCATCGGCCTGCTTGTCCTGTTTGAGCAGCTTGTAGCTGGCGGCCAGATATGCCGCGCCTATGTCCTGCTGCCAGTGCTTGCCGTGGTAGGTCTCGTAGCGCTCGCGGATATCGGCCAGGGCACCGCTGGTGACCACCCCCTGGCGGGTCAGCAGGTAGGCGGCGTAGGCGCGGTTGCGCAGCTCATCGAGGCCCTCGCTGGGGCCGTTGGCCAGCTGCGACAGATAGCCGTTGGCGCGTCCCAGCAGGTCACCCGGCACCGGGAAGTCGCGTTCCTTGGCCTCGATCAGGAAGTCGGTGGCGTACAGGCTGGCGTAGGGCGCCACCTGCGGGTTGGCCGCCCACAGGCCGAAGCCGCCTTGCAGATTCTGCCGCGAGCGGAGGATGCGCACGGCGTTGTCGAAGGTGCTTTGTGCCTGTGCCTCGATGCCGTTCGCCGAGCTGCCCCAGACCAGCGCCGGCATGGCCTTGGACACCAACTGCTCGGTGCAGCTGTAGCCGTAGTCGGCCAGGTAGCTGTCCAGGCCTTTGGCCCACACCAGCGGCGAGCCGGCGGCGGCGAAGCGCACGTCGCGCAGTTGCGGATAGAGGTCGCGGCCGACCTCAACTTCGCCGCTGGAGGCTTCGCTGCGGCCCAGGGTCAGAGTCACGCGGCGTTCGGCCAGCGGGCGCACGGAGACGCTTTCGCCGATCTGCACGCGCTTGCCGCCCTCCAGGGTGGCGACGAAGTTGAGATCGGCCGCGCCCAGCGCTTCGCCGGCCAGCAGCTCGATCTCGACCACGCCCTCCTGGCGCGGCGCCAGTTGCAGTTCGGCCTGGTCGATAGCCTGGACTTTCAGGCCATCGCCGGTTTCCAGGCTGAACTTGACCTTGGCCGGCTGCTTCAGGTTGCTGAACACGCCGGCGCTGACCTTGAACCTGTCGCCGGGGGCGACGAAGGCCGGGACGTTGGGTGTGAGAACCAGCGGCCCGCGCACCTCGGTGGCGCCCTCGACGACGCCGATGCGGGCCTCGTCCACCGCCACCACGAACAGGTGCAGCTTGCCGTTGAAGTAGTCCGGCACCTGGTAGCGGAAGCTATTGTCGCCGGCCTGCAATTCGACCAGGCCGGACCAGTAGGCCACCGGTGGTTTGCGCTTGCGCTTGAACGGGTTGAGGTGGGCGCCGAGCAGGTCCTCGCCATCGCCACCGGCCGCGGCGGCGTCGAGCAGGCGACTGAACTCGGGCAGCAGCAGGTCGAGGATCTGGCTGGTCTGCACTTCCAGGGCGCGCTTCTGGAAGAAGCGCGCCAGCGGATCGGGCGCCTGGTAGCGCGCCACCTGCAGGATGCCTTCGTCCACCGCGTAGACCACGGCGCGGCCGGGGCGCTCGCTGTTGACCCGGATGTCCAGTGCCTGGCCCGGCTCGATATGCTCGGCGGCGCTGACCTTGAGCGCAATGCGACGGGCATCGAGCTTGATGCGCAGCGGCGCCACGCCATAGGACAGCGGGCTCATGTACACCTCGGGCGAGGCGCTGTCGCGGACGAACTGCACGTTGACGTAGGCGTTGCCTTCCAGTTCGGCCGGCAGGCGAATGCGCTGCACGCTGCTGGTGCTGTCGGCCTTGAACCACTGGTGGGCGTAGACCCGGTCGCGCTCGATGGTGATCAGCCCGGCGCCGGTGTAGGGCGCGCGGATGCTGATCTCCACTTCGTCGCCCTGGGCGTAGGATTTCTGGTCCAGGCGCAGTTGCAGTTCGGCATTGCGCTCCAGCGAGCGGCTGGCGTTGCCGTGGCCGGCGACGCTGTAGTCGATCTGGTTCAGCGGCGTGCCGTCGGCGGCCCTGAGGGTCAGGGTGAAGTCGCCCGGCTCGTTGGTGTTGAGAAGCTGCTTGCTGCCGCCGGCGGCGATGTCCAGCGGCTGGTTGCCCAGGGTGATGTTCTTGATGCGCGACTGGTATTTGTAGGTGCCATTGGACTGCTTGACCAGTACCGACACATGGCGATGTTCGACCAGTTCGGTGGACAGCCCGGTGACGGCCAGCGGGGCGAGGTCGGGGCCTATGGCCAGCCATTCCACCTCGCGCTTGGCGCCCTTGCTCACGTAGTCCAGCGAGTCGACGCTCTTGACCCCCACCAGCCAGGGCGCGGAGGACACCATCAGGCTCTGCTGGGCGGCGACGTTGCGTCCGCCCTCGGCCTCGAACACCCGCGCCAGCAGGCTCAGGCGGTAGGTGCGGGCGGCGTAGCGGTTCAGGCGCAGGTCGAGGGCGAACTCGCCGTTGTCGTCGGTCTGGCCTTGCGCCAGTTCCTCGGTCGTGCTGTCGCTCAGCGAGTCAATGATGCGGAAGCGGTGGGCCGGGTATTCGGCGAAGCCGGCATAGGCCGGCGACAGGGTCATCTCGGCGCTGACCCGGCGCGCCGAGGCCGGCGCGCCGAACAGGTGCATGGCCTTGACCCTGGCCGCGACCTGCTCGGGCGCGATCCAGCCTTTGACCGGGGCCTTGGCCAGGTCGACGCCGACCTTCATGCGCTCGGGCTCGAAGTCGCGCACCTTGAAGTCGACGCTGCCCAGCTCGACGCGCCGGTCGTCCTCGTCGATCAGGCTGAGGCTGGCGGTGTAGGTGCCGGCCGGCGCCGCTTCGCTGGTCTTGAAATCGAGGCTCTCGAAGCCGCTGGCGGAGAGCTTCAGGCGCTGGCGCAGCACGCTCTGGCCGCGCGGGTCACGCACGTCCAGCTCCACCGGCAGGCCCTGCAACTGGCCGCTCCAGTCGGCGCTGCGCACTATCATGGCCAGGTGTGCGGTCTCGCCCGGGCGGTACAGGCCGCGGTCGCTGAACAGGTAGGCGCCGAGGCGGTCCGGCTCGCCGTTCTCGTACTGGCCGCCGATATCGAAACGCGACAGGTCGAGGCGATGCTGGCTGCGCGCCACCGGCAGGAAGGACTGGTCGTTGCCATGCGTGACCACGTACATCAGCGGCGTCTTTTCGCGGCGCAGCTCGTCGAGCTTGGCGAAGTGCGCCTGGCCGTTGGCGTCGGTGTGGCCGCTGGCCACCGGCAGGCCGTTGCGGCCGAGAATCTCCACCTCGGCGCCGGCCACCGGGCCGCCCTGGCTGATGGACTGCACGAACAGGTCGTGGCTGCCGTCGCTGCTGCGCTTGGCGATGATGCCGAGGTCGCTGACCACCACGAAACGCAGGTCGCGGGTCGGGTTGTCGTCGTAGTAGTAATCGAAGGTCTCCTGGCTCGGATCGTCCTGGGCGCTGAGCTTGATCACGAAGATGCCGCGCCGGCCGCCCTCGGCATTCAGGTAGGGGCCGAGGTCGACATGGCTGTATTGGGTCTTGGCCGGGTCGCTGGCATCCAGCGGCAGGCTGACCTCCATGCGTTCCACCAGGCGGTCGAAGTAGCCGTTGGAGAATTCGGGGCGGGCGAAGCTGCCGTAGTTCTGGTCGACCAGGTGGTGCAGCTGGTTGGGTAGCAGGCGTGAAATCTCCACCTGGGCGCCCGGCACGCCACGACCCATGATGCCCAGGCGCTGCTCGCCACCCAGGCTGAGCAGGGCGCCCTCGGAGAGGAAGGCCAGGGCGCGCGGGTACTTGGGCATCTGCAGCAGACTGTAGGTCGGCTCCTTGGCCAGGTAGCCACCCACCGCCTCGACCTTGGCGGCGACCTTCACGTACAGGTAGCGGCCCGGTTCGGCCTTGAACTTGAAGGCGTGCAGGCTGTTCAGCTGCTCGACGCTGGGGATATGGGTGAGAGGCAGGCGCTCGGCCTTGGCCAGGGTCTGTTCGTCGATCTCCGCTTCGCTCCAGTACTCGGAGCCGCGCGCGTTGTGCCTGGGCAGCAGCCAAGCCTGCACCTGGCTGGCGATGGCCTCATCGGCCACGGCGCTGGAACTGCTGAACATCAGTACCGGCTCAGGCTCGCCGCGATCGTTGTCGACGAACTGGATATTGCTGGCGCTGAAGCTCAGGCGATAACGACCCGGCACGGTGACCGAGGTGTGCAGCGCCTGGGCGCTGGCATTGCCGCCGTCGCGTGCCTGCACGCCCTTGTCCAGGCTGAGGCCGACCGTGGTGCTTTCCAGGGGCGTGGCCAGCGGCGCGGAGTGCACGTAGGCCTCCAGTCGGTTCTTGTTGAAGCGGATTTCCGGAGTGGGCGCGACATCCTTGTCGCGGTATTCCAGGCCGCGGTCCAGATTGATCGCGACGCGCTGGCGCACGGAGGCCTCATCCACCGGATGGGAGAAGCGGATGGTCGCGACCAGCTTCTTCAGGCTGGGTACCACCGGGTCCTGATACAGCTCGCGGGAGGCCACGTCGGCGCCGAAGGGCTGGGTGGCGAAGCTGGCCTTGTAGTCATTGAGCAGCACGCCGTCGGCCAGCAGGCCTTCCTCGGCCAGGCTCACCTTGTAGCTCTGGTCGATGGGCCAGTCGCCGGCAGGAGTGAACACCAGGCTGCGGTCACTGGCCCAGTGCCAGGCGCCTTTCAGTTCGGGTTGCAGGGTAAGGCCTGCATGCACCTCCTTGCCGATGGCCTCCAGCGGCGCGGCGGACTCATGGAAGTCGATGCGCAGATTGTCGACCGTGATCGGTTCGTGCCGGTAGTCGGTGAGCTGTGGTGCATGCAGCGAGTAGGCCATGGTATGCGGCACCGGCAGATTCTTGTACCAGAGCCAGGCATAGGCGCCGGCGCCACCGAGCAGGGCCAGCACGGCCAAGGCGCTGGCCGTCTGCCTGGGCCGCGCGCGCAGCCAGCGGGCGCAGGCGCACAGGCTCTGCAACAACTTGCTCAGCCACAATGGCGGTTGCCAACTGCCGAACAGGGCGCCGAGCAGCCAGCGCGTCAGGCGCAGGACAGCGAGAACGATAATAGAGACAAACGCGAAGGCGCGGCGACAGGCCGCTATGAGCGAGGCGAACATGTGCATCCCTGCAGATGATGAGTGGGCATTGCGCCCGCGGCACCGAATGTACCGGCAATCGGCACGCAGATTATGCGCTTGGCGGCCGTGCCGCCGCTTCGGGCTCGGGAGCAGTATTCCGCCGATTTGTGATTGCTGTCACGGGGTGCCCAGGGTGACTCGAATGTGACTGGCTGCCAAACTCCAGGGTCTGGCGGTCGGCGGCAATTGTAAGGTGCCGTGCCACCCGATAGCCTTGGCCACTCTGCGCCTTTAAAGGACTAATCATGCGCACCCTGCTGCTGCCGGCATGCCTGACGCTGTTCGCGTCGGCCGTCTGGGCGGACCCCTCCGCCAGCCTCGAAGGCCCCGCCGGCGGCTGGCGCCACGACGGCCTGCTGGAGCGCTCGGCCGACGCCCGTGTCGCCTACCCGACGCCGCCCATCGATCGCGGCGGCCAGCGCGGGCGCAGCCTGATCGCTGGCAGGCTCGCAGGCACCCAGGGCCTGCGCCAGCCCTATACCCTGGCGGTCAACGGCAATCCCCTGCCTCTGTATACCGACGCCGAGGGGCGCTTCGTCCGCCCCTACAACTTCGGCGCCGGCTCCAACAGCGTCGAGCTGCGCGCCGACGGCAAGCCGCTGCGCCGCGTGCAGTTCTATGAGGCCAACCGCCTGAAGACCCCGGCGCGGGTGCGCATCGTCCTCGGCTGGGACGACCCCAAGGCCGAGCTCGACCTGCATGTGATCACCCCCGACGGCCAGCACGCCTTCTGGGCCGACCCGGTGATGAGCAACGGCGGCGGCCTCGACGTGGACAGCGTCGACGGTCCCGGCCCGGAGATGTTCACCATGACCGCGCCGCTGCACGGCACCTACCTGGTGTACGTCAACTACTGGGGCAACCTGGGCAGCCAGGGCTACAACTTCCAGGCCGGCAGCAACCAGAACGAGGTGATCACCGCGCAGATCAGCCTGGTGTTCAACGAGAACACCCTCAACGAGCGGCGCGAGACCTTCATCGTGCCGCTGCGCACCATCGGCGAGCTGCTGCCGGTGAAGTCCTTCAACTACTGAACGCTCCCGCGGAGTCTCTACCTATGAGCGACACCACCCCTCCCGTCGCGCCCGCCGTCACGCCGGGCCCGCGCCGCTGGCGCCCGCTGCTGCTCGGCCTGGCCGTGGCCCTGCCGCTGAGCGCCGCCGGCCTGTTCGCCTGGCTCGAGTACGAGCCGCAGGACGAGCGTCAGCTGGTCGAGGCCAGCTACCTGGGCCTCGACCTGGCGCGCCCGGACGTGCTGATCGAGAGCGCCTCGCTCAGCCGTCTGCCCAAGGACGTGCTCAGGGTGCCGCTGCTGCGCGACACCCTTACCGAGGACCTGGTGTTCTACTACGAGAACAACGCCGACCGCCTCGGCCTGACCGGCAGCCTGCGCCGGATCATCTACGAGCACGACCTCGAGCTGCGCGACAACCTGCTCGACGAGCTGCTCGACCAGCCGGCCGAGGTGGCCCTGTGGCGCGACGCCGGTGGCCGCCTGCGCCACTTCCTGGTGCTGATCCAGCGCGGCGGCCTGGCCAAGGTGCTGGAGCCGCTGGCCAGGGTGGCGCTGGACGATACCCAGCTGGGCCAGGCCGGCGAGTTCACAGTCGATGGCGCCGCGGTGCCCTTCTATCGCCTGCGCTACAACGGCGACCGTTCGATCCTGTTCGCCTCCCATGGCGACCAACTGCTGCTGATGTCCAGCATCGACATGCTGTTCGGCCCGACGCCGCAAGTGGCGCTCGATGAAGACGCCGCGGAGGATGCCAGTGGCGAGGAGGCCTCGGTCGAGTCGCCGCAGCCGGGCCTGGCCAAGGTCTCGGCCGAGGTCGCCGAGGCCCTGCTGGCCGGCCGGCATCCCTTCCCCGAGCGCTTCGGCCTGGCCGAGCGCGGCGCCCTGCGGCAGCGCGTCACCCTCGGCGCGGACTTCCTTGCCCTGGGCTACCGGCGCTTCCTGCCGGCCTTCGCCGGCCTGCGCTTCGAGATGAACGAGCAGGGCTGGAGCAGCTTCCTGGCCCTGGACGAAGTGGAGGGGCAGGGCGCCTTCGACTTCACCCCGGTGTGGCGTGCCATGCCCATGGGCGCCAGCGCCTGCGTGGCCCTGCCGGTGGCGCCGGGCCTGCCCGAGCGGTTGCTGACCAAGGTCGGCGCCGAACCCAAGGCCGCCAGTGAGCTGGCCGGCCAGCTCAGCGGCAGCGCCGGCCTGTGCTGGTACCCGGACTCGCGCCTGCACTCGCCGCTGCTGGTCGGCACGCTGAAGGACAAGCCCGGCGCGCAGACCGATGCCGAGCTGGGCAGACTGTTCGACAGCCTGATCGGCGCCTGGGAGCCCCAGGCCGAGGGCGGTAGTTTCCCCGTAGAGGAGACTGCCCAGGGCGAGCTGCGCAAATGGCAGCGCCAGGTCGGCTCCAACTTCGGCCAGTACCCGGCGGACCTGGCCGAACAACCGGACGCCCTGGCCTCGCGCGGCTTCTTCCGCGTCGGCCTGGCGCGCCATGGTTCCACCCTGCTGTTCTCGCTGGACGACCGCCTGCTGGACAAGGCCCTGCAGACCCTCGACAAGCGCTTCCCGCCGCTGGCCGAAGTGCTGCCGGGCAACGCCCTGGTGCCGGCCTACCTGGCGCCGGACAGCCTGGCCGCGCTGCTCGAGCGCGAGACCCTGGACAGCCTGCCGGAAGACATCGAACCGGTGTTCCGCAACGCCGCCCAGGCCAACCTGCTGCCCAAGCTGCGTTCGCTGTCCGGCCATGGCAAGTACGCGCTGAGCCTGCCGGCCGATGCCGAGGCCGACGAAGCCTGGCAGTGGCTGCCTCTGCAGTGGCGCGCCCTGTGAGAGCCGGCCTACGATCTCCTGGCTGTCGGCCATACGACGGCAAAAACGCCCTCGGAATGCTCATGTACTGCTTGTACATTCCGCTTCCTCGGTTGTTTTTGCCGCCGTCTGGCTCTAATCCAGAAAATCGTAGGCCGGCTCTGCGGCAACTGCTGATCGGCGTGTTGCTGCTCGCCCTGGGTGGGCCGGCGCTCGCCATCGAACAGGTGCCGCCGTTGGATGTGCAGCAGTCCCAGGTGTTCCGCGCCTGGTTCGTGCGCATCGCCCAGGAGCAGCTGCGCCAGGGCCCCAGCCCGCGCTGGCACCAGCAGGACTGCGCCGGCCTGGTGCGCTTCGCCGCCAACGAGGCGCTCAAGGTCCACGACGCCAAGTGGCTGCGCGCCAACGGCCTGAGCAACCGCTACCTGCCGCCGGAGCTTGCGCTGAGCGAGGCCCAGCGCGGCCTGGCCCAGCAGTGGCGGCAGGGCGGCGACCGGCTCGGCCCCTACGTCAACGCGATCAAGCTGATCCAGTTCAACAGCACCCTGGTGGGTCGTGACCTCAACCAGGCGCGCCCCGGCGACCTGATCTTCTTCGATCAGGGCGACGACCAGCACCTGATGATCTGGATGGGCCGCAACATCGTCTACCACACCGGCACCACCACCCCGACCGACAACGGCATGCGCTCCGTGAGCCTGCAGCAACTGATGACATGGAAGGACACCCGATGGATTCCCGACGCATCCAACCCCAACTTCATTGGCGTCTACCGGCTGCACTTTCTCAGCCGATGAGCGCGCCCATGAACCTGCTGCGTCTCGCCGCCACGGCCCTGCTGGCTGCCGTGCTGCCGCTGGCCGCCCAGGCCGACGACAGCGTCGAGCCCAGCGGCTACTCGTCGGTGGCGGGGCAGTCGTTCTTCCTCCTGGCCGACAGCAGCTTCGCCAGCGACGAGGTGGCCAAGGTGCGTCTGGAGGCGCCGGGCCGCGACTACCGTCGCTACATGATGGAGCCCTACGGCGGCGTGGACGTGCGCCTGTACCGCATCGAGCAGCCGCTGGAGTTCCTCAAGCGGCAGAAGAACCTGCACCGGGTGGTGGCCGAGGGGCAGTACCAGGGCGAGGGCCTGTCCAACACCCTGGCCTACCTGTGGGACAACTGGTACCGCAAGTCGCGTCGGGTGATGCAGCGGGCCTTCTCCTACGAGTCGCGGGTGCAGGTGACTGAGGAAGCGCCGGAGCTGAAGATGGGCGACGCGATCAAGGCGCCGACGCCTTTCGAGGCCCAGCCGCAGTACGCGCCGATGAAGGGCGTGCCGCTGGTAAGCCAGTTCCGCTACCCGCTGTGGGACGCCAAGGCCATTCAGCCGCCCAAGGGCGTGGAACTGGCCGGCTCGTCCAGCCAGTTTCTCAGCGTCAATCCGGGCAACGTCTATATCCCGTTGGGCAGGCTCAAGCCCGGCCTGTACCTGGTCGAGGCGCTGGTCGGCAAGTACCGCGCGACCACCGTGCTGTTCGTCTCCAACACAGTGGCGGTGAGCAAGATCGCCGGCCAGGAGCTGCTGGTGTGGACCGCGCGCAAACACGAGGGCAGCGCCGTGGCCGGCGCCAAGGTGCTATGGACCGACGGCCTGGGCGTGATGCGCAGCGGCAGCACCGATGGCCAGGGCCTGCTGCGCCTGCAGCACGCCAGCCCGGAACGCTCCTACCTGCTCGGCGAGGACGCCGAGGGCGGCGTGTTCGTCTCGGAAAACTTCTACTACGACAGCGAAATCTACGACACCAAGCTTTACGCCTTCACCGACCGCCCGCTGTACCGACCCGGCGACTGGGTCGAGGTGAAGATAGTCGGCCGCGAGTTCACCAGCGCGCGTGACTCCAAGGCCGCCGAGGCCGCGCCGCTCAAGCTGGCGGTGCTCGACGCCAACGGCACCACATTGCAGACCCTGGACCTCAACCTGGATGCCAAGGCCGGCACCCAGGGCCGCTTCCAGTTGCCGAGCAATGCCGTGGCCGGCGGCTACGAGCTGCGCTTCCTCTACCGCGACCAGCTGTACAGCAGCGCCTTCCGCGTCGCCGACTACATCAAACCGCACTTCGAGATCGCCCTCGACCTGGCCAAGCCGGACTTCCGCACCGGCGAGCCGGTCAGCGGCAACCTGGTGCTGCTCTACCCGGACGGCAAGCCGGTGCGCAATGCGCGCGTGCAGCTGAGCCTGCGAGCCCAGCAACTGTCGATGATCGACAACGAGCTGCAGTACCTCGGCCAGTTCCCGGTCGAGCTCGCCAGCAGCGAGCTGGTCACCGACGCCAAGGGGCGCGCGGCCTTCGAGCTGCCGGCCGCTGACAAGCCGAGCCGCTACCTGCTGACCCTGTTCGCCAGCGACGGCGCCGCCTACCGGGTCAAGACCAGTAAGGAGATCCTCATCGAGCGTGGCGCCGCCCGCTACCGCCTGGAGGCGCCGCAGCGCTTCAGCGCCGCCGGCGAGGCCGTGCAGTTCAGCTACCGCAGCGAGCAGCCGACCGAGCTCAAGCCGGCCAGCTACGAATGGGTACGCCTGGAGGACCAGAGCAAGCACAGCGCCAGCCTGGGCGACGACGAGCAGGGCTTCAGCCTGAGCTTCGAGCACCCCGGCACCTACAACATCACCCTCAAGGACGAACATGGTTTGATCCTCGGCGCCACCGGCCACTCGGTCAGCGGCAGCGGACTCAAAGCGGTGGCCGGCACAGTCGAAGTGGTGTTCGACCGCGACCAGTACCAGCCGGGCGACGAGGCACTGGCGCTGATCACCTTCCCCGAGCCGGTGGGCGACGCCCTGCTGACCCTGGAGCGCGACAGGGTCGAGGCCACCGCGCTGCTCTCGAGCGGCGGCGACTGGCTCAAGCTGGAGAAGCTCAACGACACCCAGTACCGCGCGCGCATCCCGGTCGACGATCACTTCGCCCCCAACCTGACCTTCTCGGTGCTCTACACCAAGGGTGGCGACTACAGCTTCCAGAATGCCGGGATCAAGGTGGCCAAGGCGCAGATCGAGATCGCCATCAGCACCGACAAGGAGCTCTACCAGCCGGGCGAGACGGTCACCGTCGATCTGACCACCCAGTTCAAGGGCCAGCCGGCCGCCACCCGCCTGACCGTGAGCGTGGTGGACGAGATGATCTACGCCCTGCAGCCGGAGATCGCCCCGGGCATCGATCAGTTCTTCTACCACCCGCGGCGCAACAACGTGCGTACCAGCGCCAGCCTGTCGTTCATCAGCTACGACGTGGCCCTGCCGGGCAACGCCAGCGCACCGGGGCGGGCCAACCGCAGCGAGCGCGGGGTCAAGGTGCTGGAGCGGCCGCGTCGCGAGGAAGTCGATACCGCCGCCTGGCAGCCCGATCTGGTCACCGATGCCCAGGGCAAGGCGCAGTTCAGCTTCCGCATGCCCGACTCGCTGACCCGCTGGCGTATCACCGTGCGCGCGGTCGACGAAGCCGGCGAAGTGGGGCAGAAGAAACAGTTCATCCGCTCCGAGAAGCCGCTGTACCTGAAGTGGAGCGGGCCGAGCCTGTTCCGCGACGGCGACAAGCCGCAGCTGGGCCTGTTCGCCTTCAACCAGGGCGAGGAGGAGAGCGAGGCCGAGCTGGTCACCCGCTTCGCCGGCCAGGAGCAGCGGCAGAAAGTGGAGCTGGCCCGTGGCGCCAACTACCTGGCCCTGCCGCCGACCGCCCTGGCCGCCGGCGAGCTGACGGCCGAGCTGGTGCAGGACGACAAGCCGGTCGATGCCCTGGCCGTCGGCCTGCGCGTGGCCGGTGAAGGCTGGCAGCGCCTGCATGTGCAGAACCTGGCGCTCAACCCGGGCAGCAACCCGCTGAGCCTGCCGGCGGACGCCCGCAACATCCGCCTGCGTCTCGGCGACAGTAGCCAGATGCTGTTCCGCTCGGCCCTCGACGACCTGCTGGAATACCCCTACGGCTGCGTCGAGCAGACCGCCAGTCGCCTGCTGCCGCTGAGCCTGGCCTACCCTGCTCTTGCGAAAGAGGGAGCCCAGGGCGAGGCACGCATCGGCGAGCGCCTGCGCCTGATCATGCAGAACAGCCGCCTGCGCCTGGTACAGATGGCCGGTCCCGAGGCGACCTTCACCTGGTGGGGGCAGGGCGAGAACGCCGATGCCTTCCTCACCGCCTACGCCTACTACGCCGACTGGCACGCCAGCCGCGCCCTGGCCGTGCAGCTGCCGCCCGAACACTGGCAGCGCGTGCTGGATATCTACGCCCAGCAGGCGCCGAGCGTGCCGTTGTTGCAGCGCGCGCTGATCCTCGGCTTCGCCCGCGAGATGCAGCTGCCCACCGAGACCCTGCTCAAGGGCCTGCTGGAAGACCTGGCCAACGCCGCCGAAGGCCAGGAAGTGGCGCTGGACGACAGCGGCGAGACCAGCCTGGTGATGGCCTACCCGGACTCGCGCCTGGGCCTGGACCTGGCCCGCGTACTGGCCGCCGATATGGCCGCCGGTTCGGGCGGCAGCAAGATCGGCCTGCCGCCGCGCTTCGCCGCCGATCTGGCCGCAGCCCGCGAGCGCGTGGCGGCCAGCAGCCAGCCGTTCGCCGAGGCCGTGCGCCTGTCCCGTGGTCCGCTCGAGCCGCTGCAGATCAATGCCCTGCTGCAGCGCCTGACCCCGGCCCAGGCCACCCTGGAGCGCGCCTTGGCCCTGACCTGGCTGCAGCGCCGCCTGGGCGATGCCCCGGCGGTCGTCGTGCCGCAACCTGGCGCCGGCTGGCAGGCCCGCGAGGGTGCCAGCGGCGAGACTCTGTGGCAGTGGCAGGGCAACCAGCCGCCGAGCGTGCTGGAGCTGCCGGCCGAGCTGGGCAGCCCGCTGGTGGCGGCGCTCAGCTACGACAGCGCCGCCACGCCGCCGAGCGGGCCGCTCGAGGTGAAGGTCAGTCGCCGCCTGCTGCGTCTGGTGCCGGGAGAGAAGGCATTCGACTTCAGCGTCGAGGAAGTCGGCGACGGCCCGATCTCCGGCGACCAACTGTATCTCGACGAGATCACCCTGCAGAGCGAGGCCGAGACGCCGCGCCGCTACGGCCTGCTGGAAGTGCCGCTGCCGCCGGGCGCGGACGTCGAGCGCACCACCTGGGGCCTGCAGGTCAGCGGCCTGGATTCGGCAGAGGCGGCGCCGCTGGAGAAGGCCCGCCACGAGCCCGGCCAGCTGCTCTACGCGGTGCCGGTGGACAGCCTGCAGGGCACTCTCAAGCTGCGCCACCTGGTGCGCTTCTCGCAGAAGGGCGAGTTCCACCTGCCGCCGGCGCGCTACTCGCGCATGTACGACCCGCAGGCCCAGGCCTTCGAGCAGCAGCCGGCGCTGGCCGAGCTGAAGGTCGAGTAAGGGTGCGCGCGCTCGCCTGGCTGGCGCTGCTGCCGCCGCTGCTGGCGTCGGCCGCGCCGGCGCCGCTGCAGCTGGCCTGGCACACGCCGCAGGGCGCCGAGCTGCTGCGTCTGGACGGGCGGCAGCTGCTCTCTCGCGAGCCGCTGCCGGCGAATCTGGAGGCGCCGCTGGGTAGCCTGTGGAAGCTGTTCGTCTACGCCTACCAGGTCGACCGCCAGTTGCCCGATCCGGGCTATGCCTGCACCGGCCAGGATCGCGAGGAGGTTTACTGCTGCACGGCCGGCGAGCGCATCGACCGCGACCAGGCGCTAGTGCGCTCCTGTGGCCTGTACTTCGCGCCGCAGCATCTGGGCCTGCGGGCCGGCGAGTGGCGCGACTACTGGCAGGCACGCCAGGCCCCCGAGTGGCTGCTCGGCCTCGATCAGTTGCAGCCGCAGCGCCGGGTGGCGGTGGCCGAGCTGCTCGACAGCCTGGCCAGGCTGCCGGCCCAGACCGAGGCGCGCCGCGTGCTGCTGGATGTGGCGGCGAATGCCGGCGACGGCGCGCTGCTCGGCCCGCTGGGCGGACGCCTGCGGGTGAAGACCTGGAGCTGGCTGGCCGATGGCGATGCCCAGGCCCGTCAGGGCGGCTTCGCCGGCTGGCTGGTCGATGGCACGCCGCTCTGGGCCGGCGGCTCCGGCACCAGCCAGGGCGTGCTCAAGCGCCATGCCGAGGCGCTCGGCAAGGTGTTGCCGGCGCCCTGGCCGGCGGAGCCGGGCGGTTGCGTCGAAGTGGCGCTATTCGACCGCTATCCGCTGCGCGGGCTCAGTCGTGCGGACGGCGTCGCCGTGAACCAGCCCGGCGCGCTGCGCGGCCGCTACCGGGTGGCCTTCGCCAACGGCAACGCCCTGGAGATCGAGAGCCAGGGCGAGCTGTTCCTACTGGCCGGTGAGCGGCCCAAGCTGGTGGCGCGCCTGAGCCGCGAGGAGTACGTGGCGCGGGTGCTCGACCGCGAGGCGGCGGCGCAGCCGGCCGAGGCGGCCAAGGCTCTGGCGGTGAGCATCCGCAGTTACCTGCTGCAGAATGGCGAACGGCGTGGCGAGTGCCTGGCGATCCGCGACAGCAGCGCCCAGCAACGGGTGGCGCCGCGCCCGGCCAGCGTTGCCGCGCGCGAGATCGCCGCCTGGACCGCCGATCTGGTGCTGGCCGGCGGCACCGTCACCTATCACGCCGACCAGCCCGGCACGGATCGCCTGGCCTGGAGCCGGGCCGTCGAACAGGCCCAGGCCGGCCTGCGCTACGACGCCATACTCGCCCGCGCCTTCCCGCGCGCCAGCCTGAGCCGCTGGGACAAGCCGGTGGCCGCCTGCCAGCCGCTGCCGGCCGCCGAGGACTGGCTGCACAAGCAGCGTCGGCGCTGGCGTGAGTCGCTGGATGCCGAGCCGGGCTATGCCGAGACCGCCGAGTTCGCCGTGTGCCGCCTGCACGGCGGCAACCCGCACGTCGACCGCGAGCGCCGGCGCATCTATGTGCGCGGCCTGCTGTCGCTGCAGGATCGCCTCGACCTGACCCACGAATACCTGCACCTGGCCTTCGACGCCCATCCGAATGGCCAGGACGAAACCTATATCGAGGGCCTCGCCCGCCATCTGCTGCTGGAAGCTCAGCCATGAAGCATCGTCTCTCCCCCCTCGCCCTGCTGGCCTGCGCACTGCCGTTCGGCGCCATGGCCGAAGTGCGCCTGGATACTCCGCGCGCCGGCTGGCGTACCGGCTCGGACGAGGGCGCGCACTTCATGCAGGAGGTCAATTACCCGGCCTCGGCGGTCAACAGCGCGCCGGACCAGGGCGACAGCGCGCGCATCCGCGGGCAGATCGGCGCCACCGGCAAGGCCCCCGGCGGCGAGCCGGCGCGCCTGGTGGTCAACGGCCTGAGCATGCCACTCAAGATGCAGGAAGGCGGCGGCTTCGACCGGCCCTTCGTGTTCCCGGCCGGCAGCAACAACGTCGAGGTGCGCAGCCCGGATGGCCAGCAGGTGCGCCGCGTGCAGTTCTACAACAATGGCAGCGGCGAGACGCCGGCCAAGCTGCGCGTGGTGCTGTCCTGGGACAGCGACAACACCGACCTCGACCTGCACCTGGTGACGCCCGACGGCGGCCATGTCTGGTATGGCGAGCGCGCCCTGGCCAACGGCGCGGCGCTGGACGTGGACGTGACCGGCGGCTACGGCCCGGAGATGATTGCCTCGCCGACCCCGCTCAAGGGCGAGTACCTGGTCTACGTCAATTACTACGGCGGTGGTCAGGGCGCCGAGGGCGACCCGGCGCAGGAGCTGACCACGGCGCAGGTGACGCTGATCAGCGACGAGGGTTCGTCCAACGAGAAGCAGGAGTCCTTCCTCATCCCCATGCGTGCGCCGGGCGAGCTGACCCTGGTGAAGCGCTTCAGTTATCCCTGATCGGCCTGCCAGGCGTCTATCGCTTCCTGCGCCGCGCGGAAGGCGTCGATGGCCGCCGGCACGCCGGCGTACACGGCGCAGTGCAGCAGGGCCTCGCGGATCTCCTCCAGGCTGCAGCCGTTGTTCAACGCGCCGCGCACATGGCCCTTGAGCTCCTGCGGGCACTTCAGCGCGGTCAGCGCGGCCAGGGTGATCAGGCTGCGGGTCTTGCGCTCCAGCACGCCGCGGGTCCACACCCCGCCCCAGGCGTGCTGGTTGACGAACTCCTGCAGCGGCTGGCCGAACTCGGTGGCGTTGTTCAGCGCGCGGTCGACGAAGGCGTCGCCCATCACTTCGCGGCGTATCTGTTCGCCGGCTTTGGCGTCGTCGCTCATACGAGATTCCTTAACGTTGTTGGTGCCAGGCGCGGGCGCCGACCACCGCCAGGGTGATCGCCGTCAGCGGCAGGGCGAAGGTCAGCATCGCCTGTTGGAAGGCGTCGAGCCAGGGCGCGTCGTTGCTGTGGGCAATCAGGTAGGCGGTGTACAGGCTGTAGTAGCCGACGAACAGGGCGCCTTCCCAGCGGTTGATCGCATAGCCGCTGAAGAAGATCGGCAGGCAGGCGATGGCCACCGCGATCATCACCGGGAAGTCGAAGGCCAGGGCGTTGGCGGCCACAGGAATGGCGTTCGGCGCCACCAGCGAGGCGAGGCCCAGCACGCACAGCAGGTTGAAGATGTTGCTGCCGACTATGTTGCCCACGGCGATGTCGCGCTCGCCCTTGAAGGCGGCCATCACCGAGGTGGCCAGCTCCGGCAGCGAGGTGCCGATGGCGACCACGGTCAGGCCGATCACCAGCTCGCTCATGCCCAGGGCACGGGCCAGTTGCACGGCGCCTTCGACCAGGAAGTTGGAACCGCCGACCAGCAGCACCAGGCCGGCGATCACCAGGCCCAGGTTGATGGCCCAGGCATGCGGTTTGGGTGCTTCGTGCAGGCCGTATTCGTCGTCGAACTCGTCGGCGCCCTCGGCCTTCTGCTCGCGGCGGCTGCTGACGATCAGGAAGGCGGTGTAGGCGACCACGCCGGCGAACAGCAGGGCGCCGTCCAGGCGGCTGAGGCTGCCATCGTAGGCCAGCGCCCAGGTGACCAGGCTGGCGCCGATCATGATCGGCACGTCGAGGCGGATCAGCTGGCGCGACACCAGCAGCGGCGCCACCAGGGCGGTGACGCCGAGGATCAGCAGGACGTTGGCGATATTGCTGCCGATCACGTTGCCGATGGCCAGGTCGCCGCTGCCGCTCCAGGCCGACTGCACGCTGACCGCGGTTTCCGGCGCGCTGGTACCGAAGGCCACCACGGTGAGGCCGATGATCAGCGGCGGGATGCCGAACTGCGCGGCCAGGCGGGCGGCGCCACGCACCAGCACCTCGGCGCCGGCGACCAGCAGCGCCAGGCCGGCGATCAGGTAGACGAGGGTCATCGGGGTCATGCCGGGCTCCTTGCACAAAAACCGGCACAGCATACCCAGGTGGCGCGGCGCCTGCAGGTCGCAGCTGTTGCGCTTTGCTTCAGTCGTCCAGGCTTTCCACGCGCACCTGGGCGACGCCGGCGCGCAGCATGTCCAGCTGCCTGGCGGCGGCCTGGGTCAGGTCGATCAGGCGGCCACGGCCGTGCGGGCCGCGGTCGGTGATGCGCACCACCACCGAGCGCTCGTTGGCCAGATTGGTGACCTTCACCCGCGTGCCGAAGGGCAGCTCGCGGTGGGCGGCGGTGAAGCCGCGGTTGTCCAGCCGTTCGCCGCTGGCGGTGCGCCGGCCA
Source organism: Pseudomonas sp. CAU 1711 (assembly GCF_039888625.1). Classification (NCBI taxonomy): domain Bacteria; kingdom Pseudomonadati; phylum Pseudomonadota; class Gammaproteobacteria; order Pseudomonadales; family Pseudomonadaceae; genus Pseudomonas; species Pseudomonas sp. CAU 1711. The sequence continues at coordinate 333,310 of NZ_JBDQQT010000001.1, forward strand.
TTGCTGCGCAGCGCATAGTAGGAGGCCTGTCCCTGGGCCAGGTAGCCGGGTTCGGCCTTGGTCTCTGGCTGGGGGCTGGCCGCGATGGGCTCTGGCTTGGGGGTTGGCGCGGTCCTGGCGGTGGCCGTTGGCGGCGGCTGCGGCTCGACGCGCTGCACGGTGCAGCCGCCCAGCAGCGTCAGGGACAGAAGGAGTAGCGCGATTCTGTGCATGGCGGCTCCCGCAGAAAGCGACGCCGGGTTGCCCCGGCGTCGTCTGCTCAGCTGTCGAGCTTCTTCTTCAGCAGCTCGTTGACCTGGCCCGGGTTGGCCTTGCCCTTGGAGGCTTTCATCGCCTGGCCGACGAAGAAGCCGAACATCTTGCCGCGCTTGGCCTCGTCGCTGGCGCGGTACTGTTCGACCTGTTCGGCATTGGCCGCCAGCACTTCGTCGAGCATGGCCTCGATGGCGCCGGAGTCGGTGACCTGCTTGAGGCCCTTCTTCTCGATCACCTCGTCGGCGCTGGCACCTTCGCCGGCGGCCAGGGCTTCGAACACCATCTTGGCGATCTTGCCGCTGATGGTGTTGTCCTTGATGCGCAGGATCATGCCGCCCAGCTGCTCGGCGGATACCGGCGACTGCTCGATCTCCAGGTTGTCCTTGTTGAGCAGGCTGGACAGCTCGCCCATCACCCAGTTGGCGGCCAGCTTGGCGTCGCCGCAGACCTGGGCCACCCGCTCGAAGTACTCGGCCATCTCGCGGCTGGCGGACAGCACGCTGGCGTCGTAGGCGGACAGCCCGTACTGGCTCTCGAAGCGCTCGCGCTTCTGGTTCGGCAGCTCCGGCAGCTGGCCGCGCACCTCGTCGAGGAAGCTCTGCTCGATCACCACCGGCAGCAGATCGGGGCAGGGGAAGTAGCGGTAGTCGTTGGCTTCTTCCTTGCCGCGCATGGAGCGCGTCTCGTCCTTGTTCGGGTCGTACAGGCGGGTTTCCTGCACCACCTTGCCGCCATCCTCGATCAGCTCGATCTGACGCTGGATCTCGTGGTTGATGGCCTTCTCGATGAAACGGAAGGAGTTGACGTTCTTGATCTCGGCGCGGGTGCCGAAGGCTTCCTGGCCTTTCGGGCGCACCGAGACGTTGCAGTCGCAGCGCAGCGAGCCTTCGGCCATATTGCCGTCGCAGATGCCCAGGTAGCGCACCAGCGCGTGGATGGCCCTCACATAGGCCACCGCTTCCTTGGCGCTACGGATATCCGGCTCGGAGACGATTTCCAGCAGCGGCGTGCCGGCGCGGTTGAGGTCGATGCCGCTCATGCCGTGGAAGTCTTCGTGCAGGCTCTTGCCGGCGTCCTCTTCCAGGTGGGCGCGGGTGATGCCGATGCGCTTGCTGGTGCCGTCTTCCAGGGTGATGTCCAGGTGACCCTTGCCGACGATGGGGTGGTCCATCTGGCTGGTCTGGTAGCCCTTGGGCAGGTCGGGGTAGAAGTAGTTCTTGCGCGCGAAGACGTTCTTCGGCGCGATCTCGGCGTCGATCGCCAGGCCGAACTTGCAGGCCATGCGCACGGCTTCGGCGTTGAGCACCGGCAGGGTGCCGGGCATGCCCAGGTCAATCAGGCTGGCCTGGGTGTTGGGCTCGGCGCCGAAGGTGGTGGCGCTGCCGGAGAAGATCTTCGATTGGGTGCTGAGCTGGGCGTGGATTTCCAGCCCGATCACGGTTTCCCATTGCATGTGCGTATTCCTCAATCCTGTGTGGCCTGCTGCAACCCTCTCCCGGCCCTGGGGGCCACCCTCTCCCTGTAGAAGGGAGAGGGGGAGGTGCTGCATGGCTGCGCCATGACTTAAAAGCCGGTCGGGGCTTGGCGGTGCCAGTCGGTGACCTGCTGGTACTGATGCGCCACGTTGAGCAGGCGGCTTTCATGGAAGTAGGGGGCCAGCAGCTGCACGCCGACCGGCAGGCCGTCGACGAAACCGGCGGGCATGGACAGCCCCGGCAGGCCGGCGAGGTTGGCGGTGATGGTGTAGATGTCTTCCAGGTACTCGGCGACCGGGTCGTTGTTCTTCGCGCCGATCTGCCAGGCCAGGTTCGGCGTGGTCGGGCCGAGGATCACGTCGACATCCGCGAAGGCGCTGACGAAGTCGTTCTTGATCAGCCGGCGGATCTGCTGGGCCTTGATGTAGTAGGCGTCGTAGTAGCCGGCGGACAGGGCGTAGGTGCCGACCATGATGCGCCGCTTGACCTCGGCGCCGAAGCCTTCGCCGCGCGAGCGCTTGTACAGGTCCTCGAGGTTCTGCGGGTTCTCGCAGCGGTAGCCGAAGCGCACGCCGTCGAAGCGCGACAGGTTGGAGCTGGCTTCCGCCGGCGCGATCACGTAGTAGGCGGGAATCGCGTGCTGCATATTCGGCAGCGAGATGTCCTTGACGCTGGCACCGAGCTTTTTCAGCTCCTCGACCACGGCCATGACCTTCTCGCCGATGCGCGCATCCAGGCCGCTACCGAAGTATTCCCTGGGCAAACCGATGCGCAGGCCGGCCAGCGGCTGGCTGAGCGCGGCCAGGTAGTCATCGACCGGCTGATCGACGCAGGTGCTGTCCTTGGGGTCGAAGCCGGCCATGGCGCCCAGCAGCAGGGCACAGTCCTCGGCGGTGCGGGCCAGCGGGCCGCCCTGATCGAGGCTGGAGGCGTAGGCGATCATGCCCCAGCGGGAGACGCGGCCGTAGGTCGGCTTGATCCCGGTGAGGTTGGTCAGCGCGGCCGGCTGGCGGATCGAGCCGCCGGTGTCGGTGCCGGTGGCGGCCGGCAGCAGGCGCGCGGCCACGGCGGCAGCCGAGCCGCCGCTTGATCCGCCCGGCACGCGGGTCAGGTCCCAGGGGTTCTTCACCGGGCCGTAATGGCTGGATTCGTTGGCCGAGCCCATGGCGAACTCGTCCATGTTCAGCTTGCCAAGGGTCACGGTGCCGGCGGCGGCCAGCTTCTCCACCACGGTGGCGTCGTAGGGCGCCTTGAAGCCTTGCAGGATTTTGGATGCGCAGCTGGTCAGCACGCCCTGGGTGCAGAACAGGTCTTTGTGGCCGATCGGCGCGCCGAGCAGGGCGCCGTCCTCGCCGGCGGCGCGGCGGGCGTCGGCGGCCCTGGCCTGCTCGCGGGCCAGCTCGGCGGTGACGGTGATGAAGCTGTTGAGCTGCGGATCGAGTTGCTGGATGCGCGCCAGCAGGTTCTCGGTCAGCTCGACGGAGGAGAAGGTCTTGTCCTTCAGGCCACGGGCGATCTCGGCCAGGGTCAGTTGATGCATGGGCAGGCCTTCCTTTTATTCGATGACTTTCGGCACGAGGAACAGGCCGTTTTCCACGGCCGGAGCGATGGCCTGGTAGGCGTCGCGGCGGTTTTCCTCGGTCACCGCGTCGGCGCGCAGGCGCTGGGTGGCTTCCAGTGGGTGGGCCAGCGGCTCGATGCCGTTGGTGTCGACCGCCTGCATGGCGTCGATCAGGCCGAGGATGTTGTTGAGGGTGGCGGTGGTCTGCGGAATTTCCGCCTCGGTCAGGCCCAGGCGGGCCAGGTGGGCGATTTTTTCCACGTCGGAGCGTTCGAGCGCCATCGTGAGTCTCCAGAAAAACGGGCGGGGAACGGATGCCGCGGGGAGCGGTCAAAGGCCGCGAATTGTGGGCCCTGAGGCCCGGAAAAGCAGGCAATTTAGCACATCTGGCGCCTTGCCCAAAAGGCGGGGCGTTGATAGAGTTTGCCGCACTTTTTTACCCAGCGTTTTCATCGCGCTCTGTCTAGGTCTTCCTATCCCATGTTCAAGAAACTGCGTGGCATGTTTTCCAGCGATCTGTCGATCGACCTGGGCACCGCCAATACCCTGATCTACGTGCGCGAGCGCGGTATCGTACTGAACGAGCCGTCGGTGGTCGCCATCCGCGCCAGCGGCAACCAGAAGAGCGTGGTCGCCGTCGGTACCGAGGCCAAGCGCATGCTCGGCCGTACCCCGGGTAACATCTCCGCCATCCGCCCGATGAAGGACGGCGTGATCGCCGACTTCAGCGTCTGCGAGAAGATGCTGCAGTACTTCATCAACAAGGTGCACGAGAACAGCTTCCTGCAGCCGAGCCCGCGCGTGCTGATCTGCGTGCCGTGCAAGTCGACTCAGGTCGAGCGCCGCGCCATCCGCGAATCCGCCCTGGGCGCCGGTGCCCGCGAAGTGTTCCTGATCGAAGAACCGATGGCTGCGGCCATCGGTGCCGGCCTGCCGGTCGAGGAGGCGCGTGGTTCGATGGTCGTCGATATCGGTGGCGGCACCACCGAAATCGCCCTGATCTCGCTGAACGGCGTGGTTTATGCCGAGTCCGTGCGGGTCGGCGGCGACCGTTTCGACGAAGCCATCATCACCTACGTGCGGCGCAACTACGGCTCGCTGATCGGCGAGTCCACCGCCGAGCGTATCAAGCAGGAGATCGGCACCGCCTACGCCGGCGGCGAAGTGCGCGAGGTCGATGTGCGCGGGCGCAACCTGGCCGAGGGCGTGCCGCGCAGCTTCACCCTGAATTCCAACGAGGTGCTGGAGGCGCTGCAGGAGTCCCTGGCCACCATAGTCCAGGCGGTCAAGAGCGCCCTGGAGCAGTCGCCGCCTGAGCTGGCCTCCGACATCGCCGAGCGCGGCCTGGTGCTGACCGGCGGCGGCGCGCTGCTGCGTGACCTGGACAAGCTGCTGGCCCAGGAAACCGGCCTGCCGGTGATAGTCGCCGAGGACCCGCTGACCTGCGTGGCGCGCGGCGGTGGCCGTGCCCTGGAGATGATGGACCGTCACTCCATGGACCTGCTGTCCACCGAGTGAGCCTGAAGAGGTGAGACGAAGCCGGAAGCTGGTCCTTCCGGCTTTGTGTTTTCTAGCCATCGGCTGAAGGGGATTCGCCATCAAACCGCTATTTGCCAAGGGTCCGTCGCTGGGCGTACGACTGCTGGTGCTGGTCGTGCTGTCGGCCGTGCTGATGGTGGTGGATGCGCGTTTCGAGGTGCTGCAGCCGCTGCGCGCGCAGCTCGGCATCATCACCGGACCGGCCTACCAGTTGGCGCGCCTGCCGCTGACCCTGTGGCAGGGGGTGACCCAGCAGTTCAGCAGCCGCAGCGAGCTGATGGCGGAGAACGAGAAGCTCAAGGCCGAGGCCCTGCTGATGCAGGGCCGGCTGCAGAAGCTGGCCACCCTCACCGAGCAGAACGTGCGCCTGCGCGAGCTGCTCAACTCGGCGGCGCTGGTCGACGAGAAGGTGCTGGTCACCGAGCTGATCGGCGTCGACCCCAACCCCTTCACCCACCGCATCCTGATCGACAAGGGCGAGAAGGACGGCGTGTTCCTCGGCCAGCCGGTGCTCGACGCGCGCGGCCTGATGGGCCAGGTGGTCGAGGTCATGCCCTACTCGGCGCGCGTGCTGCTGCTGACCGACACCAGCCATAGCATCCCGGTGCAGGTGAACCGCAACGGCCTGCGCGCCATCGCCACCGGCAGCGGCAATCCGGAACGCCTGGAGCTGCGCCATGTGGCCGATACCGCGGATATAAAGGAAGGCGACCTGCTGGTCAGCTCCGGCATGGGCCAGCGCTTCCCGGCCGGCTATCCGGTGGCCACGGTCAGCGAAGTGATCCACGACTCCGGCCAGCCCTTCGCCATCGTCCGCGCCGTGCCGACCGCGGCGCTCAATCGCAGCCGTTACATGCTGCTGGTATTCACCGATGCGCGCAGCGCCGAGGAGCGCGCCGCCGAGGCCGCCGAGGCGCAGGAGGCGGCCGACCGCCAGGCCACCGAGGGCGAGACCAAGCCCGGCGAGCAGCCGGCCGCGGGCCAGCAGCAGGCTGAGCCGGCGGCGCAACCCGCCGCGCCTAGGGTGTCCGGCGCAGGGGGGAATCGATGATGGTCCAGGTCAAGTCGCGCAATGGCTGGGTGATCTGGACCAGTCTGCTGCTGGCCCTGCTGCTCAGCGTGGCGCCCATGCCGCAGTTCATGGAGATCGGCCGGCCGCTGTGGCTGGCCCTGTTTCTGTCCTACTGGGTGCTGGTCTTGCCGCACCGCGTCGGCATGGTCGGCGCCTGGTGCCTGGGGCTGGTGCTGGACGTGCTCAACGGCACGCTGCTCGGGCAGAACGCCCTGACCCTGACCCTGATCGTGTTCCTGGTGCTGTCCCTGCAGCGCCGCCTGCAGATGTTCCCCATGTGGCAGCAGAGCCTGGTGCTGCTGGTGGTGTTCGGCCTGGCCCAGCTGGTGCAGCTGTGGCTCAACGCGCTGACCGGCAACCGGCCGCCGACCCTGACTTTCGTCCTGCCGGCGCTGATCGGCGCCTTGCTCTGGCCCTGGGTGTTCGCCATCCTGCGCGGACTGCAGCAGCGCTTCGGTGTCCACTGAGGCGTCGCCTCGACCATTTCTGACAGGGAGATGTCTGCATGGCCACCCTGTATCTGGCCTCGGGTTCCCCGCGCCGGCGCGAGCTGCTGGCGCAGGTCGGTGTGCCCTTCGTCACGCTAAGCGCTTCCATAGATGAAACGGCGTTGCCCGGCGAGCCGGCCGAGCGCTATGTAGAGCGCCTGGCGCGGGACAAGGCGGTGGCCGGCCTGGCCGCCCTGGCGGATGAGCGCGATGCCGTGGTGCTGGGTGCCGACACCGCCGTGGTGCTCGACGGGCTCATCCTCGGCAAGCCGGCCGATCGCGCCGAGGCGCTGGCCACCCTGGGCGTACTGTCCGGCCGCGAGCATCGAGTGCTGACCGCCGTGGCTCTGGCCGCCGCAGGGCGCGTCGAGTCGCGGGTGGTGACCAGTCGGGTGAGCTTTCGCGCCCTGGCCCCGGGCGAGGCCGAGGCCTACTGGGCCACCGGCGAGCCCCGCGACAAGGCGGGCAGCTATGGTATTCAGGGGCTGGCGGCGGTGTTCGTCGAGCGGCTCGAGGGCAGCTATTCGGCCGTGGTCGGTCTGCCGCTGTGCGAGACCGCGCAGCTGCTGGGGGAATTCGGAATTTCGTGCTGGCAGCTTCCTGCCGGCCCACAATAAAAACGGCGGTGGCCCCTGGCCGGCAGCCGCGACGCGCAGAGTAGGACGCATGAGCGAAGAGATCCTGATCAACATCACGCCGATGGAGTCGCGCGTGGCCGTGGTGGAAAACGGCGTGCTGCAGGAAGTGCACGTCGAGCGCACACAGAAGCGCGGCATAGTCGGCAACATCTACAAGGGCAAGGTGGTGCGGGTGTTGCCGGGCATGCAGGCGGCCTTCGTCGACATCGGCCTGGAGCGCGCCGCCTTCATTCACGCGGCGGAAATCTCCAGCCGCGAGGGCAGCGCGGTGGAGTCCATCGGCGCCCTGGTCCACGAGGGCCAGAGCCTGGTGGTGCAGGTGACCAAGGACCCGATCGGCACCAAGGGCGCGCGCCTGACCACCCATCTGTCGATTCCCTCGCGCTACCTGGTGTACATGCCGCGCACCGCGCATGTCGGCATCTCCCTGAAGATCGAGGACGAGGCCGAGCGCGAGCGCCTCAAGCAGGTGGTGGCCGACTGCGTCGCCGCCGAGGGCATCGAGGAGGCCGGCGGCTTTATCCTCAGAACCGCCGCCGAGGGGGCCGGCAGCGATGAGATCCTGGTCGATATCCGCTACCTGCGCCGCCTGTGGGAGCAGATCGCCGGGCAGATGCAGACGGCCAAGACGCCCTCGGTGATCTACGAGGACCTGTCGCTGGCCCTGCGCACCCTGCGCGACCTGGTCAACCCGAAGATCGAGAAGATTCGCATCGATTCGCGGGAGACCTTCGGCAAGATCACCCAGTTCGTCGACGAACTGATGCCGGAGATCGCCGACCGCCTGGAGCACTATCCCGGAGAGCGGCCGATCTTCGACCTGTACGGCGTCGAGGACGAGATTCAGCGCGCCCTGGAGCGCAAGGTGCCGCTCAAGTCCGGTGGCTACCTGATAGTCGACCCGGCCGAGGCGATGACCACCATCGACGTCAACACCGGCGCCTTCGTCGGCCATCGAACCCTCGAGGAAACCATCTTCAAGACCAACCTCGAGGCGGCCACCGCCATCGCCCGGCAACTGCGCCTGCGTAATCTGGGCGGGATCATCATCATCGACTTCATCGACATGGAGGACGAGGAGCATCAGCGCCAGGTGCTGCGCACCCTGGAGAAGCAGCTGGAGCGCGACCACGCCAAGACCAATATCATCGGCATCACCGAACTGGGCCTGGTGCAGATGACCCGCAAGCGCACCCGCGAGAGCCTCGAACAGGTGCTCTGCGAGCCCTGCGAGGCCTGCCAGGGGCGCGGCAAGCTGAAGACCCCGGAGACCATCTGCTACGAGATCTTCCGCGAGATCCTGCGCGAGGCCCGTGCCTACCAGGCCGAGGGCTACCTGGTGCTGGCCAACCAGAAGGTGGTCGACCGCCTGCTCGACGAGGAGTCGGGCAATGTCGCCGATCTGGAGGCCTTTATCGGCCGCACCATCAAGTTCCAGGTGGAGAGCATGTATTCGCAGGAGCAGTACGATGTGGTGCTGCTCTGAGGCGCGCGACTGAATGAGCCTGCTGATGCGTCTGCTGCGCCTCGCCCTGGGGGGCTGTGCGCTGGCCCTGGTGCTGGCCGCGTTCTATGTCAGCCTGGGCCGCGAGCTGACCCCGCTGGTGGCCGAGTACCGCGACGAGGTCGAGCGCGAGGCGCGCACGCTGCTCGGCCTGCCATTGACCATCGGCAGCCTGGAGGGGGGCTGGAGCGGTTTCGACCCGGTGCTGACCGCCCACGACGTGCTGCTCGGCGAAGGCGCCAGCGCCCTGCGCCTGGATCAGGTGCGAGTGGTGCCGGACGTGCTGGGCAGTCTGCTGGCGGGGCAGGCGCGCCTGGCCAACCTGCAGGTCGAGGGGCTGCAGCTCAGCCTGCGCCAGGGCGAGGACGGCCGCTGGGCGGTGGAGGGCCTGCCACGACGCGAGTCGGCGACGCCCGTCGATCCCGCCCGCCTGCACGAGGCGCTGGCGATGGTCGGCAGGGTCTCGCTGTTCGGCAGCCAGCTGACCTTCGAGCCGCAGGGGCGCGAGCCGCTCAGCCTCACCTATATCGACCTGACCCTGCGCAGCGGCCGAGTGCGCCAGCGCCTCGACGGCCGCCTGCGCCTGCCCGACGGTCAGCCGCTGGCCTTCAACCTGCGCGTGCGCCTGGCTGCCGCGGACTGGCGCGACAGCCAGGCCGAGGCCTATCTCAGCCTGCCGCAGAGCGACTGGGCGACCTGGTTGCCGCCGGCGCTGAGCGGGGCCTGGAAGCTGGACAAGGCCCAGGCCGGCGGCGAACTCTGGCTGGACTGGAGCGCGGGGCGCGTACAGCGCGCCGCCGTGCGCCTGCATGCCCCGGAGATTCGCGCCGCGCATGAAGGGCGCAAGGCGGTGCGGATCGGCGACCTCGGCCTGAGCGCTTACCTCGAGGGGCGCGCCGATGGCTTCGACCTGCTGGTCGACGGCCTGGCCATGAGCCTGGGCGAGAGCCGCTGGGGCGAGGCGCAGCTGGCGCTGCGTCAGCGTCGCGCCGCCGATGGCCGGGTGGAGAGCTGGCAGCTGAGCGCCGACAACCTCGATCTGACCCCGCTGACGCCGGTGGTGCAGGCCCTGGCGCCGCTACCGGAGCCGGCGGCGCAGGCGCTGGCGGCCTTGCACCCGCGCGGCGCGCTGAGCAATGTTCGGCTGGATTATCGGCCGCTGCAGGACGATCCCGGGCGTGTGCAGTTTTCCGCCAACCTGACTCGGGTCGGCATCGGCGCCTGGCAGGGCGTGCCGGCCGTGGAGAACGCCAGCGGCAGCATCAGCGGCGACCTGGCGGGCGGCGAGGCGCTGGTCGACAGCGAGAACTTCGGCCTGCACTTCCCCAACCTGTTTCCCGAGATGTGGCGCTACCGCAGCGCCGGCGCGCGCCTGCTGTGGGCGCTGGACGAACAGGGGCTGACCCTGCGCAGCCCCTACCTGCGGGTGGTGGGCGACGAGGGGCGCATCGCCGGCGACTTCCTGGTGCGCCTGCGCAGCGATCCGGAGCAGGAGGACTACATGGACCTGCGTGTCGGCCTGCGCGACGGCGACGCGCTGCAGGCCAAGAAGTACCTGCCGACCCGCTCGCCCGGCCTCAGCCCGGCGCTGGCCGAATGGCTGCAGACGGCGATTCGCGGCGCCCATATCGACGACGGCTGGTTCCAGTACCAGGGCTCGCTGGCCAAGGGTGCCGAGGACGCCGCGCGCAGCATCGGCCTGTATTTCCGGGTCAGGGATGCCGTGCTGGCGTTCCAGCCGGGCTGGCCGGAACTGCGCGAGGCGCACGGCGAGGTGTTGATCGAGGACGATGGGGTCGATGTGCGGGTGCCGCAGGGGCGCATCCTCGACAGCCGCCTGCATGACGTGCTGGCCAGCGTGCCGAAGCCGGCCAACGCTCAGCCGCCGCGCCTGGCGCTGAGCGGGCAGCTGGAAAGCAGCCTGACCGACGCCCTGAAGATCCTCCAGGAAGCGCCCATCGGCACCGCCGAGACCTTCGCCGGCTGGCAGGGACAGGGGCCGCTGGCCGGCCAGCTCAAGCTGGACATTCCCCTGGCCCAGGAGCCGCCGCAGGTGCAGGTGGACTTCGCCACCGAGGGCGCGACCCTCAAGCTGGTCAATCCCGACCTGACCCTGACTCAGCTCAAGGGCGCCTTCCGCTTCAACAGCGCCAGCGGCCTCAGCGCGCCGGATATCCGTGCCCAGGCCCTCGGCCATGCCGTGCGCGGGCGGGCCCTGGCCGAGGGCGCGCGCGGCAATGCGCGTACCCGCATCGAGGCCGGCGGGCGTATCCCGCTGGCCAACCTGACCCAGTGGCTGGGCGTGACCCGGCCCCTGCCGCTGAGCGGCACGCTGCCCTACGACCTGCGCCTGACCCTGGAGGGCGCCGACAGCCAGTTGCGTATCGACTCCGACCTGAAGGGGCTGGCCATCGAGCTGCCGGCGCCTTTCGCCAAGCCGGCCGACGAGGCCCGGCCGAGCGTCTGGCGCATGACCCTGCAGGGCCAGGAGCGGCGCTACTGGCTGGAGCATGGCCAACTGGCCAGCCTGGACTTCGCCGCTCCCCCGGGACAGGCGCTGGCCGGGCGCGGCGAGCTGCGCCTGGGCGGCACGCCGGCGCGCTTGCCGACCGACAGGGGGCTGCGCCTGCGCGGGCGACTCGCCGAACTGGACTGGGCCGCCTGGCAGCAAGCGCAGGCCAAGTTCGCCGGTGTTGCCGGCGATGCCCAGCAGTTGCAGCTGCTGCGCGATGCCGAGCTGGAGATAGGTCGGTTTAGCGGCTTCGGCGCCCAGGCCGACGACCTGCGGGTGCGCCTGACCCGGGCCGAGTCCGCCTGGCAGCTGGATGTGCAGAGCCAGCCGCTGGAGGGCCGCGTGAGCCTGCCCGATGTCCAGGGGGCGCCCATCGCCCTCGACCTGCAGCGCCTGAGCTTTCCCCCGGCGAAGCCGCCCGGCGCGGCGCAGGAGGACGGTCCCGATGCGCTGGCCGACGTCGACCCGCGACAGATCCCGGCGCTGGATGTGCATATCGCCAGGGTCATGCAGGGCGACGCGCTGATCGGCGCCTGGTCGCTGAAGGCGCGGCCGACCCCCCAGGGGCTGCGTTTCAGCGATATTTCCCTCGATCTCAAGGGCCTGCGGGTCGGCGGCGAGGCCGGCTGGGAAGGGGCGCCGGGCAGCAGCAGAAGTTGGTACAAGGGCCGCCTGAAGGGCGACAACCTGGCCGACGTACTGAGCGCCTGGGGCTATGCGCCCAGCGCCACCAGCGAGCGTTTTCGCCTGGATGTCGACGGCAACTGGCCGGGATCGCCGGCCTGGCTCAGCCTCAAGCGCTTCACCGGTACTCTCGACGCCAGTCTGCGCAAGGGCCAGTTCGTCGAGGTGCAGGGCTCGGCTTCGGCGCTGCGGGTATTCGGCCTGCTCAACTTCGATTCGATCAACCGTCGCCTGCGCCTGGACTTCTCCGACCTGCTCGGCAAGGGCTTCAGCTACGACACCACCAAGGCCCTGCTGGCCGGCCAGAGCGGCGTGTTCGATACCCGCGAGCCGCTACGCGTGGTGGGCCCCTCCAGTACCCTGGAGCTGAACGGCGAGCTCGACCTGGCCAACGACCGCATCGACGCCAAGCTGCTGGTGACTCTGCCGGTGACCAACAACCTGCCGCTGGCGGCGCTGATCGTCGGCGCGCCGGCCATCGGCGGCGCGCTGTTCATCGCCGACAAGCTGCTGGGCGACAGGGTGGCCCGCTTCGCCAGCGTGCAGTACAAGGTCAAGGGCCCCTGGCAGAACCCCAAGATCAGCTTCGACAAGCCGTTCGAGAAGCCGCGTTGAGTGAAGCCTCCCCTCTGCTGCGGCCTTGGATTTTTTCACGCCCTCCGAGTTGCGGTAGCATGCAGGCATCAACCGGACGGAAGCATCCATGTCGCTCGCCGTAATCCAGATGGTCAGCCAGGACGATGTCCTGGCCAACCTCGCCGCCGCCCGCCGCCTGCTGCAGCAGGCCGCCGAGGGCGGCGCGCGACTGGCCGTGCTGCCGGAGAACTTCGCCGCCATGGGCCGCCGCGACCTGGCCGCCCTCGGTCGCGCGGAAGCCGCAGGCAGCGGCCCGATCCTGCCCTGGCTGCGCCAGGCCGCGCGCGACCTGCGCCTATGGATAGTCGCCGGTACCATTCCCCTGCCGCCGGACGAGCGGCCCGAGGCGCGCGCCCATGCCTGCTCCCTGCTGGTCGACGAGCGCGGCGAGCGGGTGGCGCGCTACGACAAGCTGCACCTGTTCGACGTCGATGTGAGCGACGCCCGCGGGCGCTACCGCGAGTCGGACGACTACGCCTTCGGCGAGCGCGTGGTGGTGGCCGACACCCCGGTCGGTCGCCTGGGCCTGACGGTGTGCTACGACCTGCGCTTCCCCGAGCTGTACACCCGGCTGCGCGAGGCCGGCGCCGAGCTGATCAGCGCGCCGGCGGCCTTCACCGCCGTGACCGGCGCCGCCCACTGGCAGGTGCTGACCCGCGCCCGCGCCATCGAGACCCAGTGCTACCTGCTGGCGGCGGGGCAGGGCGGCAGCCACCCGGGTGGGCGGCAGACCTTCGGCCACTCGGCGATCATCGATCCCTGGGGGCGGGTGCTGGCCGAGCAACCCGGCGGCGAGGCCGTGCTGCTGGCCGGCCGCGACGCCGCCGAGCAGGCGCTCGTCCGCCAGCGCATGCCGGTGGCGCGCCACAGAAGATTCATCGCGGCGGATCGTCCCGGTCCGGCGCCCACGGAGTAGTTATGAGCGATATCCTCGGCCGCGTCGGCGGCCTCCTGTTGAGCCCCGGCAATCTTTCCATCGAGCAGTTGCCGGCGATTCTCGGCGACCTGGCCGGCCCCGGCATCGACGCCGCCGATCTGTACTTCCAGAGCCAGGTCAGCGAGTCCTGGGTGCTGGAGGACGGCATCGTCAAGGAAGGCAGCTTCAACCTCGACCAGGGCGTCGGCGTGCGCGCCCAGTCTCTTGATAAGACCGGCTTCGCCTACAGCAACGCCATCCATGCCGAGGCCCTCGGCCAGGCGGCGCGTGCCGCCCGCTCCATCGCCCGGGCCGGCCAGCAGGGGCGGGTGCAGGCCTTCGCCAGCCCGGCGGTGACCGCGCTCTATGCCCAGGACAACCCGCTGGAGGTGCTGCAGCGTGCCGAGAAGGTCGAGCTGCTCAAACGCATCGACCGCGCCACCCGCAGCCTCGACCCGCGCATCAAGCAGGTCACGGTGAGCCTGGCCGGGGTCTGGGACCATGTGCTGGTGGCCGCCAGCGACGGCAGCCTGGGCGCCGATATCCGCCCGCTGGTGCGCTTCAACGTCAGCGTCATCGTCGAGCATAACGGCCGTCGCGAGCGTGGCGGCCACGGTGGCGGCGGGCGCACCGACTACCGCTACTTCCTCGAGCGCGACGGCAGCGGCGACGAACGTGCCATGGGCTACGCCCGCGAGGCGCTGCGCCAGGCGCTGGTCAACCTGGAGGCGATCCCCGCGCCGGCCGGCACCCTGCCGGTGGTGATGGGCGCCGGCTGGTCCGGCGTGCTGCTGCACGAGGCGGTCGGCCATGGCCTGGAGGGCGACTTCAACCGCAAGGGCAGCTCGGCCTACAGCGGCAAGATAGGGCAGAAGGTGGCATCGAGCCTGTGCACCATAGTCGACGACGGCACCCTGGCCGGCCGTCGCGGCTCGCTGAGCCTGGACGACGAGGGCACGCCGAGCCAGTGCACCACGCTGATCGAGAACGGCGTGCTCAAGGGCTATATGCAGGACAAGCTGAACGCACGCCTGATGGGCGCCGCGCCGACCGGCAACGGTCGCCGCGAGTCCTACTCGCACCTGCCGATGCCGCGCATGACCAATACCTACATGCTGGCCGGGCAGAGCGAGCCGGAGGAGATCATCCGTTCGGTGAAGCGCGGCATCTACTGCGCCAACCTGGGCGGCGGCCAGGTGGACATCACCAGCGGCAAGTTCGTGTTTTCCACCAGCGAGGCCTACCTGATCGAGGACGGCCGCATCACCGCGCCGGTCAAGGGCGCGACCCTGATCGGCAACGGTCCGGAGGCCATGAGCCGGGTGTCCATGGTCGGCAACGACCTGGCCCTGGACAGCGGCGTGGGTACCTGTGGCAAGGACGGCCAGTCGGTGCCGGTGGGCGTCGGCCAGCCGACCCTGAAGATCGATGCCATCACCGTGGGAGGCACAGGCGCCTAAAGGCAGTAGCAAGCTTCAAGCCGCAAGCCTCAAGGAAAAGCCGCTCTCACTTGCGGCTTGAGGCTCGCAGCTAGTCGCTGCTTTAACGCAGGCCGCGCTGGATCTCGTCGAGATCGCGGAGGTATTTGAAGATTTTGCGCGCGGCGCTCGGCGGTTTGTTCCGCGCCGCCTCGTGCTGGGCATGGCGGATCAGGCCGCGCAGGTGCTGGCGGTCGGTCTCCGGGTAGTCGGCGACGAAGCTCTCCAGGGTGCTGTCGTCGCCGGCGATCAGGCGATCGCGCCAGCGTTCCAGATTGTGGAAGCGCTCGTTGTATTCGCGGGTGGAACTGTCGACCTGGTCGAGCAGTGAGGTGATCGCCTCGATGTCCTGGTCGCGCATGAGCTTGCCGATGAACTGGATGTGGCGCTTCTTGGCCGCATTGGCGGTGTGTTTCGGCGCTTCGGCCAGGGCCTTGCGCAGGCCGTCGGTCAGCGGCAGCTTGGCGATCAGCTCGGGCTTGAGGGTGGTCAGGCGCGCGCCCAGGTCCTGCAGGGCATGCAGCTCGCGCTTGATCTGGGTCTTGCTCTTCTCGCCGGAGAAGTCGTCGTCGTAAGAATCAGCCATGGGGGCGGTCCGGATGGAAACGCCGCCATGATAACCAGTCAGGGGAGGCCTGTCCCGAATGGCCGCCTCCCGCCGATGGAGTCGAACATGAGTGCAGTGGAAACAGTCGGACCGCAGGCGTTGCCGGTCCTGCAGGAGCAAGTCGAACGAATTCTCGCCGAGGCCAAACGCCAGGGCGCCAGCGCCTGCGAGGTGGCGGTTTCCGTGGAGCAGGGGCTGTCGACCACGGTGCGCCAGGGCGAGGTCGAGACGGTGGAGTTCAACCGCGACCAGGGCTTCGGTATCACCCTGTATGTCGGCCAGCGCAAGGGTTCGGCCAGCACCTCGGCGAGCGGCGAGGCGGCGATACGCGAAACGGTGGCGGCGGCCCTGGCGATTGCCAGGCATGCCTCCGAGGACGACTGCGCCGGCCTCGCCGACGCCGAGCTGATGGCCCGCGAGTTGCCCGAGCTGGATCTGTTCCATCCCTGGAGCATCACCCCGGAACAGGCGCTGGAGCGTGCGCTGGCCTGCGAGGCCGCGGCCTTCGCCAGCGACCAGCGGATCAGCAACGCCGACGGCACCAGCCTCAGCACCCACCAGGGCTGCCGGGTCTACGGCAATAGCCACGGTTTCGTCGGCGGTTACGCCAGCAGCCGGCACAGCCTGAGCTGCGTGATGATCGCCGAGAACGCCGGGCAGATGCAGCGCGACTACTGGTACGACGTCAATCGCCAGGGCGAGCTGCTGGCCGAGCCGGCGCTGATCGGCCGCCTGGCCGCCGAACGCACGGTGGCGCGCCTGGGCGCCCGGCCGGTGGCGACCTGCGAGGTGCCGGTGCTGTTCGCCGCGGAGCTGGCCACCGGGTTGTTCGGCCATTTCCTCGCGGCGATTTCCGGCGGCAACCTGTATCGCCACTCCTCGTTCCTCGAGGGCGCGCTGGGCCAGCGCCTGTTCCCCGAGTGGCTGACCCTCGACGAGCGCCCGCACATCCCGCGCGCCATGGGCAGTGCCGCCTTCGATGGCGACGGCCTGGCCACCCGGGCCAAGCCTTTCGTCGCCGGTGGCGAGCTGGTGTCCTACATCCTCGGCAGCTATTCCGGGCGCAAGCTGGGCCTGCCCAGCACCGCCAACGCCGGCGGGGTGCACAACCTGTTCGTCAGCCACGGCGACGAGGATCGCCAGGCGCTGATCCGCCGCATGGGCCGGGGCCTGCTGGTCACCGAGCTGATGGGTCAGGGGCTCAACCTGGTCACCGGCGATTATTCGCGCGGCGCCGCCGGCTTCTGGGTGGAAAACGGCGAGATCCAGTTCCCCGTGCAGGAGGTCACCATCGCCGGCAACCTCAGGGACATGTTCCGCCAGATAGTCGCGGTGGGCAGCGACCTAGAGCTGCGCGGCAATATCCGCAGCGGCTCGGTGCTGATCGAGCGCATGACGGTGGCCGGCAGCTAGGGCGGCAGCGGCAAGCTACAAGCCATAAGCTGCAAGTATCAGCGGGTCGCGGGATGGGGCGTATGCTGATTCGCTTGCAGCTTGCAGCTTGCAGCTTGCAGCTTGCAGCTTGCAGCTTGCAGCTTCCGCTTATTCGCCCTCGTCGAACTTGTTGTCGATCAGCTCGACCAGGGCCGCCAGCGCCTCGTCCGCTTGTTCGCCCTCGCTGAACAGGTGCAGGCTGGTGCCCTTGCCGGCGGCCAGCATCATCACCGCCATGATGCTCTTGCCGTCCACCGTGCTCTCGGCCGAGCGGCCGACCCGCACCTGGCAGGGGAAACCGTTGGCCACGCCGACGAACTTGGCGGCGGCGCGGGCGTGCAGGCCGAGCTTGTTGCTGATGGTGATCTCGCGGGAGGGCATTGCGGTCCTTAGCCGAGGTCGCGGTGGCGCACCTGGACGTTCTTCAATACGGGTTTGAGGGCCTGGCCCAGGCGATTGGCCAGATACACCGAGCGGTGGTGTCCGCCGGTGCAGCCGATGGCGATGGTCACGTAGGAACGGTTGCTGGCGGCGAAGCGCGGCAGCCATTTGTTCAGGTAGCCGAGGATGTCCTGGTACATCTCCTCCACGTCCGGCTGCGCCGCCAGGTAGTTGGCCACCGGCGCCTCCAGGCCGGACATGTCGCGCAGGTCCGGCTTCCAGTAGGGGTTGGGCAGGCAGCGCACGTCGAACACCAGGTCGGCGTCGACCGGCATGCCGCGCTTGAAGCCGAAGGACTCGACCAGGAAGGCGGTGCCCGGTGCCGGCTGGTTGAGCAGGCGCAGCTTGAGGCTGTCGCGCAGCTGGTAGAGGTTGAGATGGGTGGTGTCGATCTTCAGATCGCACAGGTCGACTATCGGCGCCAGCAGCGCGGCCTCGTCGCGGATGGCCTCGGCCAGCGAGCGGTTCTCGTTGGTCAGCGGGTGGCGCCGGCGGGTCTCGGAGAAGCGCTTGAGCAGGGTTTCCTCGTCGGCGTCGAGGAACAGCACGTCGCACTGGATATGGCGGCCCCGCACCTCGGCCAGCAGTTCGGGGAAGCGCTGCAGCTGGCTGGGCAGGTTGCGCGCGTCCACCGACACGGCGACCTGCGGATGCAGCAGCTCGGTCTGCAGCAGGGCGCGTTCGGCCAGGTCCGGCAGCAGGCTGGCCGGCAGGTTGTCGATGCAGTAGAAGCCGTTGTCTTCCAGCACGTCGAGGGCGGTGCTCTTACCCGAGCCGGAGCGGCCGCTGACGATGATCAGGCGCATGGCTGGGACCCCTGGGCTCAGTGCCCGCTCTGCACGTCGACCACGACCTGGTACAGGCTCTCGTTGCTCTGGGCCTGGCGCAGGCGTTCGCGCACCTCGGTGCGGTCGAGCATGCTGGCGATCTGCCGCAGCAGCTCCAGGTGTTCGTCGGTGGCCGCCTCCGGCACCAGCAGGACGAACAGCAGGTCCACCGGGGCGCCGTCGATGGCGTCGAAGTCCACGGCGGTGTCCAGGTGCAGCACGGCGCTGATCGGCGCCTGGCAGCCGGGCAGGCGGCAGTGGGGAATGGCGATGCCGTTGCCGAAGCCGGTGGAACCGAGCTTCTCGCGGGCGATCAGGTTTTCGAAGATGTCCTGGCCGTCCAGATCGGGAAGATCGCGGGCGACCAGGTTGGCGATCTGTTCGAGTACGCGTTTTTTGCTGCCTCCCGGCACGTTCACCAGGGAACGCGCGGGAGTCAGAATGGTTTCGAGTCGAATCATGGGGTGGGGGGTGTCAGCGAGCCGTGGCGCCTTGCAGGCGGTTCAGCTGCTTTTCCTTGTGCTTGATCAGTTGACGGTCGAGTTTGTCGGCCAGCAGGTCGATGGCGGCGTACATGTCTTCGTGTTCGGCGTTGGCGACCACTTCACCGCCGGCGATGTGCAGGGTGGCTTCGATCTTCTGCTTGAGCTTCTCGACCTCCATGATGACCTGCACATTGGTGATTCTGTCGAAGTGGCGCTCCAGTCGGCTGAGTTTTTCACCGACATAGTCGCGCAGGGCGTCGGTCACATCCAGTTGATGTCCACTGATGTTGACTTGCATAACGCATCTCCTTGTTGCCTTGTGTAAGAGACAGGCTATCGGGCCTGCCGCCGTAACACGTTGGCTGGGAGGGCTGTGCACTGCGGGCCGTGGTTCCCCCGACAGGGTATCCGGCGCTCGATGCTGTGGTGCAGAAGTCTCCCCCTCAGGGCCGCTTACATCAGTCGCTTGCGTTCGCTGGACGGCGCTATGCCGAGGGATTCGCGGTACTTGGCGACGGTGCGGCGGGCTACCTGAATGCCCTGTGCCTCCAGTAAACCAGCGATCTTGCTGTCGCTCAACGGCTTTTTCGCGTTTTCCGCGGCCACCAGCTTCTTGATGATGGCGCGGATCGCGGTGGAGGAGCATTCGCCGCCCTCGGCGGTGCTGACGTGGCTGGAGAAGAAGTACTTCAGTTCGTAGATGCCGCGCGGGGTGTGCATGAACTTCTGCGTGGTGACCCGCGAGATGGTCGACTCGTGCATGCCCACCGCCTCGGCGATGTCGTGCAGGACCAGCGGCTTCATGGCCTCGTCGCCGTAGTCGAGGAAGCCGCGCTGGTGCTCGACTATCTGGGTGGCGACCTTCATCAGGGTCTCGTTGCGGCTCTGCAGGCTCTTGATGAACCAGCGCGCCTCCTGCAGCTGGTTACGCATGAAGGTGTTGTCGGCGCTGGAGTCGGCGCGGCGCACGAAGCCGGCGTACTGCGGATTGACCCGCAGGCGCGGCACCGCCTCCTGGTTGAGCTCCACCAGCCAGCGGTCGTTGTGCTTGCGCACTATGACGTCCGGCACCACGTATTCCGGCTCGCTGGCCTCGATCTGCGAGCCCGGGCGCGGATTGAGACTCTGGATCAGCTCGATGATCTGCTTGAGCTCGTCCTCCTTGAGCTTCATGCGCCGCATCAGCTGGGCGTAGTCGCGGCCGCCGAGCAGATCGAGGTGATCGCCGGCCAGGCGCTGGGCCTCGGCCAGCCAGGGCGTGCCGGGCGGCAGCTGGCGCAGCTGCAGCAGCAGGCATTCGCGCAGGTCGCGGGCGCCGACGCCGGCCGGCTCGAAGTGCTGCAGGCGGTGCAGCACGGCCTCGACCTCGTCGGCCTCGACCTCCAGTTCCGGGTCGAAGGACTCGACTATCTCGTCGATGCTCTCCTCCAGGTAGCCCTGGTCGTTGATGCAGTCGATGAGGGTGACGCCGATCAGTTTGTCCTTGTCGGACATCGGCACCAGGTTGAGCTGCCACAGCAGGTGGCTCTGCAGGCTCTCGCCGGCGGAGGTGCGGGTGGTGAAGTCCCACTCGTCGTCGTCGTTGCTCGGCAGGCTGCTGGCGCTGGTCTGGTAGACGTCTTCCCAGGCGGTGTCGACCGGCAGTTCGCTGGGGATGCGGTCGTGCCACTCGCCGTCCTCGGCGCTCTCGCTGTTGTTTACCGCGACGGTGCTGTCCTGAAAGCTGGAGCTGTCCTGCTGCGCCTGGGTGTTCTGCTCGGCGCCGTCGGCCATGGGGTCTGAGTTGTCGAAGTCCTCGCCGTCTTCCTGGCGTTCGAGCATGGGGTTGGATTCCAGGGCCTCCTGGATTTCCTGTTGCAGGTCCAGGGTGGAGAGCTGGAGTAGACGGATGGCCTGTTGCAGCTGCGGAGTCATCGTCAGCTGCTGGCCCATCTTGAGGACTAGCGACGGTTTCATGGTGTGGGGCTGGGTACCTTGTTCACTTGCCGGCGCGTGGCGCCATCCACTGCAGGGCGCCGGGGCGCCCTAGTAAGCAAATTATATGCCCGACCTTGAAGGATTCCAGTCCTTTGCGCAAGCCCCTGGCGGGGCTGCTCACAGGCGGAATTCGTGACCCAGATAGACTTCCTTGACCAGCTGGTTGGCCAGGATGGCCTCGGCGTCGCCCTCGGCGATCAGCTGGCCATCGTTGACTATGTAGGCGATCTCGCAGATGTCCAGGGTCTCGCGCACGTTGTGATCGGTGATCAGCACGCCGATGCCCTTGGCCTTGAGGTGGTGGATGATCTGCTTGATGTCGCCGACCGAGATTGGGTCGACGCCGGCGAAGGGTTCGTCGAGCAGGATGAACTTGGGTTCGGTGGCCAGGGCGCGGGCGATTTCCACCCGGCGCCGCTCGCCGCCGGACAGGCTCATGCCCAGGCTGTCGCGGATATGGCTGATGTGGAATTCCTGCAGCAGGGCTTCCAGAGCCTGCTCGCGGCCGGCGCGGTCGAGGTCCTTGCGGGTCTCGAGGATGGCCATGATGTTGTCGGTCACCGACAGCTTGCGGAAGATCGAGGCTTCCTGCGGCAGGTAGCCGATGCCGGAGCGGGCACGTCCGTGCATGGGTTGGTGGCTGAGGTCGCGGTTGTCGATCAGCACGCGGCCCTGATCGGCCTGGACCAGGCCGACGATCATGTAGAAGCAGGTGGTCTTGCCGGCGCCGTTGGGGCCGAGCAGGCCGACGATCTGGCCGCTGTCGATGGATAGGCTGACATCGCGGACCACCTGGCGGCCCTTGTAGCTCTTGGCCAGGTGCTGGGCTTTGAGGGTGGCCATTACTGCTGCTGCTCTTGCTGGGCGTTCTTCTTGCGCGGCTGCAGGATCATGTCGATGCGCGGGCGCGGCACCGAGACGTTGCTGCCCGTGGCGCGGCCGGCGTTGACGATCTGGCGCTGGGTGTCGTAGACGATCTTCTCGCCTTCGAAGACGTTGCCCTGCTGGATCACCTTGGCCTGGTCGATCAGTACGATGCGCTCGTTGGCGGCGAAGTACTGAATGGTCAGGCCGTAGGCCTTGACCACCTCCTTGTCCTCGGCAGGCTTCTGCTCGTAGTAGGCGGGCTTGCCCACCGAAGTGAAGACCTCGATCTCGCCGTTGGCGTCCTGGGTGATGGTCACCGTGTCGCCGGTGATCTTCAGGGTGCCCTGGGTGATCACCACGCCGCCGCGGTAGACGGCCACGCCCTGCTTGTCGTCCAGTTCGGCGCTGTCGGCCTGAACGCGGATCGGCTGCTCGCGGTCGCTGGGCAGGGCCCAGGCGCTGGCGCTTCCGAGCGCGGCACCCAGGCAGAGCAGTAGGGGGAAGGTTTTAACGAACCTCATGCTGGCCTCTTACCTTGGACAGCAAGTGGATCTTGCCGTCGTTCATGTACGCTTTCATTCCCTGGGCCGTGGTCACCCCATTGGCGGCCTCGATTCTAACGGCTTGCTGGGTCTGCGCATATTCCTCGTCGGGGAATACGGTGACTCGGCTGCTGGTGATCACGGTAGGGCGGTTCTTGGCATCGGTGCGAGCGATGCGCACGTTGTCGATCAGCTCGACTTCCTTGCCTTGCGGGGCGACTTCGCCCCTGTCGCTGCGGACATGCCAGGGGTACTGGCTGCCGCGGTAGAGCTGCAGGTCGGGCTTGTCCACCAGGGTCGCGTCGCTGGCCTTGAGGTGCTCCAGCTTCTCGGCGGTCATCTCGTAGTGCAGCTGGCCGTCTTCCTGAAATTGCAGGGTGTGGGCGCCGACCACATAGAAATCGATGGCGTTGTCGGTGGTCGCGGGCTTCCTCTCCATAAAGCTTTCCGGGCGAACGTTCCAGTAGCCGAGGGCGCCGACCAGGGCCACCAGCAGGGTGCCGAATAGATAGGTGCGCAGTTTGCCGTTCATGGGGCGTTCCTAGAGGTAGGCGGCCTGGGCGGCTTCGAGCGTGCCCTGGGCGCGCATGATCAGTTCGCAGAACTCGCGGGCGGCACCCTCGCCGCCGCGGGCGACGGTCACGCCATGGGCGTGCTGGCGGACGAAGGCGTCGGCGCTGGCCACCGCCATGCCCAGGCCGACGCGACGGATCACCGGCAGGTCGGGCAGGTCGTCGCCCAGATAGGCGACCTGTTCATAGTTCAGGCCCAGCTCGCCGAGCAGCTCGTCCAGTACTACCAGCTTGTCCTCGCGGCCCTGGTACAGGTGCTGGATGCCCAGGTTCTGCGCGCGGCGCTCGACCACCGGAGTCTTGCGCCCGCTGATGATGGCGGTGCGCACCCCGGAGCCGATCAGCATCTTGATGCCGTGGCCGTCCAGAGTGTTGAAGGTCTTGAATTCGCTGCCGTCGACGAGAAAGTACAGCTTGCCGTCGGTCAGCACGCCATCCACGTCGAAGATGGCCAGTTTCACGCCCTTGGCGCGTTGCAACAGGTCTGCGCTCATTTACAGCACTCCGGCGCGCAGCAGGTCGTGCATGTTGAGGGCGCCGATCGGTCGGTCCTCGTCATCCACCACCACCAGCGCGTTGATCTTGTGGTCTTCCATGATTTTCAGCGCCTCGGCGGCGAGCATCTCGGCGCGGGCGGTCTTGCCGTGGGCGGTCATCACCTGGTCGATGCTGGCCTCGCGCACGTCGATGCCCTTGTCCAGGGTGCGGCGCAGGTCGCCGTCGGTGAAGATGCCGGCCAGCTTGCCGTCGGCCTCGACTATCACGGTCATGCCCAGGCCCTTGCGGGTCATTTCCAGCAGCGCCTCGCGCAGTGGGGTGCCGCGCGCGACCAGGGGCAGGCGCTCGCCGGCATGCATCACGTTCTCCACCTTGAGCAGCAGACGGCGGCCGAGGGCGCCGCCCGGATGGGAGAAGGCGAAGTCTTCGGCGGTGAAGCCGCGGGCTTCCAGCAGGGCGATGGCCAGGGCGTCGCCGAGCACCAGGGATACGGTGGTGGAGGCGGTCGGCGCGAGGTTCAGCGGGCAGGCTTCCTGGGCCACGCGGGCGTCCAGGTTGACTTCGGCGGCCTTGGCCAGTGGCGAGTCCGGGTTGCCGGTCATGCTGATCAGGGCGATGCCGAGGCGCTTGATCAGCGGCAGCAGGGTGACGATCTCGGCGGTGGAGCCGGAGTTGGACAGGGCCAGCACCACGTCGTCCTTGGTGATCATGCCCATGTCGCCATGGCTGGCCTCGGCCGGATGGACGAAGAAGGCCGGGGTGCCGGTGCTGGCCAGGGTGGCGGCGATCTTGTTGCCGATGTGCCCGGACTTGCCCATGCCGACCACCACCACGCGGCCCGTGCAGGCCAAGATCATCTCGCAGGCGCGCACGAAGTCGGCGTCGATGCGGCTCAGCAGGTCGTTCACGGCCTCGGTTTCGAGGCGGATGGTGCGCTGTGCGGACTGGATCAGGTCGCTGGTCTGGCTCATGGATGTACGGCGAGGCTCGGCATAAAAGATGTGGAGTATAACGATAACTGCGTCCGGCCTCACCTGGCTTGCTGCGTGCGCCGTGCATCTTGTGACCGATTGTTATGAAAAAGTTGCAGCCTGTTGGGCTGCAGGCCCCGCCGATGCTATATTCCGCGCCCTGTTTGGCCTGACCCCGGCGCCAGGTATCCCCGCCGCGGGATGGCGCGTCTGATCCCAGGAAGGGCCATGTAACAAGGAGTTTGGATGAGCGCCGAGAATGCCTATGCCGTCGAATTGAAGGGCCTGACCTTCAAGCGTGGCTCGCGCAACATCTTCGACAATGTGGATATCCGCATCCCGCGCGGCAAGGTCACCGGCATCATGGGACCGTCCGGCTGCGGCAAGACCACCCTGCTGCGCCTGATCGCCGCCCAGCTCAGGCCGGCCAGCGGCGAAGTGTGGGTCAACGGGCAGAATCTGCCGAGCCTGTCGCGCGCCGACCTGTTCGACATGCGCAAGCAGTTCGGCGTGCTGTTCCAGAGTGGCGCGCTGTTCACCGATTTGGACGTGTTCGAGAACGTGGCCTTTCCGTTGCGCGTGCACACCCGCCTGCCGGACGAGATGATCCGCGACATCGTGCTGATGAAGCTGCAGGCCGTGGGGCTGCGCGGCGCCGTCGAGCTGATGCCCGATGAGCTGTCCGGCGGCATGAAGCGCCGCGTGGCGCTGGCCCGGGCCATCGCCCTGGACCCGCAGATCCTGATGTACGACGAGCCGTTCGTCGGCCAGGACCCCATCGCCATGGGCGTGCTGGTGCGCCTGATCCGCCTGCTCAACGACGCCCTCGGCATCACCAGTATCCTGGTCTCCCACGATCTGGCCGAGACCGCCAGCATCGCCGACTACCTCTATGTGGTGGGCGATGGTCAGGTGCTTGGTCACGGCACGCCGGCCGAGCTGATGAATTCCGATAATCCGCGCATCCAACAGTTCATGAAGGGCATTCCGGACGGTCCGGTGCCCTTCCACTACCCGGCGCCGGATTACCTCGACGATCTGCTGGGAGCTCGCTGATGCGCAGGAAGTCCCCTCTCGAACGCATAGCCCTGCTCGGCCGTGCCGGCATCGACGTGGTCGAGGCCATGGGCCGCTCGACCCTGTTCCTGCTCAGCTCGCTGTTCGGTCGCAGCGGCCTGCGCAACGGCGGCCAGTTGCTGATTCGTCAGCTCTACTCGGTGGGCGTGCTGTCGCTGCCGATCATAGTGGTGGCCGGCCTGTTCATCGGCATGGTGCTGGCCCTGCAGGGTTACAACATCCTCACCAGCTACGGCTCGGAGCAGGCGGTGGGGCAGATGGTCGCCCTGACCCTGCTGCGCGAGCTGGGGCCGGTGGTCACCGGCCTGCTGTTCGCCGGGCGCGCCGGTTCGGCGCTGACCGCCGAGATCGGCAACATGAAGTCCACCGAGCAGCTGTCCAGCCTGGAAATGATCGGCGTCGATCCGCTCAAGTACATCATCGCCCCGCGCCTGTGGGCCGGCTTCATCTCCATGCCGCTGTTGGCCGCCATCTTCAGCGTGGTCGGCATCTGGGGTGGGGCCATGGTCGCGGTGGACTGGCTGGGCGTATACGAGGGCTCGTTCTGGTCGAACATGCAGAACAGCGTGGAATTCACCGAAGACGTGCTCAACGGCGTGATCAAGAGCATGGTGTTCGCCTTCGTGGTGACTTGGATCGCCGTGTTCCAGGGCTACGACTGCGAGCCGACTTCCGAAGGCATCAGCCGCGCCACCACCAAGACAGTGGTTTATGCCTCCTTGGCCGTGCTCGGCCTCGACTTTATTCTGACCGCACTGATGTTTGGAGATCTCTGATGCAAAGCCGCTCCCTGGAAATCGGCGTCGGCCTGTTCCTGCTGGCCGGATTGCTGGCCCTGCTGCTGCTGGCCCTGCGGGTCAGCGGGCTGTCGGTCGCCAGCTCCGGCGATACCTACAAGCTTTATGCGAACTTCGACAATATTGCCGGTCTTACCGTTAGGGCCAAGGTGACCATGGCCGGCGTGACCATCGGCAAGGTCACCGCCATCGATCTGGACCGCGACAGCTACACCGGTCGCGTGACCATGGAGATCGAGAAGCGGGTGAACAATCTGCCGCTGGATTCCACCGCCTCCATCCTCACCGCCGGCCTGCTGGGCGAGAAGTACATCGGTATCAGTGTCGGTGGCGAGGAAGACCTGCTGGCCGACGGCAGCACCATCCACGACACCCAGTCGGCGCTGGTGCTGGAGGATCTGATCGGCAAGTTCCTGATGAATTCGGTAAACAAGGAGAGCAAATGAACCTGCTCAAGACCCTGCGTCACGGCCTGCTGGCCGTGCTGGCCTGCCTGCCGCTGCTGGCTGCGGCCACTCCGAGCGCCCACGAGGTGGTCAAGGGCACCACCGACCAGCTGCTCGGCGACCTCAAGAGCAACAAGGCGGCCTACCTGCAGAACCCGCAGTCCTTCTACGACAGCCTGGAGCGCATCCTTGGCCCGGTGGTGGACAGCGAGGGCATCTCGCGCAGCATCATGACCGTGAAGTACTCGCGCGGCGCCAGCGCCGAGCAGATGAAGCGCTTCGAGGACAGCTTCAAGCGCAGCCTGATGCAGTTCTACGGCAACGCCCTGCTCGAATACGATAACCAGGACATCCGCGTGCTGCCGGCCAAGGCCGAGGGCAGCGATCGCGCCAGCGTCGGCATGGAGGTGCGCGACAGCAAGGGCACCGTCTATCCGGTGTCCTACACCATGGTGCAACTGGACGGGCAGTGGAAGCTGCGCAACGTGATTATCAACGGCATCAACATCGGCAAGCTGTTCCGTGACCAGTTCGCCGACAGCATGCAGCGCAACGGCAACGACCTGGATCGCACCATCGACGGCTGGGCCGAAGTGGTGGCCAAGGCCAAGAATGGCGCCGAAGGCCAGCAGGCGGGCGGGCAATGAACGACGGCGCCATCCGTCTGGGCGAGTCCGGCGAACTGCTGCTGTCCGGCGTGCTCGACTATCGCAGCGGTCCGCGCCTGCGCGAGGCCGGGCGCAAGCTGATCGCCGCCAATGGCGCCAGCCTGGTGCTGGACTGCTCGGCGGTGGAGAAATCCAGTAGCGTCGGGCTGTCCCTGCTGCTGGCCTTCGCGCGTGACGCCAAGGCCGCGGGCAAGCACCTGGAGGTGCGCGGCCTGCCGCAGGACATGCGCGAAATCGCCAAGGTCTCCGGGCTGCAGGAGCTGTTCGGCGCCCAGTCATGAGGGCGTCGAGGGCCCTCCGTCCTGTCGGGCTTCGCAGGCGGGGGGCTTTTTTGTATGATTGCCGGCCCTTAGCGCCGCACCGAGGTCGAGCATGCAGGCCGTAGAAGTCAAGAACCTCCTGGAGGCCAAGCTGCCCAACACCCGCGTCGAGGTGGAAGGCGAGGGCTGCAACTTCCAGCTGAACCTGATCGGCGACGAGCTGGCCGCGCTCAGCCCGGTCAAGCGCCAGCAGCAGGTCTATGCCCACCTCAACGAGTGGATCGCCAGCGGCGCCATCCATGCCGTGACCATGAAATTCTTCAGCCAGGCCGCCTGGGCCGAGCGTTCCTGAGCCTGCGGGCAGCGAGATTCCCTAGATGGACAAACTGATCATTACCGGCGGCGTGCGCCTCGATGGCGAAATCCGTATCTCCGGGGCGAAGAACTCGGCCCTGCCGATTCTCGCCGCCACCCTGCTGGCCGATACCCCGGTCACCGTGTGCAACCTGCCGCACCTGCACGACATCACCACCATGATCGAGCTGTTCGGCCGCATGGGCGTGCAGCCGATCATCGACGAGAAGCTGTCCGTCGAAGTCGATGCCAGCACCATCAAGACCCTGGTCGCGCCCTACGAGCTGGTGAAGACCATGCGTGCCTCGATCCTGGTGCTCGGCCCCATGGTCGCCCGTTTCGGCGAGGCCGAAGTGGCCCTGCCCGGCGGCTGCGCCATCGGCTCGCGTCCGGTCGACCTGCACATCCGCGGCCTCGAGGCCATGGGCGCCGAGATCCTGGTCGAAGGCGGCTATATCAAGGCCAAGGCGCCGCAAGGCGGCCTGCGTGGCGCGCACTTCTTCTTCGATATCGTCAGCGTGACCGGTACCGAGAACATCATGATGGCCGCGGCCCTGGCCAAGGGTCGTACCGTGCTGGAGAACGCCGCGCGTGAGCCCGAGGTGGTCGACCTGGCCAACTTCATCAATGCCATGGGCGGCAAGGTCAGCGGCGCCGGCACCGACACCATCGTCATCGATGGCGTCGAGCGCCTCGGTGGCGGCCGCTACAGCGTGATGCCCGACCGTATCGAGACCGGCACCTATCTGGTGGCCGCGGCCGCCACCGGTGGCCGGGTCAAGCTCAAGGACACCGATCCGACCATCCTCGAGGCCGTGCTGGCCAAGCTGCAGGAGGCCGGCGCCGAGATCACCACCGGCAAGGACTGGATCGAGCTGGACATGAAGGGCAAGAAGCCCAAGGCGGTCAACGTGCGCACTGCGCCGTACCCGGCCTTCCCGACCGACATGCAGGCCCAGTTCATCTCCCTCAACGCCATCGCCGAGGGCACCGGCACCGTCATCGAGACGGTGTTCGAGAACCGTTTCATGCACGTCTACGAGATGAACCGCATGGGCGCGCAGATTCTGGTCGAGGGCAACACCGCCATCGTCACCGGCGTGCCGGCGCTCAAGGGCGCTCCGGTGATGGCCACCGACCTGCGCGCCTCCGCCAGCCTGGTGATCGCCGCGCTGGTCGCCGAGGGCGAAACCCTGATCGACCGCATCTACCACATCGACCGTGGTTACGAGTGCATCGAAGAGAAACTGCAACTGCTCGGCGCCAAGATCCGCCGCGTACCGGGCTAGTAAGGGCG
Organism: Pseudomonas sp. CAU 1711; assembly: GCF_039888625.1. Lineage (NCBI taxonomy): Bacteria > Pseudomonadati > Pseudomonadota > Gammaproteobacteria > Pseudomonadales > Pseudomonadaceae > Pseudomonas > Pseudomonas sp. CAU 1711. The sequence continues at coordinate 362,188 of NZ_JBDQQT010000001.1, forward strand.
TTCCATGCTGACCATCGCGCTGTCCAAGGGCCGTATCCTCGATGACACCCTGCCGCTGCTCGCCGCGGCGGGCATCGAGCCGACCGAGAACCCGGACAAGAGCCGCAAGCTGATCATCCCCACCACCCAGGCGGATGTGCGCCTGCTGATCGTGCGCGCCACCGACGTGCCGACCTATGTCGAGCAGGGCGCCGCCGACCTCGGCGTGGCCGGCAAGGACGTGCTGATGGAGTACGGCGGCCAGCTGTACGAGCCGCTGGACCTGCGCATCGCCAACTGCAAGCTGATGACCGCCGGCAAGGTCGGCGCGCCTGAGCCGAAAGGGCGCCTGCGCGTGGCCACCAAGTTCGTCAACGTGGCCAAGCGTTACTACGCCGAGCAGGGCCGCCAGGTCGACATCATCAAGCTGTACGGCTCGATGGAACTGGCGCCGCTGGTCGGCCTGGCCGACAAGATCATCGACGTGGTCGACACCGGCAACACCCTGCGCGCCAACGGTCTGGAACCGCAGGAGCTGATCGCCCACGTCAGTTCGCGGCTGATCGTCAACAAGGCCTCGATGAAGATGCAGCACGACCGCATTCAGGCGCTGATCGGCACCCTGCGCGATGCCGTCGAGGCTCGACACCAAAGCTGACACCACTCCGACGCGACCATTGGTCGCGTCCGCCTATCCGTGTCATAGCCAGAATTCTCAGGTGCCCGCACGGAGCGGCTGGTACTCTACGGGCGCCTGAGCAATAGCCAACTATGAGGCCCGCTATGACCGCTCCCGTTGCCATTCGCCGACTCGATGCCGCTGACCAGGACTTCGCGAGGCACCTGGATCATCTGCTGAGCTGGGAAAGCGTGTCGGACGACGCGGTCAACCAGCGCGTGCTGGATATCATCCAGGCAGTGCGCGAGCGCGGCGATGCCGCCCTGATCGAGTTCACCGAGAGGTTCGACGGCCTCAGCGTCGCCTCCATGGCCGAGCTGATCCTGCCGCGCGAGCGCCTGGAACTGGCCCTCACTCGCATCAGTGCCGAACAGCGCGAGGCCCTGGAAAAGGCTGCCGAGCGCGTGCGCCTTTACCACGAGCGCCAGCGCCAGGATTCCTGGACCTACACCGAAGCTGATGGCACCGTGCTGGGGCAGAAGGTCACCCCGCTGGACCGCGCCGGCCTGTACGTGCCGGGCGGCAAGGCCTCCTACCCCTCGTCGGTATTGATGAACGCCATTCCGGCCAAGGTCGCCGGTGTGCCGGAAGTGGTCATGGTGGTGCCGACCCCGCGCGGCGAGATCAACGAGATCGTCCTGGCCGCCGCCTGCGTGGCCGGCGTCGACCGTGTGTTCTGCATCGGCGGCGCCCAGGCCGTGGCCGCCCTGGCCTATGGCACCGAGAGCGTGCCGCCGGTGGACAAGATAGTCGGGCCGGGCAACATCTACGTGGCCACCGCCAAGCGCCACGTGTTCGGCAAGGTCGGCATCGACATGATCGCCGGACCGTCGGAAATCCTGGTGGTGTGCGACGGCCAGACCGACCCGGACTGGATCGCCATGGACCTGTTCTCCCAGGCCGAGCACGACGAGGACGCCCAGGCCATCCTGGTCAGCCCGGATGCCGCCTTCCTCGACCGCGTGGGCGAGAGCATCGCCAGGCTGCTGCCGACCCTGGAGCGCGAGGCCATCGCCCGCACTTCCATGGAGGGTCGTGGCGCGCTGATCCAGGTCGCCGACATGGCCCAGGCCATCGAGGTGGCCAACCGCATCGCCCCCGAGCACCTGGAGCTGTCGGTGGAGAATCCCGAGCAGTACCTGCCGCTGATCCGCCACGCCGGCGCCATCTTTATGGGCCGCTACACGGCGGAGGCGCTGGGCGACTACTGCGCGGGGCCCAACCACGTGCTGCCGACCTCCGGCACCGCGCGCTTCTCCTCGCCGCTGGGCGTGTACGACTTCCAGAAGCGCTCGTCGATCATCCACTGCTCGGCCGAGGGTGCCTCCGAGCTGGGCAAGGTCGCCAGCGTGCTGGCCCGTGGCGAGTCGCTGACCGCTCACGCGCGCAGCGCCGAGTACCGCATCAAGAGTTGAGGCGTAGGGTGGGTTAGGCCGCAGGCCATAACCCACCGTGCCGACCGATGCGTGGGTTACGCCGTTGCACGGCTAATCCACCCTACGCAAACCGAAGAATTCGAGGAGAGAAGGGCAGATGAGCAAGTTCTGGAGCCCCTTCGTCAAGGACCTGGTGCCCTACGTGCCGGGCGAGCAGCCGAAACTGGCCAAGCTGGTCAAGCTGAATACCAACGAGAACCCCTATGGCCCGTCGCCCAAGGCGCTGGCGGCCATGCAGGCCGAGCTGGGTGACAGCCTGCGCCTGTACCCGGACCCCAACGGCGACCGCCTCAAGCAGGCGGTGGCCGACTACTACGGCGTGAGCACCGCCCAGGTGTTCGTCGGCAACGGTTCCGACGAGGTGCTGGCGCACGCCTTCCACGGCCTGTTCCAGCACGGCAAGCCGCTGCTGTTTCCCGACGTGACCTACAGCTTCTACCCGGTCTACTGCGGGCTGTACGGCATCGAGTACGAGGCGCTGGCGCTGGACGAGCAGTTCCAGATTCGCGTCGAGGACTACGCGCGACCGAATGGCGGGATCATCTTCCCCAATCCCAACGCGCCGACCGGCTGCCTGCTGGCGCTGGATGCCATCGAGCGCATGCTCCAGGCCAACCCGGACAGCGCGGTGCTGGTGGACGAGGCCTATGTCGACTTCGGCGGCGAGACGGCGATTCGGCTGGTCGACCAGTATCCGAACCTGCTGGTGACCCAGACCCTGTCCAAGTCGCGCTCGCTGGCAGGCCTGCGGGTCGGTATCGCGGTCGGCCATGCGGACCTGATCGAGGCGCTGGAGCGGATCAAGAACAGCTTCAACTCCTACCCGCTGGATCGCATGGCCATAGTCGGCGCGGCGGCGGCCTTCGAGGATCGCGAGTATTTCCAGCAGACCTGCCGGCGGGTGATCGAGAGCCGCGAGGCGGTGGTCGCCGGGCTCGAGGGGCTGGGCTTCGAGGTGCTGCCCTCGGCCGCCAACTTCGTCTTCGCCCGCCACCCGGGCAAGGACGCCGCGACCCTGGCCGCCGGCCTGCGCGAGCGGGGGGTGATAGTGCGGCACTTCAAGCAGGCGCGCATCGCCCAGTTCCTGCGCATCAGCATCGGCACCCCGGAACAGAACCGGGCGTTGCTGGACGCCCTCGGGCCGCTGGTCTGAACCCATGAAAAAGGCGCCGCGAAGGCGCCTTTTTCTTGTCACTGCGGCTGGAGTTCGGCGGGCGGTCGCAGGCCGATCTCGGCGGTCAGCTCCAGCGGCTCGCCGCCACGCAGCACTTCCAGGCGGATCTTCTCGCCGGGCTGGGTGCGCGCCACCTGGTTCATCGAGCGGCGGCCGTCGGTGGCCGGCTCGTCGCCGATCTTCAGAATCAGGTCGCCCGGCTGCAGGCCGGCCAGCTGCGCCGGGCCGCCGCGGTAGATGCCGGCCACCAGGATGCCGGCGCGGCCCTGCAGGCCGAAGGACTCGGCCAGCTCCGGGGTCAGCGGCTGCACCTCGATGCCGAGCCAGCCGCGGATCACCTGGCCGTGCTCGATGATCGCCTTCATCACCTCGCGCGCCAGCTTGACCGGGATGGCGAAGCCGATGCCCTGGGAACCGCCGGACTTGGAGAAGATCGCGGTGTTGATGCCGATCAGGTTGCCGTGGGCGTCGACCAGCGCGCCGCCGGAGTTGCCGGGGTTGATCGCCGCGTCGGTCTGGATGAAGTCCTCGTAGGTGTTCAGGCCCAGCTGGTTGCGCCCGGTGGCGCTGATGATGCCCATGGTCACGGTCTGGCCGACGCCGAAGGGGTTGCCGATGGCCAGGGTCACGTCGCCGATCTTGATCCGGTCGGAGCGCCCCAGGGTCATGGCCGGCAGGTTCGGTAGGTCGATCTTGAGCACCGCCAGGTCGGTTTCCGGGTCGCTGCCGATCAGCCGGGCCAGGGTCTCGCGGCCGTCCTTGAGCGCCACCACTATCTGGTCGGCGCCGGACACCACGTGGTTGTTGGTCAGCAGGTAGCCTTCCGGGCTCATGATCACCGCCGAACCCAGGCTCGACTCCATGCGCCGCTGCTTGGGCAGGCTGTCGCCGAAGAAGCGGCGGAACACCGGGTCCTCCAGCAGCGGGTGGCTCGACTTGCTGACCACCTTGGTGGTGTACAGGTTGGCCACCGCCGGCGCCGCGCGGCCCACGGCGTCGGCATAGGACACCGGGCCTTCCTGGGCGATGCCGTACTGCGGCGCCTGGTGCAGGTTCACCCCGTTGGACGGCAGGCCGACCCAGTGCGGGTAGCGCTGGATCAGCAGCAGTGCCAGCAGCAGGCCGACCAGCAGGGGCCAGCCAAGGAAGCGCAGAGCCTTGAGCATCGCAGAGGAATCCTGAGGGTTGCGGGGCCCCGAAGCGGCCCTTAAGGTGGCGGCATTATAGAGAGGCGGTCGCCGATCCGGCAGCGCTTCGCAACAGTTTGACGAGGAATTCCCATGGCCATTGCCCTGACCACCCTGGTGGAGGAAGCCGAACGCTTCCTCGATGCCGCGCGCATCGCCGACTACTGTCCCAACGGCCTGCAGGTCGAGGGGCGGCCGCAGGTGCGCCGCATCGTCAGCGGCGTGACCGCCAGCCAGGCGCTGCTGGACGCCGCGGTGGAGGCCGAGGCCGATGTGGTGCTGGTGCATCACGGCTACTTCTGGAAAGGCGAGGATGCGCGCATCACCGGTATCAAGCGCCGCCGCCTGCAGACCCTGCTGACCAACGACATCAGCCTGCTGGCCTATCACCTGCCGCTGGATGTGCATCCGCAGGTGGGCAACAACGTGCAGCTGGCGCGCCAGCTGGAAATCACCGTGGAGGGCCCGCTGGACCCGGACAATCCCAAGGTGGTCGGCCTGCTCGGCTCGCTGGCCGAGCCGATGAGCCCGCGCGACTTCGCCCGCCGGGTGCAGGAGGTGCTGGGCCGCGAGCCGCTGCTGGTGGAAGGGGCGGGCACGGTGCGTCGGGTCGGCTGGTGCACCGGTGGCGGTCAGGGCTATATCGACGATGCCATCGCCGCCGGCGTCGATCTGTTCCTCACCGGCGAGGCCTCCGAGCAGACCTTCCACAGCGCCCGCGAGAACGGCATCAGCTTTATCGCCGCGGGGCATCATGCCACGGAGCGCTACGGCGTGCAGGCGCTCGGCGACTATCTGGCGCGGCGCTTCGCCATCGAGCACCTGTTCATCGACTGCCCCAACCCGGTCTGACGGCCGGGCATATATCTAGACCGTTTCGGTCTAATAGCCTCCGTCAATAGAAGCGGGCGCTGTGCTAGAGTGCGCCCTCGTCCACGGCCGTCGGCCGTCCACTCCAGATCCGTGACCAGCCATGCTCGATAAACTGACGCACCTGAAACAGCTCGAGGCGGAAAGCATCCACATCATTCGTGAGGTGGCCGCCGAATTCGATAACCCGGTGATGCTGTACTCCATCGGCAAGGACTCCGCCGTGATGCTGCATCTGGCGCGCAAGGCCTTCTTCCCCGGCAAGTTGCCGTTCCCCGTGCTGCACGTGGACACTCGCTGGAAGTTCCAGGAGATGTACCGTTTCCGCGCGAAGATGGTCGAGGAGATGGGGCTGGACCTGATCACCCACATCAACCCCGATGGCGTGGCGCAGGACATGAACCCCTTCACTTACGGCAGTGCCAAGCACACCGACGTGATGAAGACCGAGGGCCTCAAGCAGGCGCTGGACAAGTACGGCTTCGACGCCGCCTTCGGTGGCGCGCGCCGCGACGAGGAGAAGTCCCGCGCCAAGGAGCGCGTCTACTCCTTCCGCGACAGCAAGCACCGCTGGGACCCGAAGAACCAGCGCCCCGAGCTGTGGAACGTGTACAACGGCAAGGTCAAGAAAGGCGAGTCGATCCGCGTGTTCCCGCTGTCCAACTGGACCGAGCTGGACATCTGGCAGTACATCTACCTGGAGCAGATCCCGATCGTGCCACTGTACTTCGCCGCCGAGCGCGAAGTGGTCGAGCTCAACGGCGCCCTGGTGATGATCGACGACGAGCGCATCCTCAATTACCTGACCCCCGAGCAGAAGGCCAGCATCACCAAGAAGATGGTGCGTTTCCGCACCCTGGGCTGCTACCCGCTGACCGGCGCCGTGGAGTCCACCGCGCAGTCCCTGCCGGAAATCATCCAGGAAATGCTCCTGGCCAGGACCAGCGAGCGTCAGGGCCGGGTAATCGACCATGATTCGGCCGGTTCGATGGAAGAGAAGAAACGTCAGGGCTATTTCTAAGCCACAAGTTGCAAGCGACAAGCTTCAAGTGGACTGGAGCTAGAGCAAATGGATTTTGAAAAGCTTGAGGTCTGGCAAAGGGCCAGGCAATTGGCGGTTCAGGTTTTCCGGGTATTGCAGGACTGCCGGGATTACGGCTTCCGGGATCGGATAGGGCGTTCGGCTTTATCTGTCCCCAGTAACATTGCCGAGGGCATGGAGCGTGGTAGTGGCAGGGAGAAGTGTCACTATCTGCGCATCGCCAAAGGCTCCTGTGCGGAGTTGCGTACGCAATTGCTGATCGGCAGTGATATCGGCTATTTCCCGGAGCCGCTTGCGACTGAGTGGATACAGGAAACTCGTGAGCTTTCCAGAATGCTCAGCGGGTTGATCAACAGAATTTCAGGCTAGCCGCGTGCTTTGGCTTGCCGCTTGAAGCTTGCAGCTTGGAGCTACGAAGAATGAGTCACCAATCCGAACTGATCAGCCAGGACATCCTCGCCTACCTGGCCCAGCATGAGCGCAAGGAACTGCTGCGCTTCCTCACCTGCGGCAACGTCGATGACGGCAAGAGCACCCTGATCGGGCGCCTGCTGCACGACTCCAAGATGATCTACGAAGACCATCTGGAAGCCATCACCAAGGATTCGAAGAAAGTCGGCACCACCGGCGAAGAGGTCGATCTGGCGCTGCTGGTCGACGGCCTGCAGGCCGAGCGCGAGCAGGGCATCACCATCGACGTGGCCTACCGCTACTTCTCGACCGCCAAGCGCAAGTTCATCATCGCCGACACCCCCGGCCACGAGCAGTACACCCGCAACATGGCCACCGGCGCCTCGACCTGCGACCTGGCCATCATCCTGATCGACGCCCGCTACGGCGTGCAGACCCAGACCAAGCGGCACAGTTTCATCGCGTCCTTGCTGGGCATCAAGCACATCGTCGTCGCGGTCAACAAGATGGACCTCAAGGACTTCGACCAGGGCGTGTTCGAGCAGATCAAGGCCGATTACCTGGCCTTCGCCGACAAGATCGACCTCAAGCCCAGTTCGCTGCACTTCGTGCCGATGTCGGCGCTCAAGGGCGACAACGTGGTCAACAAGTCCGAGCGCTCGCCCTGGTACGACGGCCAGTCGCTGATGGAGATCCTCGAAACCGTGGAGATCGCCGGCGACCGCAACCTCGACGACATGCGTTTCCCGGTGCAGTACGTCAACCGCCCCAACCTGAACTTCCGCGGCTTCGCCGGCACCCTGGCCAGCGGCGTGGTGCGCAAGGGCGACGAAGTGGTGGCCCTGCCCTCGGGCAAGGGCAGCAAGGTCAAGTCCATCGTCACCTATGACGGCGAACTGGAGCAGGCCGGTCCCGGCCAGGCCGTCACCCTGACCCTGGAAGACGAGATCGACGTGTCGCGTGGCGACATGCTGGTGCATGCCGACAACCGCCCGCAGGTGGCCGACGGCTTCGAGGCCATGCTGGTGTGGATGGCCGAGGAGCCGATGCTGCCGGGCAAGAAGTACGACATCAAGCGCGCCACCAGCTATGTGCCCGGCTCGATCCCGAGCATCCTGCACAAGGTGGACGTGAACACCCTGGAGCAGGCCGCCGCCAGCGAGCTCAAGCTGAACGAGATCGCCAGGGTCAAGGTCGCGCTGGACGCTCCGATCGCCCTCGATGGCTACGAGTACAACCGCACCACCGGCGCCTTCATCGTCATAGATCGCCTGACCAACGGCACCGTCGGCGCCGGCATGATCATCGCCAAGCCGGCCGCTGGCAGCCATGAGCAGCACGGCAAGCTGGCCCATGTCAGCGCCGAGGAGCGTGCCGCGCGCTTCGGTCAGCAGCCCGCCACCGTGCTGTTCAGCGGCCTGTCCGGCGCCGGCAAGAGCACTCTGGCCTATGCCGTGGAGCGCAAGCTGTTCGATATGGGGCGCGCGGTCTATGTGCTGGACGGCCAGAATCTGCGCCATGACATCAACAAGGGCCTGCCGCAGGATCGCGCCGGTCGCGCCGAGAACTGGCGTCGTGCCGCCCAGGTGGCCAAGCAGTTCAACGAGGCCGGCCTGCTCACCCTGGCCGCCTTCGTCGCCCCGGATGCCGAGGGGCGCGAGCAGGCCAAGGCTGCGATCGGTGCCGAGCGCCTGATCACCGTGTACGTCCAGGCCTCGCCGGCCGTGTGCCGCGAGCGCGACCCGCAGGGCCTGTACGCCGCCGCTGGCGACAACATCCCGGGCGAGTCCTTCGCCTACGACGTGCCGCTGGATGCCGACCTGGTGATCGACACCCAGGCGCTGTCGGTGGAAGAGGGCGTCAAGCAGGTGCTGGAGCTGCTGCGTAGCCGCGGCGCCCTCTAAGCGCCGGCTCACAAGGAAGCCCCGCCCGTGCGGGGCTTCCTTGTTTTCGGGGTGTCGCGCGCGGCTTTCACCCGGACATAAAAAGCCCCGCATCTGCGGGGCTTTTTATTGCGGGCCGTTAGCGCTTGAGGCCGAAACCCTCGTCCAGGGTGCCGGGCTGGTCCGGTGCCTTGGGCGCATAGTCCTTCGGCGCCTCGTTGCTCTTCGGCGGAGTCAGGCGCTCGCGCGGGGCTTTGGCCTCCTCGGTGTTGAGCGCGGCCAGCAGGCGCTGGCGGGTCAGCTCGTCGGCGGCCAGGCGGTTGGCGCCCTGGGACAGGTGCTCCTGCACTTCCTGGTAGCTCTGGGTCAGTTTCTTGACCAGGCTGGCGGTGGTATTGAAGTGAGTCACCACTTCGCTCTGGTAGCTGTCGAAGCGCTGCTGCATCTCGTCCAGCTGGCGCTGGGTGCGGCCGGGCGCGGCGTTGGGCAGCAGGCGTGCGGCCAGGAAACCTATGGCCACGCCGGCCAGCAGGGCGATGGCGGGCAGCAGCCAGGGGGTGAGCGATTGTTCCACGAGTCCTTCCTCTGCAAGCGGCTTTGTTTTACGGTAGCGGCTCTCGCCGGCGCTGTATACCGCGGCAAAGCCCGTTGTGCGATGTGCCTAACCAAGACGTGTCGACCCTGCCCGGGGTCACGGAGTTCCCGCTGTTGATCCGCGAAAACCCGCTCTCCCTCGACGGCCCCTGCGGTGCGCTCGAGGCGCTCCTCTGTGAAGTGGCGGACGCCCGTGGCGTCGCCCTGATCTGCCATCCCAACCCGGTCCAGGGCGGCACCATGCTCAACAAGGTGGTCTCCACCCTGCAGCGCAGCGTGCGCGACATGGGCTACCACAGCCTGCGTTTCAACTATCGAGGCGTCGGCGCCAGCGCCGGCAGCCATGACATGGGCGCGGGCGAGGTTGACGATGCCGAGGCCGTGGCCCACTGGCTGCGTGAGCGCTATCCCGAGCTGCCGCTGATCCTGCTCGGCTTCTCCTTCGGCGGCTTCGTCGCCGGTGCCCTGGCCGGGCGCCTGGAAGAGCAGGGCATGGCGGCCGCCAAGCTGTTCATGGTCGCCCCCGCCGTGCACCGCCTGCAGGCCCCCGAGCGCCTGCCGCAGGGCGGCGAGCTGGTGGTGATCCAGCCGGAGCAGGACGAGGTGGTGGCGCCCGAGGCCGTCTACGCCTGGTCGGCGGCGCTGGCGCGTGCCCATGAGCTGCTGAAGGTGGCAGAATGCGGCCACTTTTTTCACGGCAGGCTGCCCGAGCTGAAAGACCTGGTGCAGCCTCGTATCCAATAAGCTGAAGCGAAATCCCGATGACCACTCGTATCCTGACCGGCATCACCACCACCGGCACCCCGCACCTGGGCAACTACGCCGGCGCCATCCGCCCGGCCATAGTCGCCAGCCGTGCCGCCGATGCCGACTCCTTCTACTTCCTCGCCGACTACCATGCGCTGATCAAGTGCGACGAGCCGGCGCGCATCCAGCGTTCGCGCCTGGAGATCGCCGCCACCTGGCTGGCCTGCGGCCTGGATGTGGACAAGGCGACTTTCTATCGCCAGTCCGACATTCCCGAGATCCCCGAGCTGTGCTGGCTGCTCACCTGCGTCGCCGGCAAGGGCCTGCTCAACCGCGCCCACGCCTACAAGGCCTCGGTGGACAAGAATGTCGAGCAGGGCGAAGACCCGGACGCCGGCGTGACCATGGGTCTGTTCAGCTACCCAGTGCTGATGGCGGCGGACATCCTGATGTTCAACGCACACAAGGTGCCGGTCGGCCGCGACCAGATTCAGCATGTGGAAATGGCCCGCGACATCGGCCAGCGCTTCAACCACCTGTTCGGCAACGGCAAGGAACTGTTCACCCTGCCCGAGGCGGTGATCGAGGAAGAAGTAGCGACCCTGCCCGGCCTCGACGGGCGCAAGATGAGCAAGAGCTACGACAACACCATCCCGCTGTTCGGCAGTGCCAAGCAGCTGAAGGAGGCGATCGCCCGCATCGTCACCGACTCGCGCGCGCCGGGCGAGCCCAAGGATGCCGACGGTTCGCACCTGTTCACCCTCTACCAGGCCTTCGCCACTGCCGCCCAGCAGGCCGAGTTCCGCGCCGAGCTGGAAGGCGGTCTGGCCTGGGGCGAGGCGAAGAATCGCCTGTACCAGCTGCTGGAAAACGAACTGGGCGAGGCCCGTGAGCGCTACAACGCGCTGATCGCCAGGCCCGCCGAGCTGGAAGACATCCTGCTGGCCGGCGCCGCCAAGGCGCGCAGGATCGCCACGCCCTTCCTCGGTGAGCTGCGCGAGGCGGTGGGCCTGCGGTCATTCAAGAATGTGATGACTGTCGTTGATGGGAATAAGAAAAAGAAGTTGTCTGCAGAGAAAACAAAGTTCGTAAGTTTTCGCGAGAAAACCGGCGAGTTTCATTTCAGAGCGACAGCCAAGAACTCCAGAGATGTTTTCCTCTCTCGAGCTTTTAAAGATCCTAAGAAGGCTGGTTCCCGTAGAGAGTGGTTGGAAAACGCCTTCCTGAACGAAAGCCTGCGACACACGGTGAAGATCAAGCGTCCTCGTAAACCAGATGCAAACTACTTTTTTGTTTGTATCGGAAAGAAAGTTCTTCTGAGTGATCGTTACAAAACTAAAGAGGAGAAGGAGAAAGCTCTCTCTGCTCTTGAGATGGAGCTTAAGGCTTAGTGCGCCGGGGCTAATGGCCGATTGCCAAGCACGGGGCGCGTCGCTAAAGTGACGCCCCCGTTTTTACTTGCCCGGCTAACGAATCATGACTCCTCTCGAGCGCTATCAGGCCGATCTGCAGCGGCCGGACTTCTTTCACGACGCCGCCCAGGAAAACGCCGTGCGTCACCTGCAGCGCCTGTACGACGACCTGGTCGCCGCTGATGCGGGCAAGTCCGGTCTGTTCGGCAAGCTGTTCGGCAAGAAGCCGCAGGGGCCGGTCAGGGGCATCTACTTCTGGGGCGGGGTAGGGCGCGGCAAGACCTACCTGGTCGACACCTTCTTCGAGGCGCTGCCGTTCAAGCAGAAGATGCGCACCCACTTCCACCGCTTCATGAAGCGCGTGCACGAGGAGATGAAGACCCTCAAGGGCGAGAAGAACCCGCTGACCATTATCGGCAAGCGTTTCGCCGACGAAGCGCGGGTGATCTGTTTCGACGAGTTCTTCGTCAGCGACATCACCGACGCCATGATCCTCGCTACCCTGCTCGAGGAGCTGTTCAAGAACGGCGTTTCCCTGGTGGCCACTTCCAACATAGTGCCGGACGGCCTGTACCGCGACGGCCTGCAGCGCGCGCGCTTCCTGCCGGCCATCGCCCTGCTCAAGGAGCACACCGAGATCGTCAACGTCGACAGCGGCGTGGACTACCGCCTGCGCGCCCTGGAGCAGGCCGAGCTGTTCCACTTCCCGCTGGATGCCGAGGCCGAGGTCAGCCTGGAGAAGAGCTTCCGCAGCCTGCTGCCGGAGCACTGTTCGGTGCAGGAGAACGAGGCGCTGATGATCGAGAATCGCGCGATCGTGGCGCGCAAGGTCGGCGACGATGTCGCCTGGTTCGAGTTCCGCGAGCTGTGCGACGGCCCGCGCAGCCAGAACGACTACATCGAGCTGGGCAAGATCTTCCACGCGGTGATCCTGGCCAACGTCGAGCAGATGGGCGTGGCCAAGGACGACATGGCGCGGCGCTTCATCAACCTGGTGGACGAGTTCTACGACCGCAACGTCAAGCTGATCATCTCCGCCGAGGTGGAACTCAAGGACCTGTACACCGGCGGTCGTCTGAGCTTCGAGTTCCAGCGCACCCTGAGCCGCCTGCTGGAGATGCAGTCGCACGAATTCCTGTCGCGCCCGCATAAACCCTAAAGGCAGCTACAAGCCGCAAGCGGCAAGCCTCAAGTTAAGCGCTTGCCGATAGCCCGGCAGGCCGCAAGCTGATTCGCTTGCAGCTTGCAGCTTGCAGCTTGCAGCTTGCAGCTTGCAGCTTGCAGCTTGCCCTTATTCCTTGTGCTGGAACTGGCGGCGGTACTGGTTGGGCGATAGCCCGGCGTGCTGGCGGAACAGGCGGGCGAAGAAGCTGGCGTCGTCGTAGCCCACCTCGTAGCTGATGGTCTTGATGCTCTTGCGGGTGGCCGACAGCAGGCTCTTGGCGGTTTCGATGCGCAGGCGCTGCAGGTAGTGCAGCGGCTTGTCGCCTGTTGCGCTCTGGAACCGGCGCATAAAGTTGCGGATGCTCATGCCGTGCTGGCGCGCCACGTCCTCGATGCGGAACTTCTCCGCGAAGTGCTCTTCCAGCCACTGCTGCACCTGCAGGATGGCCACGTCCTGGTGCAGCTTCTGCCCGCCGAAGCCGATGCGCCCCGGGCTGTAGCTGCGCTGGGTCTCGTAGAGGATGTCGCGGGCCACGCCCCGGGCGATGCCGGCGCCGCAGTAGCGCTCGATCAGGTAGATGTAGAGGTCGCAGGCCGAGGTGACGCCGCCGGCGCAGTACAGGTTGTCGGCGTCGGATAGGTGCTTGTCCTGGTTCAGCAGCACTTTCGGGAAGCGCTCGGCGAACTCGCGGAAGAAGCGCCAGTAGGTGGTCGCCTCCTTGCCGTCGAGCAGGCCGGCCTGGGCCATCCAGAACACTCCGGTGGCCTCGCCGCAGATGGCGGCGCCGGCCGCATGGCGCTCGCGCAGCCAGGGGGTGATCTGCGGGTAGCGCCGGCACAGCGCGTCGAAGTCGCCCCAGAAGGCCGGCAGTACTATCACATCGGCGTCGGCCAGGGTGCCGTCGACCGGGATCAGCGCCTCGCTGAAGCTGGTCACCGCCTGGCCGTCGGGGCTGAGCACGCGAATCTGGAAGGGCGAGCTGGCGCCATGACCCTGCTGCTTGCCGTGGCGCAGGCCGGCCATGTGGAAGAAGTCGCGGGCCTGCATCAGGGTGGCGGCGAAGGTGCCATCGATGGCGAGGATGGCGATGCGAATGAGCGGCATGGTTGTTCTTTTTGGTGATTAAACGGTCATTGGCTGGCTGGATCGTCTTATTTTTTGTCGCATGTGTCCAGTGCCGGCTGCCGGGGCCCTGGCCTAGAGTGTGGGCCACCCAATGACCACTCGATCGCAGGTGTAACAATGATTCCAAGAACCCTGTTCAGCCCCGAGCACGAGCTGTTTCGCGACTCCGTGCGCAAGTTCTTCGAGCAGGAGGCGGTGCCCTTCCATGCCCAGTGGGAGAAGGACGGTCATATCGATCGTGCCCTGTGGAACAAGGCTGGTGAGGCCGGCATGCTCTGCTCGCATATCCCCGAGGAATACGGCGGCATGGGCGCGGATTTTCTCTACAGCACCGTGGTGATCGAGGAGCAGTCGCGCCTGGGGCTGTCCGGCGTCGGTTTCTCCCTGCACTCGGACATCGCCGCGCCCTACATCCTCCACTACGGCAGCGAGGAGCAGAAGCAGCACTACCTGCCCAAGCTGGTCAGCGGCGAGCTGGTCGCCGCCATCGCCATGACCGAGCCGGGCACCGGCTCCGACCTGCAGGGGGTGAAGACCACCGCCGTGCTGGACGGCGACGAGTATGTGATCAACGGCTCCAAGACCTTCATCACCAACGGCTGGCTGGCCGACCTGGTGATAGTGGTGGCCAAGACCGATCCCAAGGGCGGCGCCAAGGGCATCAGCCTGTTCCTGGTCGAGGCCGATACCCCTGGTTTTTCCAAGGGCAAGCGCCTGGAGAAGGTCGGCATGAAGGCCCAGGACACCTCCGAGCTGTTCTTTCAGGACGTGCGCATCCCCAAGGAGAACCTGCTGGGCAAGGAGGGCATGGGCTTCGTCTACCTGATGCAGGAGCTGCCGCAGGAGCGCCTGACCGTCGGCGTGCTGGCCCTGGCCTCGGCCGAGGCGGCGCTGCAGTGGACCCTGGACTACACCCGCGAGCGCAAGGCCTTCGGCAAGCCCATCGCCGAGTTCCAGAACAGCCGCTTCAAGCTGGCCGAGATGGCCACCGAGATCCAGATCGGTCGGGTGTTCGTCGACCGCTGCCTGGAGCTGCACCTGCAGGGCAAGCTGGATGTGCCGACCGCGGCGATGCTCAAGTACTGGGGTACCGACCTGCAGTGCAAGGTGATCGACGAGTGCGTGCAGCTGCACGGCGGCTACGGCTACATGTGGGAATACCCGATCGCCCGTGCCTGGGCCGACTCGCGGGTGCAGCGCATCTATGCCGGCACCAACGAGATCATGAAGGAGATCATCGGCCGCGCGCTGTAAGGCGCGGTCGATGCGAAAAGCCCGGCGAATGCCGTAATGCTGTTCGCTTAGCGGAATCACGGCCACGGCCGGGCTTTTCTTGGTTCGGGTCTGCTGTTCTCCCTCTCCCCCTGGGAGAGGGTCGGGGTGAGGGCTAGGCAACGAGTAGGCGATAGTCCATCACCCTCAGCCCCTCTCCCGGCGGGAGAGGGGAGAGCACTCTCAAGACGCCGCGACATCCAGGTCATGGTATTGCGCAGTGTCCTTCGCTGCTGGCCAAGCCAGAAAAACGCCGCGACTCTGTAAAGAAATCGCGGCGTTTTCTTAAGTAAACGGCATTGCGGCGCTTGCCGGGCTTGTCGTTTCAGGGCGCCGGGTTGGGCTGCTCGCGCTGGATCGCCTCGATGGCCTCCAGCAGCTCATCGCCCAGCTCCAGGCTCAGGCTGCCGAGGTTGCTCTCCAGCTGCTCCAGGCTGGTGGCGCCGATGATGTTGCTGGTGACGAAGGGCTGGCGGGTGACGAAGGCCAGGGCCATCTGCGCCGGGTCCAGGCCATGTTCCTCGGCCAGGCGCACATAGCGGCTGCAGGCGGCCACCGCCTGCGGATTGGTGTAGCGGCTGAAGCGGCTGAACAGGCTGATGCGCGCATTGGCCGGCCGCGCGCCGTTCTCGTACTTGCCGCTGAGCATGCCGAAGGCCAGCGGCGAATAGGCCAGCAGGCCGCACTGTTCGCGCATCGCCACCTCGGCCAGGCCCACTTCGAAGCTGCGGTTGAGCAGGTTGTAGGGGTTCTGGATCGACACCGCGCGCGGCAGGCCCAGGCTGTCGGCCAGCTGCAGGTACTTCATGGTGCCCCAGGGCGTCTCGTTGGACAGGCCGATATGGCGGATCTTGCCGGCCTTGACCTGTTCGTCGAGCGCCTCGAGGGTCTCCTGCAGCGGGGTGAAGTCCTGTTCCTGGTGGCGATAGCCGAGCTGGCCGAAGAAGTTGGTGCTGCGCTCGGGCCAGTGCAGCTGGTAGAGGTCGATCCAGTCGGTCTGCAGGCGCTTGAGGCTGTCGTCCAGCGCGGCGACTATGTGCCGGCGGTTGTGCTTCAGGCTGCCGTCGCGGATATAGCCGATGCCGTTGCCGGGGCCGGCCACCTTGCTCGCCAGTACCCAGTCGGCGCGATTGCCGCGCGCCTTGAAGTAGTTGCCGATGATGCGCTCGGTGGCGCCGTAGGTCTCGGCGCGCGGCGGCACCGGGTACATCTCGGCGCTGTCGAGGAAGTTGATCCCGGCGGCGTACGCCCGGTCGAGCTGGGCGAAGCCCTCGGCCTCGCCGTTCTGCTCGCCCCAGGTCATGCTGCCCAGGCACAGGGCGCTGACTTCCAGTTCGGTTCGGCCCAGTTTGCGGTATTCCATGGCGACTCCTTGTGTCTGACTGCGCGGTCGATCATAAAGCAGGTTGCCTTTTCCGCAGTAATCGGCATAATTCCGCGGCTTTCTCGGCGGGGATGCCTAGCCTGTCCGGGAAGGAAGGTGGGGATGCCTAGCCCGCCGAACCCCCGCCGTGGCGGACGCGCTGACCCGAGCCCCCGATAGCGTCTGTTTCCGGCCGTCTTTGACCTTGTCAAAGCAAGCACTATTCAGTAAGATCCGCCGTCTTATTTTCAGGGCGGCCCCTGAGGCTATAGCGAATGAAGACTTTTACTGCAAAACCGGAAACCGTTAAGCGCGACTGGTACGTCGTCGACGCTGCCGGCCAGACCCTGGGTCGTCTGGCTACCGAAATCGCCAGCCGTCTGCGCGGCAAGCACAAGCCGGAGTACACCCCGCACGTTGATACCGGCGACTACATCGTCGTGATCAATGCCGAGCAGGTGCGTGTCACCGGTGCCAAGACCAGCGACAAGATGTACTACTCGCACTCCGGTTTCCCGGGCGGCATCAAGGAAATCAGCTTCGAGAAGCTGATCGCCAAGGCCCCCGAGCGCGTGATCGAGACCGCGGTCAAGGGCATGCTGCCGAAGAACCCGCTGGGTCGCGACATGTATCGCAAGCTGAAGGTGTACAAGGGTGCCAACCACCCGCACGCCGCTCAGCAGCCCCAAGAACTGAAGATTTGACGGAATAGTTCATTATGTCGGCGACTCAAAACTACGGCACTGGCCGTCGCAAGACCGCAACCGCGCGCGTATTCCTGCGCCCGGGCACTGGCAAGATCTCCATCAACAACCGCAGCCTGGATAACTTCTTTGGCCGCGAGACCGCTCGCATGGTCGTGCGTCAGCCGCTGGAGCTGACCGAGACCACCGAGAAGTTCGACATCTACGTCACCGTGCTCGGTGGTGGTGTCAGCGGTCAGGCCGGTGCCATCCGTCACGGCATCACCCGCGCCCTGATCGAGTACGACGAGAGCCTGCGCAGCCCGCTGCGCAAGGCCGGCTACGTCACTCGTGATGCCCGCGAAGTCGAGCGTAAGAAAGTGGGTCTGCGCAAGGCGCGTAAGCGTCCGCAATACTCCAAGCGTTAATTCGCTGCTACGTTCAAAGACGCCCAGTTTCCTCGCGGAGCTGGGCGTTTTTTATTGTCTCGAAATTCTTCTGCGACAACCTGTCGCATTGGTGCAAGGCCCGTTCCGCAAGGCCTGCGGCCAATTTGTATCCGGTAATTACCTTGTCAGAAAAGGGGCTTTTCTTTACCATTCGGCAAATTTTTGTGCGGCCCGATTTATTACTTAGTAGAGGCCTGACCACAGGCCACAAAGCTGATGGGAGACGACTGAATGAGCAATGACGGCGTGAATGCAGGCCGGCGTCGCTTCCTGGTGGCGGCCACTTCGGTGGTAGGCGCTGCCGGAGCGGTGGGTGCTGCGACTCCGTTCGTGGGGTCATGGTTCCCCAGTGCCAAGGCCAAGGCGGCCGGCGCACCGGTGAAAGTGAATATCGCCAAGGTCGAGCCCGGCCAGCAGATGGTTGCCGAGTGGCGCGGTCAGCCGGTGTTCATCGTGCGTCGTACCGAAGAGATCCTGGCCAATCTGGGCAAGATCCACGACAAGATGGCCGACCCCGAGTCCGCCTCGTCGGTTCAGCCGACCTATGTCGACAAGTCCAATCGCGCGATCAAGCCGGAAATCCTGGTGCTGGTCGGCCTGTGCACCCACCTGGGCTGCTCGCCGTCCTTCCGCCCGGAAGTGGCGCCGGCCGATCTCGGCCCGGAGTGGGTCGGCGGCTACTTCTGCCCCTGCCACGGTTCGCGCTACGACCTCGCCGGTCGCGTCTACAAGGCCCAGCCCGCGCCGCTGAACCTGCCGGTTCCGCCGCATTCCTACGAATCCGATGACGTCATCGTCGTCGGCGTGGACCAGGAGAAAGCATGATGGAAAAATTCATGGCCTGGATCGATGCGCGCTTCCCCGCCACCAAGATGTGGGAAGACCATCTGAGCAAGTACTACGCACCGAAGAACTTCAACTTCTTCTACTTCTTCGGCTCGCTGGCCCTGCTGGTGCTGGTCAACCAGATCCTCACCGGCATCTGGCTGACCATGAGCTTCACCCCGTCCGCCGAGGAAGCCTTCGCCTCCGTCGAGTACATCATGCGCGACGTGGAGTTCGGCTGGATCATCCGCTACCTGCACTCCACCGGTGCCTCCGCATTCTTCATCGTGGTCTACCTGCACATGTTCCGCGGCCTGCTCTACGGCTCCTACCAGAAGCCGCGCGAGCTGGTGTGGATCTTCGGCATGCTGATCTACCTGTGCCTGATGGCCGAGGCCTTCATGGGCTACCTGCTGCCGTGGGGTCAGATGTCCTACTGGGGCGCCCAGGTGATCATCTCGCTGTTCGGTGCCATCCCGGTGATCGGCGACGACCTGACCCAGTGGATCCGCGGTGACTACCTGATCTCCGGCATCACCCTGAACCGCTTTTTCGCCCTGCACGTGATCGCCCTGCCGATCGTCCTGCTCGGCCTGGTCGTGCTGCACATCCTGGCGCTGCACGAAGTCGGCTCGAACAACCCGGACGGTGTCGACATCAAGAAGAAGAAGGACGATAACGGCGTACCGCTGGACGGCATCGCCTTCCACCCGTACTACACCGTGAAGGACATAGTCGGTGTCGTGGTGTTCCTGTTCGTCTTCTGCGCCGTGGTGTTCTTCTTCCCGGAGATGGGCGGCTACTTCCTGGAGAAGCCGAACTTCGAGCAGGCCAACCCGTTCAAGACCCCCGAGCACATCGCTCCGGTGTGGTACTTCACCCCCTTCTACGCCATCCTGCGCGCCGTGCCGGACAAGCTGCTGGGCGTGATCGCCATGGGCGCGGCCATCGCCATCCTGTTCGTCCTGCCGTGGCTCGACCGTAGCCCGGTCAAGTCCATGCGCTACAAGGGCTGGCTGAGCAAGATCTGGCTGCTGGTGTTCTGCATCTCCTTCGTGATCCTCGGCGTGCTGGGCGTGCTGGCGCCGACCCCGGAGCGAACCCTGCTGTCGCAGGTCTGCACCGCGCTGTATTTCGCCTACTTCATCCTGATGCCGTTCTACACCCGGATGGAGAAGACTAAACCGGTTCCGGAAAGGGTGACTGGCTGATGAAAAAGCTATTTGCTGCATTCGTATTCGCCGCGCTGCCGGCCCTGTCTCTGGCATCCGGCGGTGCCGCGGTGCACCTGGATCAGGTCGATATCGATCTGACCGACAAGGCCGCCCTGCAGGACGGCGCGCGCACCTTCGCCAACTACTGCATGGGCTGCCACAGCGCCAAGTTCCAGCGTTACGAGCGTGTGGCCGACGACCTCGGCATTCCGCACGAGCTGATGCTGGACAACCTGGTGTTCACCGGCGCCAAGATCGGCGACCACATGAAGATCGGCATGAAGCCGGAAGACGCCAAGGTTTGGTTCGGCGCCGCGCCGCCCGACCTGACCCTGGTCGCCCGCGTACGCGGCACCGACTGGCTGTACACCTATCTGCGTACCTTCTACGAGGACCCCAGCCGTCCGCTGGGCGCCAACAACAAGGTATTCCCCAACGTCGGCATGCCCAACGTGCTGGTCGGCCTGCAGGGTCGCCAGGTGATCGGCTGCAAGCAGGTGCAGGTGGTCGAGGATGGCAAGAAGCAGTACGACCCGCTGACCGGCGCGCCCATCACCCATGAGGCCTGCGACCAGCTCACCGTGCTGCCCGACACCGGCAAGCTGAGCGAGGCCGAGTTCGACGAGAAGGTACACAACCTGGTGACCTTCCTCGCCTACTCGGCCAACCCGGTCAAGCTGGAGAGCCAGCGCATCGGCACCTACGTGCTGCTGTATCTGGCCTTCTTCTTCGTGTTCGCCTACCTGCTCAAGCGCGAATACTGGAAGGACGTCCACTGATATCCCGCGTTACCGTTGTCGACGCACGCACCCTCTGGGGTGCGTGCGTCTTTGCTTTTCTAGGAGGGCGCCATGGCCGCCACCAATAAGCTGGCCTGCTATTCCGACCCCGCCGACCACTATTCCCATCGCGTGCGCCTGGTGCTGGCCGAGAAGGGCGTCGCCGCCGAGATCATCGAGGTGCAGGCCGGGCGTTGCCCGGCCAAGCTGGCCGAAGTGAACCCCTACGGCAGTCTGCCGACCCTGGTCGACCGCGATCTGGCGCTGTACGAGTCCACCGTGGTGATGGAGTACCTCGACGAGCGTTACCCGCATCCGCCGTTGTTGCCGGTGTATCCTGTGGCCAGGGCCAATAGTCGGCTGCTGATGCACCGCATTCAGCGCGACTGGTGTCAGCTGGTCGATCGCATCCTCGATGCGCGCGCCAAGGACGCCGACAAGGCGCTGGCCCGCAAGGAGCTGCGCGAGAGCCTGACCGGCGTGTCGCCGCTGTTCGCCGACAAGCCGTTCTTCCTCAGCGAGGAGATGAGCCTGGTGGACTGTTGCCTGCTGCCCATCCTCTGGCGCCTGCCGCAGCTGGGGATCGAGTTGCCGCGCCCGGCCAAGCCGCTGCTGGACTACATGGAGCGGATGTTCGCCCGCGAGGCCTTCCAGGCCAGCCTGTCCACCGTCGAGCGTGATATGCGCTGAGCCGAGGAGAGCCGAGATGAATTCCAGTCGTCCCTACCTGGTGCGCGCACTCTACGAGTGGATAGTCGACAACGACTGCACGCCACATCTGCTGGTCAATGCCGAGTATCCGGGCGTACGGGTGCCGGCCGGTTACGCCAACGACGGCCAGATCGTGCTCAACGTGTCGCCCAGCGCCGTGCGCAACCTGCATATGGACAACGAGGCGGTCAGCTTCGAGGGGCGCTTCGGCGGTGTGGCCCACAGCCTGTTCATCCCGGCCGGCGCCATGCTGGCGATCTACGCGCGGGAGAACGGCCAGGGCATGGTCTTCGAGCTGGAGCCTCCGGTCGACGACGAGGACGAGGGGCCGGAGCCGGATGGCGATGGCCCGTCCGGCGGCGAGCCGCCGCGTCCCAGCGGGCGGCCCAGCCTCAAGGTGGTCAAATAGGCGCAGCGATAAGCTTCAAGCTGCAAGCCGCAAGTAGAGGCAACAAAAAACGGGCGCCGATGGCGCCCGTTTTTTGCTTGAGGCTTGAAGCTTGTGGCTTGCAGCTGCCTAGTTGGTGTACTGGTACAGCTGCACGATCTTCTGCACGCCGGACACGCTCTGCACCACGCGGGTGGCGGCGGCCCCTTCGGCGCGGGTGACCAGGCCCATCAGGTAGACGATGCCGTTCTCGGTCACCACCTTGACCCGTGCGCTCGGCACCTGGCTGTCGAACAGCATCTGCGTCTTGATCTTGGTGGTCAGCGCCGTGTCGCTGCTGCGCGCGGCCAGTGAGCTGGGCGGCAGCACCTGCAGTTCGTTGTGCACCTTGGTCACGCCCTGCACGTTGCGTGCGACTTGGCCGGCCTTTTCCTTGAGCTCGGCGCGCGGGGTCTGCCCGGCCAGCAGGATCACGCCGTTGTAGGCGGTCACCACCACGTGGGAGGTGGGCGAGGTCAGGTCGGCGTGGCTGCGCGAGATGTTGTTGGCCACGTCCGGTTCGAGGAACTGGTCGTCGATCTTGTTGCCGATGCTGCGGTTGCTGCAGCCGCCCAGCACGAGGCCGAGGGCGAGGGCGAGGATCAGGGCATTGCGGGTCATTCTTCGCTCCCGAACAGTTGACGGTCGATCAGGTCGCACAGGCAGTGGATCACCAGCAGGTGCACCTCCTGGATGCGCGCGGTGACCTTGGACGGCACGCGGATCTCCACGTCCTCCGGCAGCAGCAGCGAGGCCATGCCGCCGCCGTCGCGGCCGGTCAGGGCGACCACGGTCATCTCGCGGTCGTGGGCGGCCTGGATGGCCTGGATCACGTTGGCCGAGTTGCCGCTGGTGGAGATCGCCAGCAACACGTCGCCGGGGCGGCCGAGGGCGCGGATCTGCTTGGAGAACACCTCGTTGTAGCTGTAGTCGTTGGCGATCGAGGTGATGGTCGAGCTGTCGGTGGTCAGGGCGATGGCTGGCAGGCTCGGGCGCTCGCGCTCGAAGCGATTGAGCAGCTCCGAGGAGAAGTGCTGCGAGTCGCCGGCCGAGCCGCCATTGCCGCAGGAGAGGATCTTGCCCTCGTTGAGCAGCGAATGGACCATCACCGTGCTGGCGTGTTCGATGAAGGGCACCAGCACGTCCATGGCCTGCTGCTTGGTGTCGATGCTGGCCTGGAACATCTGGCGGATTCGGGATTGCATGTCCATGGGGCGAACCTTAGGTGTGCTGGCTGAGACAGCCGGGAAATAGCGAAGTTGCAGCGGTTTTTACCCGAGCCGGCGCGGTGTGTCGACTAGAAATCCTCGATCGGCGCGATTCAGCTTTCGAAGGCATTGCGCAGCCAGTTCGGCACGGCGCCCTCGGGGCCGAGCGCCACCACGTCGAAGCGGCAGGGCCGGTCGCGCCAGCGGCTCTCGCGCTGCAGGAACTGCCCGGCGGCGAGGATCAGGCGCTGGCGCTTGCGCGCGTCGATGCTTTCCAGGGCGCCGCCCCAGGCGGCGTGGCTGCGGTAGCGCACCTCGACGAAGACCAGGGTGTCGCCGTCGAGCATGATCAGGTCCAGCTCGCCGCCGCGGCAGCGCCAGTTCTGCGCCAGCAGGCGCAGGCCCTGACGCTGCAGGTGCTCGCGGGCCAGCGCCTCGGCGGCGCGGCCGCTGTCCTGGGGCTTACTGATAGACGACATCCGGCAGGCGCTGCACCTGGCCGCCGCGGAACTCGGCCCAGGGCAGCTGGCGCTCGATGCGCTGGCTCTGGTTCAGGCTGAGGCTGCCGGAAAGGCCTTCGACGCGGCTGTCCGGCAGGGCCTTGAGCTGGCTCAGGCGCGGTGCCAGGCGGAAGGCGTCGACGCCCATGGCGTACAGGCGGCCCAGGCTGCCGGCGGCCTGCGGCCACTGGCGGTCGACCTGCTGGCGCAGTGGATCGTTGGCGTCCAGCAGCCAGGGGGTCTCGCAGAAGCGAATGCCCTCCAGGTCCTGGTACTGGGTCGGGTTATGGCCGCCGGTATAGAGGTGGGAGGTGGCGTAGACCGGCAGGTCGCCGGCGTACTGGAAGGCCAGGGTCGGCTTGATCTGCTGGGCCTGCTGCGGGGTGGCGGCGAGGAAGATGAAGTCGATGTCCTGGCGTCGTGCCGGCAGAGCGGCCAGTTGGCTGCCCAGGGTGTTCTGCAGGCGCTTGGCGCGGGTTTCGCTCTGGCGCAGCTGGAGCAGGTCGGCGATCTGTCGGGCCAGTTCCACCGGTTGGTCGACGTGCTCGGCGGCGATCAGGCTGCCGCCGGCGGCCTGCCAGTTCTGCTGGAAAGCCGCCAGCACGCGATTGCCCCACTCGCCGCGCGGCACCAGGGCCACGGCGCTGCGCATGCCGTCGGCCCAGGCGCGGCGCGCTACCTCGCGGGCCTCGTCTTCGGCGGCCAGGCCGAACTGGAACAGCTGGGCCGGCGTCTCGCGGCCGGCGTCGCTGTAGTTCAGGGCCAGGGTGGTCAGCGGCAGTTGCGGTCGCTCGCTGAGCTGCTTGACCAGCGGCTTCTCCAGCGGGCCGACCACCAGTTGCGCGCCGTCGGCCTGGGCCTGGCGATAGAAGTCGTCCAGGGAGCTCAGGCGCGAGCTGTCGTAGAGCAGCACTTCCGGCGGATTCTGTCCGGCCTGCTGGGCCTGGTAGTGGGCTGCCAGGAAGCCGTCGCGCAGGGCGCGGGCCACGGCGGCCAGCTGGCCTTCCTGCGGCAGCAGCAGGGCGATCTTCTGCAGCGGCTGTCCGGCCAGCTCCTCGAGCTTGCTCAGGGCCTGCGGCGGCTGTTCGGCGGCCGGGTGCTCGGGGTGCTGGCGCTTCCAGGCGTCGATGGCGGCCAGTTGCTGATCCGGGGTGCCGGCGCTCTTGGTGGCCAGGGCCAGGCTCAACCAGCCGTCCAGGTCGCTGTCGCCGGAGGCGCTCAGCTGGCTCTGCGGCAGGCTGGAGACCAGGCTCCAGATGGCCTCGTGGTTGTTCAGGGCGGCCTTGCCGGAGAGCAGGGGGGCGATGAAGACTCGCTCGCGGGCGGCGGCCAGGGCCTGGCCGTCGGCCTCCAGGGCGCGGGCGCGGACCAGCTGGCTGCGGATCTGCTGCTCGACCGGCAGCTCGCCCAGGCGCTCCAGGCTCGGGTGCTGCAGGGCCTTGAGCGCGCTCTTCGGCTTGTTGCGGGCCATCGCCAGCTCGGCCTCCAGGGTGACGGCGAACACCTGCTGGGCCGGCTTCAGACCGTCCAGCGCGACTTCGTCGAGAATGCGTGTGGCGCGGCCGATGTCCTGCTGGCGCCAGGCCTGGTCGGCGGCCGACAGGCGCAGCAGGGCCGCCTGCTGAGGCTCGCTGGTGCTGGCCTGTTGCAGCAGTTGGTCGATGCTGGCCTGGGGCGTACGCGGCAGTTCACCGAGGCTGGACGAGGGCGAGCCGGCGCAGGCGGCGAGCAGGCCGGCGAGGCAGAGTGCGGAGAGCGGGCGCAGGCAGGCGATCATCTGGATACGTTCCCGGTACTGATCTAAAGGAAGGGCGGATTGTACCCAAGCACCGCCCCAGGCGCGATGTCGCCGCCGTGAAACGGGCTACAATGCGCGTTTTCCGTTTTCCGAGGGCTGTCCGTGAGCGCTTCCGTACCATCCGCCGCCGGCGGCACTCTCTATGTGGTCGCCACGCCCATCGGTAATCTCGATGACATCAGTGCGCGGGCGCTGCGCGTCCTCGCCGAGGTGGCGCTGATCGCCGCCGAGGACACCCGTCACTCGGCGCGGCTGCTGCAGCACTTCGGCATCGGCACGCCGCTGGCCGCCTGCCACGAGCACAACGAGCGCGACCAGGGTGGGCGCTTCCTGGCGCGCCTGCAGGCCGGCGAGGATGTGGCGCTGATCTCCGATGCCGGCACGCCGCTGATTTCCGACCCCGGCTTCCATCTGGTGCGCGCGGCCCGCGCCGCCGGCATCCGCGTGGTGCCGGTGCCGGGGGCCTGTGCGCTGGTCGCCGCGCTGTCGGCGGCCGGGTTGCCGTCGGACCGCTTCGCCTTCGAAGGTTTCCTGCCGGCCAAGGCGGTGGGGCGCCGCACGCGCCTGGAACAGGTCAGGGAAGATGGTCGCACCCTCATCTATTACGAGGCGCCGCATCGCCTGCTGGAGTCCCTGGCCGATATGCGTGATGTGTTCGGTGCCGAGCGCATGGCGGTGCTGGGGCGTGAGCTGACCAAGACCTTCGAGACCCTCAAGGGCCTGCCGCTGGGCGAACTGCACGACTGGGTGGCGGCCGACAGCAACCAGCAGCGCGGCGAGTGCGTGGTCCTGGTCGCCGGCTGGCAGGCGCCGGAAGGCGAGGAGGCGGTCAGCGGCGAGGCGCTGCGCGTGCTCGACCTGCTGCTCGCCGAGTTGCCGCTCAAGCGTGCGGCGGCGCTGGCGGCGGAGATCACCGGCGTGCGCAAGAACCTGTTGTACCAGGTGGCGCTGACGCGCCAGCTCTGAGCTACACGCTGCAAGTAAAAGTCGGGCTGGACGGGCCCTCGCTTGCGGCTTGAAGCTTGCCGCTTGTGGCTGCTCCCGTTACCCTTGGCGGCGGAGAGTCGATCGGACAGTCGCTGCCTTCGCAAGAAGGGGGAGGAAAGTCCGGGCTCCATAGGGCGGAGTGCCAGGTAACGCCTGGGAGGCGCGAGCCTACGGAAAGTGCCACAGAAAACAACCGCCTAAGCACGCGAGTGCCGGTAAGGGTGAAAAGGTGCGGTAAGAGCGCACCGCACGGCTGGCAACAGTCCGTGGCTAGGTAAACCCCACTCGGAGCAAGA
Organism: Pseudomonas sp. CAU 1711; assembly: GCF_039888625.1. Taxonomy (NCBI): domain Bacteria; kingdom Pseudomonadati; phylum Pseudomonadota; class Gammaproteobacteria; order Pseudomonadales; family Pseudomonadaceae; genus Pseudomonas; species Pseudomonas sp. CAU 1711. The sequence goes on from NZ_JBDQQT010000001.1 coordinate 388,404, forward strand.
CCAAATAGGGTTCCATCGGCGTGGCCCGCGCTGGAACCGGGTAGGTTGCTAGAGGCGTACAGCGATGTGCGTCGTAGAGGAATGACTGTCCTCGACAGAACCCGGCTTACAGATCGACTCTCCTCCTTTCTCTTCTATCTGCTTCGCTTCTCAATACCAAAAAAATCTTACTCTTAAGAAATCACTTTAACTTTGAAGTTCAGCTTCATGAGGTGGCAGAAATTCGCCTGCGAAATAGCCTCTCCTTGTCCCTGCAAAGCCCCTCCTTAGTTCGCTAAATCACCGTCCCGTAAGGATTTTTCTGAGTTGGCGCGCCTTGACGCTAAGGCTTCTGCGTTCCTATAGTGTGCCGAAGTGGCACAAAGTGGAAAAAAGTGGGTCAAAGGGGCACGGAAAGCTAATCAGAGTGGGGAAGCGCAGCCTTGTTTCGTGGAGCTAACGCCATCAGTCTCGACGCCAAAGGGCGACTCGCGATGCCGAGCCGGTATCGCGACGAGCTCGTTGTGCGTTGTGGCGGCCAGCTCATCGTCACCATCGATGCCGTCGATCCCTGCCTGTGCGTCTACCCCCTGCCGGAGTGGGAGCTGATCGAGGCCAAACTGCGCGACCTGCCGTCGCTGCGCGAAGAGACCCGTCGCCTGCAGCGCCTGCTGATCGGCAATGCCGTGGACATCGAACTGGACGGCAGCGGCCGCTTCCTGGTGCCGCCGCGCCTACGCGCCCATGCCGGCCTGGACAAGCATGCGATGCTGGTCGGCCAGCTGAACAAATTCCAACTGTGGAACGAAGAGGCCTGGAACGCACTTGCCGATGCGGACCTGGCAGCCATCAAACAACCCGGCGCCCTGCCGGACGACCTACGTGACCTGATCCTGTGACCATGACCAGCAGCTACCGCCATATCACCGTGCTGCTCGACGAGGCCGTCGAGGCCCTCGCCGTGCGCGAAGGCGGCTGCTACCTGGATGGCACCTTTGGTAGAGGGGGGCACAGCAGGTTGATCCTGCAGGGCCTCGGGGCAGCGGGGCGCCTGCTCGGGTTCGACAAGGATCCGCAGGCGATCGCAACGGGGAATGCACTGGCGGCCGAAGACGGCCGCTTCGTCGTTGTGCAGCGCAGCTTCGCCGAGTTGGGCGAGGAGGCCGCCGCGCGGGGCCTGGTCGGCAAGGTCGACGGCCTGCTGCTCGACCTCGGCGTGTCCTCGCCGCAGCTGGACGATGCCGAGCGTGGCTTCAGTTTCCTCAACGACGGTCCGCTGGACATGCGCATGAACCCGGGCGTCGGCATCAGCGCCGCGCAGTTCATCGCCACCGCCGACGAGGACGAGATCGCCCGGGTGTTCAAGGACTACGGCGAGGAGCGCTTCGCCAAGCGCATGGCCCGCGCCGTGGTGCAGCGCCGCGCACAGCAGCCGTTCGAGCGCACCGCCGACCTGGCCCAGGTGCTGACCGACGCCAATCCGGCCTGGGAGAAGGGCAAGCATCCGGCGACCCGCGCCTTCCAGGGCCTGCGCATCCACGTCAACAACGAGCTGGGCGACCTGGAGCGCGGCCTGGACGCCGCGCTGGAGGTGCTGGCGGTCGGTGGTCGTCTGGTGGTGATCAGCTTCCATTCGCTGGAAGACCGCATCGTCAAGCAATTCATGAAGCGTCAGGCCAAAGGCGAGGCGGACAAGCTGCCGCGTGATCTGCCGATCATTCCCAAGGCCTTCGAGCCGCGCCTGAAACTCCTGGGCAAGCCGATCTACGCCGGCGATGCCGAGGTCAAGGCCAACCCGCGCTCGCGCAGCGCGGTGATGCGTGTGGCGGAGAAGCTGCGGTGAGCCGCCTGTACGCCAAGCCCCTGCCGCCCGGCAGCCTGCTGCTGGCCGTGCTGTTCGGCGGCGTGCTGCTGTCGGCCATCGCCGTGTCCTACAGCGCGCACTGGAACCGCCAGCTGCTCAACGCGCTGTACGCCGAGCTCAGCGTGCGCGACAAGGCGCAGGCCGAGTGGGGGCGCCTGGTGCTGGAGCAGAGCACCTGGACCGCGCCCAGCCGCATCGAGGCGCTGGCCGCCGGCCAGCTGCGCATGCGTGTGCCCGAGCCGAGCGAAGTGCGGATGGTGGCGCCATGATCGGGCTCGAAGGCGCGCTCTATCCCTGGCGCTTCCGCCTGGTGCTGGCCCTGCTGGCGCTGATGGTTGGTGCCATCGCCTGGCGCATCGTCGACCTGCACGTGATCGACCAGGACTTCCTCAAGGCCCACGGCGACGCGCGCAGCGTGCGGCATATCCCGATTCCGGCGCACCGCGGCCTGATCACCGACCGCAACGGCGAGCCGCTGGCCGTCAGCACCCCGGTGACCACCCTGTGGGCCAACGGCAAGGAGCTGTTCAAGGCCCAGGAGCGCTGGGCCGACCTGGCCGCCGCCTTGGGGCAGGAGCCCAAGTCCTTCGCCCAGCGCCTGACCCAGGCCCAGGAGCGCGAGTTCATCTATCTGGTGCGCGGCCTCACCCCGGAGCAGGGGCAGCGCATCCTCGATCTCAAGGTGCCCGGCGTATACGGCCTGGAAGAGTTCCGCCGCTTCTATCCGGCCGGCGAGGTCACCGCCCATGTGGTCGGCTTCACCGACATCGACGACCGCGGCCGCGAGGGCGTCGAGCTGGCCTTCGAGGAATGGCTGGCCGGCGTGCCGGGCAAGCGCCAGGTGCTCAAGGATCGCCGCGGCCGCCTGATCAAGGACGTGCAGGTGGCGCAGAACGCCAAGGCCGGCAAGACCCTGGCCCTGTCCATCGACCTGCGCCTGCAGTACCTGGCCCACCGCGAGCTGCGCAACGCGCTGATCGAGCAGGGTGCCAAGGCCGGCAGCCTGGTGATGATCGACGTCAAGACCGGCGAGGTGCTGGCCATGGTCAACCAGCCTTCCTACAACCCGAACAATCGCCGCAGCTTGCAGCCGGCGGCCATGCGCAACCGCGCCATGATCGACGTGTTCGAGCCCGGCTCGACCATGAAGCCGATCTCCATGGCCGCCGCCCTGCAGAGCGGGCGCTGGAAGCCGGAGGACAAGGTCGAGGTCTGGCCGGGCTCGCTGCAGATCGGCCGCTACACCATCAAGGACGTGTCCAAGACCCAGGGCCCGGTCCTCGACCTGACCGGCATCCTGATCAACTCGTCCAACGTCGGCATGAGCAAGATCGCCTTCGATATCGGCGGCGAGTCGATCCACGAGATGATGAGCAAGCTCGGCTTCGGCCAGGACACCGGCCTCGGCTTCCCCGGCGAGCGGGTCGGCGAACTGCCCAGCTACCGCGAATGGCGCAAGGCCGAGACCGCCACCCTGTCCTACGGCTATGGCGTGTCGGTGACCGCCGTCCAGCTGGCCCATGCCTACGCCACCCTGGCCAACAACGGCCAGGTGCTGCCGCTGTCCATGACCCGCGTCGACCGCCAGCCGGTCGGCGCCCAGGTGGTGCCGGAGAACGTGGCCAAGACCCTGCAGGGCATGCTGCAGCAGGTGATCGAGGCGCCGCGCGGGGTGTTCCGCGCCCAGGTGCCGGGCTATCACGTGTCCGGCAAGAGCGGCACTGCGCGCAAGGCCAGCGTCGGCACCAAGGGCTACCGCGAGAACGCCTACCGCTCGATGTTCGCCGGCTTCGCGCCGAGCTCCAACCCGCGCATCGCCATGATGGTGGTGATCGACGAACCGAGCAAAGGCGGCTACTTCGGCGGCCTGGTCTCCGCGCCCGTTTTCAGCAAGGTGATGGCCGGCTCCCTGCGCCTGATGAACATCACTCCCGACAACCTGCCGCCGCCGGTCGATCCGGCCGTGGCGCAGCCGCAGACCGCCGCTGCCACTACCGGCCAGGGAGGGCGAATCTGATGCCCATGCCCCTCAATCAATTGTTGCCGCAGGCGAACAGCGCCGTGCTGATTCGCGAACTGACCCTGGACAGCCGCAAGGTACGCCCGGGCGACCTGTTCCTCGCCGTGCCGGGCCTGGCCCAGGACGGCCGCGCCCATATCGCCGACGCCATCGGTCGTGGCGCCGCCGCCATCGCCTTCGAGGCCGAGGGCGCCGCCGTGGTCAGCGCCAAAGGCGCCGAGCTGGTGCCGATCAGGAACCTGGTCGGCCAGCTGTCGGCCATCGCCGGGCGCTTCTACGGCGAGCCGAGTCGCGCCCTGCGCCTGGTCGGCGTCACCGGCACCAACGGCAAGACCAGTGTCAGCCAGCTGCTGGCCCAGGCCCTGGACCTGCTCGGCGAGCGCTGCGGCATCGTCGGCACCCTCGGCACCGGCTTCTACGAGGCGCTGCAGAGCGGTCGCCACACCACCCCGGACCCGGTCGCCGTGCAGGCCACCCTGGCCGACCTCAAGCAGGCCGGCGCCCGCGCCGTGGCCATGGAGGTCTCCTCCCACGGCCTGGACCAGGGCCGCGTGGCGGCGCTGGACTTCGACCTGGCGGTGTTCACCAACCTGTCGCGCGATCATCTGGACTACCACGGCAGCATGGAGGCCTACGGTGCGGCCAAGGCCAGGCTGTTCGCCTGGGCGGACCTGAAATGCCGGGTGATCAACCTGGACGACGACTTCGGCCGCCGGCTCGCCGCGCAGAAGGGCGAGTCGCGCCTGATCGGCTATAGCCTGAGCGACGCCTCGGCCTATCTGTACTGCCGCGAGGCGCAGTTCGACGACCACGGAGTGCGCGCGCGTCTGGTCACCCCGCAGGGCGAAGGCCTGCTGCGCAGCCCGCTGCTCGGCCGTTTCAACCTGAGCAACCTGCTGGCCGTGGTCGGCGCGCTGCTCGGCCTGGGCTATCCGCTGGACGAGGTGCTGCAGGCGCTGCCCAGGCTGCAGGGCCCGGTCGGGCGCATGCAGCGCTTCGGTGGCGAGCGCCTGCCGCTGGTGGTGGTCGACTATGCGCACACCCCGGATGCCCTGGAGAAGGTGCTGGAGGCCCTGCGCCCGCATGTCGGCGGCCGCCTGCTGTGCCTGTTCGGCTGCGGCGGCGACCGCGATCGCGGCAAGCGCCCGCTGATGGCGCAGGTGGCCGAGCGCCTGGCCGATGCCGTGCTGGTCACCGACGACAACCCGCGCAGCGAAGACCCGGTGCAGATCGTCGCCGACATTCGCGCCGGCTTCGCCAAGCCCGAGGCTGTCGACTTCGTGCATGGCCGTGGCGATGCCATCGCCCGGCTGATCGCCACGGCTCGGGTGGGCGATGTGGTGGTGCTGGCCGGCAAGGGCCACGAGGACTACCAGGAGATCGCCGGCGTGCGCCAGCCGTTCTCCGATCTGGAAGAAACCCAGAAGGCCCTGCAGGCCTGGGAGGTCGCCCATGCTTAAGCCGCTGCTGCTCAGCGAAGTGGCCCAGGCCCTGGAGGCCCGTGTGCTGGGCGCCGACGTGGCGTTCTCCGCCGTGTCCACCGACAGCCGCAAGATCGAGGCCGGCCAGCTGTTCATCGCCCTGGTCGGGCCGAAGTTCGACGGTCACGACTATCTGGCCGATGTCGCCGCCAAGGGGGCCGTCGCCGCCCTGGTCCAGCGCGAGGTGCCGGGTGCGCCGCTGCCGCAGCTGCTGGTGGGCGACACCCGCATCGCCTTGGGCCGGCTCGGCGCGCTCAATCGTTCTGCCTTCGACAAGCCGCTGGCCGCCGTCACCGGTTCCAGCGGCAAGACCACGGTCAAGGAGATGCTCGCCAGCATCCTGCGCGCCGGCCTGGGCGGCCCGGTGCTGGCCACCCGGGGCAACCTGAACAACGACCTCGGCGCGCCGCTGACCCTGCTGGAGCTGGCGCCCGAACATGTCGGTGCGGTGATCGAGCTGGGCGCCAACCATGTCGGCGAGATCGCCTACACGGTCGGCCTGACCCGCCCGCAGGTGGCCATCATCACCAATGCCGGTCTGGCCCACGTCGGCGAGTTCGGCGGGCCGGACAAGATAGTCGAGGCCAAGGGCGAGATTCTCGAGGGCCTGGGCGACGACGGAATCGCCGTGCTCAACCGCGACGACAAGGCCTTCGCCACCTGGCAGGCCCGCGCCAAGGGGCGCCGGGTGCTGAGCTTCGCCCTCCACGAGCAGTCCGCCGACCTGCGCGCCGCCGAACTGTGGCGCGATGCCCGCGGCTGCGCCGGTTTCGCCCTGGCCGGCGTGGCGGGGGAGGCGCGCATCCAGCTCAACCTGCTCGGCGAACACAGCGTGGCCAATGCCCTGGCCGCCGCCGCCGCGGCCCATGCCCTCGGCGTGCCGCTGGTCGGGATCAAGGCCGGGCTGGAGAGCCTGCAGCCGGTCAAGGGCCGCGCCGTAGCGAGCCTGGCGCCGAACGGCCTGCGCGTGATCGACGACAGCTACAACGCCAACCCGCTGTCCATGTGCGCGGCAGTGGATATACTCGCCGCCTTCTCCGGCCGCACCGTCCTGGTGCTGGGAGACATGGGCGAACTGGGCGAGTGGGCCGAACAGGGCCATCGCGACGTCGGCGCCCATGCCGCAGGCAAGGTCGACGCACTCTATGCCGTGGGCCCGCTGATGGCGCATGCCGTCGCGGCTTTCGGTGCCGATGGCCGTCATTTCGCCGATCAAGCCAGTCTGATCGAGGCACTTCGCCACGAATCGGGCGGCACCACCATTCTAGTTAAAGGCTCGCGCAGCGCGGCGATGGACAAGGTCGTCGACGCACTGCTGGATCGGGCATCGGGGGAGGCTCACTAATCATGCTGCTGCTGCTGGCCGAGTACCTGCAACAGTTCCACACCGGCTTCGGGGTGTTCCAGTACCTGACGTTGCGCGGGATTCTCGGCGTGCTCACCGCCCTGGCTCTGTCGCTGTGGCTCGGGCCCTGGATGATCCGCACCCTGCAGATCCGCCAGATCGGCCAGGCCGTGCGCAACGACGGTCCGCAGTCGCACCTGTCGAAGAAGGGCACGCCGACCATGGGTGGCGCGCTGATCCTCACCGCCATCGCCGTCAGCACCCTGCTCTGGGCCGACCTGTCCAACCGCTACGTGTGGACCGTGCTGGCCGTCACCCTGCTGTTCGGCGCCATCGGCTGGGTCGACGACTACCGCAAGGTGATCGAGAAGAACTCGCGCGGCCTGCCCAGCCGCTGGAAGTATTTCTGGCAGTCGGTGTTCGGCCTGGCCGCCGCCGTGTTCCTCTATATGACCGCGCAGAGCCCGGTGGAGACCACCCTGATCGTGCCGCTGCTCAAGGACGTGGCGCTGCCGCTGGGCGTCGGCTTCGTGGTGCTGACCTACTTCGTCATAGTCGGCACCAGCAACGCGGTGAACCTGACCGACGGCCTCGACGGCCTGGCCATCCTGCCCACCGTGATGGTGGCCGGCGCGCTGGCGATCTTCTGCTACCTGTCGGGCAACATTAAATTCGCCGAATACCTGCTGATCCCCTACGTGCCGGGCGCCGGCGAGCTGATCGTGTTCTGCGCCGCGCTGGTCGGCGCCGGTCTCGGCTTCCTGTGGTTCAACACCTATCCAGCTCAGGTCTTCATGGGCGACGTCGGCGCGCTGGCGCTGGGCGCCGCGCTGGGCACCATCGCCGTGATCGTGCGCCAGGAGATCGTGCTGTTCATCATGGGCGGGGTGTTCGTCATGGAGACACTGTCGGTGATGATCCAGGTCGCCAGCTTCAAGCTGACCGGCAAGCGCGTGTTCCGCATGGCGCCGATCCACCACCACTTCGAACTCAAGGGCTGGCCGGAGCCGCGCGTGATCGTGCGCTTCTGGATCATCACCGTGATCCTGGTGCTGGTCGGCCTGGCCACCCTGAAACTGAGGTAATAGAGCGTGCCTTTGATCGCTTCCGACCAGTTCCGCATCGTTGTCGGCCTCGGCAAGAGCGGCATGTCCCTGGTGCGCTTCCTGGCGCGCCAGGGCGTGCGCTTCGCCGTGGCCGATACGCGCGCGAACCCGCCGGAGCTGGCGACCCTGCGGCGCGACTATCCCGAAGTGGAAGTGCGCTGCGGCGAACTGGACGTCGACTTCCTCTGCCGCGCCACGGAGCTCTACGTGAGCCCCGGCCTGGCCCTGGCCACCCCGGCGCTGCGCGAGGTGGCCGCCCGTGGGGTGCGGATGTCCGGCGATATCGACCTGTTCAGCCGCCACGCCAAGGCGCCGATCGTCGCCATCACCGGCTCCAACGCCAAGAGCACCGTCACCACCCTGGTGGGCGAGATGGCAGCGGCGGCCGGCAGGAAGGTCGCGGTCGGCGGCAATATCGGCACCCCGGCGCTTGACCTGCTCAGCGACGACGTCGAGCTCTATGTGCTGGAGCTGTCCAGCTTCCAGCTGGAGACCACCGAGCGCCTGAGTGCCGAGGTAGCCACCTGCCTGAACATCAGCGAAGACCATATGGATCGCTACGACGGCATGGCCCAGTACCACCTGGCCAAGCACCGCATCTTCCGCGGCGCCAGGCAGGTGGTGGTCAACCGTGACGACGCCCTGTCCCGCCCGCTGATCGCCGACCAGGTGCCGTGCTGGAGCTTCGGCCTGGGCAAGCCCGACTTCAAGCGCTTCGGCCTGATCGAGGAGGGTGGGCGCAAGCACCTGGCCTTCCAGTTCGAGACCCTGATGCCCACCGCCGAGCTGAAGATTCGCGGCGCGCACAACCAGTCCAACGCCCTGGCCGCCCTGGCCCTGGGCCATGCCGTGGGCCTGCCGTTCGCCGCCATGCTCGACACCCTGCGCCAGTTCGCCGGCCTGCCGCACCGCTGCCAGTGGGTGCGCGAGCATCGCGGCGTGGGCTACTACGACGACTCCAAGGCCACCAACGTCGGCGCCGCCCTGGCCGCCATCGAAGGCCTGGGTGCCGATATCGCCGGCAAGCTGGTGCTGATCGCCGGTGGCGACGGCAAGGGTGCCGACTTCTCCGCACTCAAGGCGCCGGTGGCCAGGTTCTGTCGCGCCGTGGTGCTGCTCGGCCGCGATGCCGAGCAGCTTGCCGCCGCCCTGGGCGACGCGGCACAGCTGGTACGGGTGAAGACCCTGGACGAGGCCGTGCAGCGTGCCGCCTCCCTGGCGCAGAGCGGCGATGCCGTGCTGCTGTCGCCGGCCTGCGCCAGCCTGGACATGTTCAAGAACTTCGAAGAACGCGGGCGCCTGTTCGCCCAGGCGACGGAGGCCCTGTCATGAGCCTGCTCGCCCGACTGCTTGCCGCCCCATCGCCGCTGCGCACCCGCCGCGGCATCGACCTCGACTTCCCGCTGTTGGCCGGTTGCCTGGCCCTGCTCGGCCTGGGCCTGGTGATGATCACCTCGGCCAGTTCGGAAGTCGCCGCGGCCCTGTCGGGCAACCCGCTCTATCACATGACCCGCCACCTGATCTATCTGGCCATCGGCATCGCCGCGGCGCTGGTCACCCTGCTGATTCCCATGGCGTTCTGGCAGCGCCATGGCGCCAGCCTGCTGCTGATCGCCTTCGCCCTGCTGGTGCTGGTGCTGATCCCCGGCATCGGCCGCGAGGTCAACGGCGCCAAGCGCTGGATCGGCTTCGGCCTGTTCAACCTGCAGCCGTCCGAGCTGGCCAAGCTGTTCACCGTGCTGTTCGTCGCCGGCTATCTGGTGCGCCGCCAGGAAGAGGTGCGCGAGCAACTCTCCGGCTTCCTCAAGCCGATGCTGGTACTCGGCCCGATGGCCGCGCTGCTGCTGGCCGAGCCGGACTTCGGCGCCACAGTGGTTTTGGTCGGCTCGTGCATCGTCATGCTGTTCCTCGGCGGCATCAACCTGCTGCGCTTCATTCCTCTGGCCGCCGTGGTGCTGGCCGCCGGCGTGCTGGTGATGGTGAGCCAGGCCTACCGCCTGGAGCGCCTGACCAACTTCGTCGACCCCTGGGCCGACCAGTACGGCGCCGGTTACCAGCTGAGCCAGGCGCTGATCGCCTTCGGCCGTGGCGAGTGGCTGGGCGTGGGCCTGGGCAACAGCATCCAGAAGCAGTTCTACCTGCCGGAGGCGCACACCGACTTCGTCTTCGCCGTGCTGGCCGAGGAGCTGGGCATGGTCGGCGCCCTGATCACCGTCGGCCTGTTCGTCTTCGTCGCCGTGCGCGCCCTGTACATCGGCCTGTGGGCGGAGAAGGCCAAGCAGCTGTTCGCCGCCTACGTGGCCTATGGCATCGCCATCCAGTGGATCGGCCAGGTGCTGATCAATATCGGCGTGAACGTCGGCCTGCTGCCGACCAAGGGCCTGACCCTGCCGTTCCTCAGCTACGGCGGCAGTTCGCTGATCGTCTGCTGCATCGGCCTGGCCATGCTCCTGCGCATCGAGTGGGAGCGCCGCACCTCGCTGGGCAGCGAGGAAATCGAATTCAGCGAGTCGGACTTCTTCGACACGGAGGAGCCCCAGCATGCGCGGTAATGTCCTGATCATGGCCGGCGGAACCGGCGGCCACGTGTTCCCGGCCCTGGCCTGTGCCCGCGAGTTCCAGGCGCGCGGCTATGCCGTGCACTGGCTGGGCACCCCGCGCGGCATCGAGAACGAACTGGTGCCGGCGGCCGAGCTGCCGCTGCACCTGATCCAGGTTTCCGGCCTGCGCGGCAAGGGCAAGCTGGCCCTGCTCAAGGCACCGCTGCAGCTGGTGCGGGCGCTGTGGCAGGCGCGCCGGGTGATGCGCCAGCTGCAGCCGGTGTGCGTGCTCGGCATGGGTGGTTTTGTCACCGGCCCCGGCGGCCTGGCCGCACGCCTGAACGGTGCGCCGCTGGTGATCCACGAGCAGAACGCTGTGGCCGGCACCGCCAACCGCAGCCTGGCGCCCTTCGCCAAGCGCGTGTGCGAGGCCTTCCCCAATACCTTCGGCAAGGCCGACAAGCTGCGCACCACCGGCAACCCGGTGCGCGAGGAGCTGTTCCTCGAGACCCCGCGCGACAGCCTGGTCGGGCGCAAGCCGCGCCTGCTGGTGCTGGGCGGCAGCCTGGGCGCCGAGCCGCTGAACAAGCTGATTCCCGCCGCCCTGGCCAAGCTTCCGGCCGAGCTGCGGCCCAAGGTGTTCCACCAGGCCGGCAAGCAGCACGATCAGGTCACCGCGGAGCGTTATCGGCAAGTCGCGGTCGAAGCCGAGGTCGCGCCCTTCATCCGCGACATGGCGCAGGCCTACGCCTGGGCCGATCTGGTGATCTGCCGCGCCGGCGCGCTGACCGTCAGCGAGCTGGCCGCCGCCGGCCTGCCGTCGCTGCTCGTGCCGCTGCCGCACGCGATCGACGACCACCAGACCCGCAATGCCGAATATCTGGCGAAGGAGGGCGCCGCCATCCTTCTCCCGCAACATGCGACCGACGCGGACAAGCTCGCCGCGCAGTTGACCGAGGTTCTGATGCACCCAGACAAACTCAAGACCATGGGCCGCACCGCGCGCACCCTGGCCAAGCCCGACGCCACCCGCACGGTGGTCGATATCTGCCTGGAGGTGGCCCGTGGCTAAGTCTCCCGCCGCCGCGCGTTCGGAAATCCGCCGCATGCGTCGCATCCGCCGCATCCACTTCGTCGGCATCGGCGGCGCCGGCATGTGCGGCATCGCCGAGGTGCTACTCAACCTCGGCTACGAAGTCTCCGGCTCCGACCTCAAGGCCTCGGCCGTGACCGAGCGCCTGGAAAGCTTCGGCGCCACCATCTTCATCGGCCACCGCGCGGAAAACGCCGAGCAGGCCGACGTGCTGGTGGTGTCCAGCGCCATCAACACCGCCAACCCGGAAGTGGCCACCGCCCTGGATCGGCGCATCCCGGTGGTACCGCGCGCCGAGATGCTCGCCGAGCTGATGCGCTACCGCCACGGCGTGGCCGTGGCCGGCACCCACGGCAAGACCACCACCACCAGCCTGCTGGCCTCGGTGTTCGCCGCCGGCGGCCTGGACCCGACCTTCGTCATCGGTGGCCGCCTGAATGCCGCCGGCACCAACGCCCAGCTCGGCAGCAGCCGCTACCTGATCGCCGAGGCCGACGAGAGCGACGCCAGCTTCCTGCACCTGCAGCCGATGGTCTCGGTGGTCACCAATATCGACGCCGACCACATGAGCACCTACGGCGGCGACTTCAACGTGCTGAAGAAGACCTTCGTCGAGTTCCTCCACAACCTGCCGTTCTACGGCCTGGCCGTGCTCTGCGTGGACGATCCGGTGGTGCGCGAGCTGCTGCCGCAGGTGGCCCGCCCGACCGTGACCTACGGCTTCGCCGAGGACGCCGACGTGCGTGCCATCAACGTGCGCCAGGAAGGCATGCGCACCTTCTTCACCGCCCTGCGCCCAGGCCGCGAGCCGCTGGACGTGTCGGTCAACATGCCGGGCAACCACAATGTGCTCAACGCCCTGGCGACCATCGCCATCGCCACCGACGAGGGCATCGAGGATACCGCCATCGTTCAGGGCCTGTCGGGCTTCCAGGGCGTCGGTCGGCGCTTCCAGGTCTACGGCGAATTACCGGTCGAAGGCGGCAACGTGATGCTGGTCGACGACTACGGCCACCATCCGCGCGAAGTCGCCGCGGTGATCAAGGCCGTGCGCGGCGGCTGGCCGGAGCGCCGCCTGGTGATCCTCTACCAGCCGCACCGTTTCAGCCGTACCCGCGACCTGTACGACGACTTCGTCCAGGTGCTCGGCGACGCCAACGTGCTGCTGCTGATGGAGGTCTACCCGGCCGGCGAGGAGCCGATTCCCGGCGCCGACAGCCGCCAGCTGGCCCACAGCATCCGCCAGCGCGGCCAGCTCGACCCGATCTACGTCGAGCGTGGCGCCGACCTGGCGCCGATCATCAAGCCGTTGCTGCGGCCGAACGACATCCTGCTGTGCCAGGGCGCCGGCGACATCGGCGGCGTGGCCCCGCAACTGATCAAGCACCCGCTGTTCCAGGGGGAGACGAAATGAGCCTGCACTCCACCCTCGATCCCAAGGCCTTCGGCCGCGTCGCCGTGCTGTTCGGCGGCAAGAGCGCCGAGCGCGAGGTGTCGCTGAAATCCGGCAACGCCGTGCTGCAGGCCCTGCAGGCCGCCGGCGTGGATGCCTTCGGCATCGACGTCGGCGACGACTTCCTGCAGCGTCTGAGCGCCGAGAAGATCGATCGCGCCTTTATCGTGCTGCACGGCCGCGGCGGCGAGGACGGCTCCATGCAGGGCCTGCTCGAGTGCGCCGGCATCCCCTACACCGGCAGCGGCATCCTCGCCTCGGCGCTGGCCATGGACAAGCTGCGCACCAAGCGCGTGTGGCTGAGCCTGGGCCTGCCGACGCCCAACCACGCGGTGCTGGCCAGCGAGGCGGATTGCCGCGCCGCCGCCGCCGAACTGGGCTTCCCGCTGATCGTCAAGCCGGCCCACGAGGGCTCCAGCATCGGCATGGCCAAGGTCGCCGACGTCGACGCGCTGATTGCCGCCTGGCGCGACGCCGCCCGCTACGATGCCCAGGTGCTGGTCGAGCAGTGGATCGCCGGGCCCGAGTTCACCATCGCCATGCTGCGCGGCCAGGTGCTGCCGCCGATCGGCCTGGGTACGCCGCATACCTTCTACGACTACGACGCCAAGTACCTGGCCAGCGATACCCAGTACCGCATCCCCTGCGGCCTGTCGGCCGACAAGGAAGCCGAACTGAAGGAACTGACCGCGCGCGCCTGCGAGGCGGTCGGCACCCAGGGTTGGGCCCGTGCCGACGTGATGCAGGACGCCGACGGCAAGTTCTGGCTGCTGGAAGTGAACACCGTGCCGGGCATGACCGATCACAGCCTGGTGCCGATGGCCGCGCGCGCCGCCGGCCTGGATTTCCAACAGCTGGTGCTGGCCATCCTGGCCGACAGCGTCGAGGCGAGGGGCTGAGTCATGGTCGCCACCGTCCGTCACCATGCGCAGCCGATCGGGGGTGCCAGCCGGCGCCAGCCCATCGCTGCGCGTGGCGCCAGCCGGATGGTGGCCAAGGAACCGCTGGCCGCGCGCCTGCCCAAGCCGGATTTCGGCGGCCTGGCCAGCGGGGTCAAGCGCCTGGGCTGGCCGTTGCTGCTGCTGGCCCTGGGCGTCGGCACCTACGAGGGCGCCCAGCGCTTGCTGCCCTACGCCGACCGGCCGATCGCCAAGGTCAGCGTGCAGGGCGAGCTCAGCTACATCAGCCAGCAGGCGGTGCAGGAGCGCATCGCGCCCTATGTGTCGGCCAGCTTCTTCACCGTCGACCTGACCGGCCTGCGCACCGATCTGGAGCGGATGCCCTGGATCGCCCGCGCCGAAGTGCGGCGGGTGTGGCCGGACCAGGTGGCCATCACCCTGGAAGAGCAGCTGCCCATAGCCCGCTGGGGCGACGGCGCGCTGCTCAACAACCAGGGCCGCGCCTTCGCCCCGCGCGAGGCGGCCAATTACGAGCACCTGCCGCTGCTGTCCGGGCCGCAGCGCGCCCAGCAGCAGGTGATGCAGCAGTACCAGGTGCTCAGCCAGCTGCTACGGCCGCTGGGCTTCAGCATCGGCAGCCTGGAGCTGCGCGAGCACGGCAGCTGGTTTATCAGCACCGCCCAGGGCGTGGACATCCTCCTGGGTCGGGATCACCTGGTCGACAAGATGCGCCGCCTGGCCAGCATCCACGACAAGGTGCTCAAGCAGCAGATCGCGAATATCGCGCGCATCGACCTGCGCTACGCCAACGGCCTGGCCGTGGCCTGGCGCGAGCCGGTGGCGCCGGAGGCGGCGGGCAAAGCGCTCGCCGCCCCAGTGAATCGAGGAGAACAGTAGAGATCATGGCAAGCGTGCAGAGCGGCAAGATGATCGTCGGCCTGGACATCGGCACCTCCAAGGTGGTGGCGCTGGTGGGCGAGGTGACGGCCGACGGCGAGCTGGACATAGTCGGCATCGGCACCAGCCCGTCGCGCGGCCTGAAGAAGGGCGTGGTGGTCAATATCGAGTCCACCGTGCAGTCGATCCAGCGCGCCGTCGAGGAGGCGCAGCTGATGGCCGGCTGCCGCATCCACTCGGCCTTCGTCGGCATCGCCGGCAACCATATCCGCAGCCTGAACAGCCACGGCATAGTCGCCATCCGCGACCGCGAGGTGAGCCCGGCCGACCTCGAGCGCGTGCTCGACGCCGCCCAGGCGGTGGCCATTCCCGCCGACCAGCGGGTGCTGCACACCCTGGCGCAGGACTATGTGATCGACAATCAGGAGGGCGTGCGCGAGCCGCTCGGCATGTCCGGCGTGCGCCTGGAGGCCAAGGTGCACGTGGTCACCTGCGCCACCAACGCCGCGCAGAACGTCGAGAAGTGCGTGCGCCGCTGCGGCCTGGAAGTGGACGACATCATTCTGGAACAGCTGGCTTCCGCCTACTCGGTGCTGACCGAGGACGAGAAGGAGCTGGGCGTGTGCCTGGTCGACATCGGTGGCGGTACCACCGACATCGCCATCTTCACCGAAGGTGCGATACGTCACACGGCGGTGATTCCGATCGCCGGCGACCAGGTCACCAACGATATTGCAATGGCATTACGCACCCCGACCCAGTATGCCGAGGAAATCAAGATTCGGTATGCTTGCGCCCTCGCCAAACTGGCCGGTGCAGGGGAGACCATCAAGGTCCCCAGCGTGGGAGACCGGCCACCGCGGGAGCTGTCCCGCCAGGCTCTGGCCGAGGTTGTCGAGCCCCGTTACGACGAGCTCTTCACCCTGATTCAGGCCGAACTGCGGCGCAGTGGCTACGAGGACATGATCCCGGCCGGGATAGTCCTCACCGGCGGTACCGCCAAGATGGAAGGCGCCGTCGAACTGGCCGAGGAAATCTTCCACATGCCGGTGCGCCTGGGCGTACCCCACAGCGTCAAGGGACTGACCGACGTCGTGCGTAATCCGATTTATTCCACAGGCGTGGGCCTGCTGATGTACGGGCTGCAGAAGCAGTCCGACGGCTTCCACGCGCCTGGGATTCAGTATGGCGACGAGCCCAAGACACCGGTACTGGAGCGGCTGAAACGCTGGGTCCAGGGCAATTTCTGATGTGAAACGCGGTAGCTGTAGGCGATAACTAAAAAGGAAGGAGAGGGGAAATGTTCGAACTAGTAGATAACGCACCACAAAGTGCAGTGATCAAGGTGATCGGCGTGGGTGGCGGCGGCGGTAATGCCGTGAACCACATGATCAAGAACAACATCGAAGGCGTGGAGTTCATCTGCGCCAACACCGACGCGCAGGCGCTGAAGAACGTCGGCGCGCGCAGCGTGCTGCAACTCGGCCCGGGCGTGACCAAGGGCCTGGGTGCCGGCACCAACCCGGAGATCGGCCGTCAGGCCGCCATGGAGGATCGCGACCGCATCGCCGAAGTGCTGCAGGGCGCCGACATGGTCTTCATCACCACCGGCATGGGTGGCGGCACCGGTACCGGTGCGGCGCCGATCATCGCCGAAGTGGCCAAGGAAATGGGCATCCTCACCGTCGCGGTGGTGACCCGTCCGTTCCCCTTCGAGGGGCGCAAGCGCATGCAGGTCGCCGACGAGGGCATCCGTGCCCTGTCCGAGTGCGTCGACTCGCTGATCACCATCCCCAACGAGAAACTGCTGACCATCCTCGGCAAGGACGCCAGCCTGCTGTCCGCCTTCGCCAA
This sequence comes from Pseudomonas sp. CAU 1711, assembly GCF_039888625.1. Lineage (NCBI taxonomy): Bacteria > Pseudomonadati > Pseudomonadota > Gammaproteobacteria > Pseudomonadales > Pseudomonadaceae > Pseudomonas > Pseudomonas sp. CAU 1711. The sequence continues at coordinate 404,935 of NZ_JBDQQT010000001.1, forward strand.
GGCCGACGACGTGCTGTCCGGCGCCGTGCGCGGCATCTCCGACATCATGCAGCGTCCGGGTCTGATGAACGTCGACTTCGCCGACGTGAAAACGGTGATGGGCGAGATGGGCATGGCCATGATGGGCACCGGCGCGGCCAGCGGCCCGAACCGTGCACGCGAGGCCACCGAGGCGGCGATCCGCAACCCGCTGCTGGAAGACGTCAACCTGCAGGGCGCGCGCGGCATCCTGGTCAACATCACCGCCGGTCTGGATCTGTCTCTCGGCGAATACGCCGCGGTGGGCGAGATCATCGAGGCCTTCGCCTCCGAGCACGCCACCGTCAAGGTCGGCGCGGTGATCGATCCGGACATGCGCGACGAGCTGCACGTGACCGTGGTCGCCACCGGCCTGGGCGCGCGCATCGAGAAGCCGGTCAAGGTGATCGACAACACCATCGCGACCGCCACCGTGGCCACCCCGGCCGCCAGCGCCAGCGCGGCACCGCGTGCCGCCGAGCAGTCGAGCGTCAACTACAAGGACTACGAGCGCCCGACCGTTCAGCGCCAGAGCCTCGCCGGCAGTGCCGCCGCGGCCAAGCTGAACACGCAGGATGACCTGGACTATCTGGATATCCCGGCCTTCCTGCGGCGTCAGGCTGATTGATGTTGTCTATCAGGAGTATATCGGTGATTGGTGTTCAGCAAAGGGCGGTTCTGCTATCATCGCCGCCCATTGTTGAAAACAGTTCGCAACACGCGTGCAAGCAGCCAAAACCATGATCAGACAACGCACCCTGAAGAACATCATCCGTGCCACCGGTGTTGGCCTGCATTCTGGGGAGAAGGTTTACCTGACCCTCAAGCCGGCCCCGGTGGATACCGGTATCGTGTTCCGTCGCACCGATCTGGACCCGGTCGTGGAAATCCCCGCCCGAGCGGAGAATGTCGGTGAGACCACCATGTCGACCACCCTGGTCAATGGTGAGGTCAAGGTGGATACCGTCGAGCACCTGCTTTCGGCCATGGCAGGCCTGGGCATCGACAACGCCTACGTCGAGCTCTCGGCATCCGAAGTGCCGATCATGGACGGCAGCGCCGGTCCCTTTGTATTCCTGATTCAATCGGCGGGCCTGGAAGAGCAGGAAGCGCCGAAGAAGTTCATCCGCGTGCTGCGCGAAGTGACGGTGGAGGAGGGCGACAAGCGCGCCACCTTCCTGCCCTTCGACGGCTTCAAGGTGAGCTTCGAGATCGACTTCGATCACCCGGTGTTCCGCGGTCGTACCCAGACCGCCAGCGTCGATTTCTCCAGCACCTCCTTCGTCAAGGAAGTCAGTCGCGCGCGCACCTTCGGCTTCATGCGCGACATCGAGTTCCTGCGTTCGCAGAACCTGGCGCTCGGCGGCAGCGTGGACAATGCCATCGTGGTGGACGAGTTCCGCGTGCTCAACGAAGACGGCCTGCGTTACGAGGACGAGTTCGTCAAGCACAAGATCCTCGATGCCATTGGCGACCTCTACCTGCTGGGCAACAGCCTGATCGGCGAGTTCAAGGGCTACAAGTCCGGCCACGCGCTGAACAACCGCCTGCTGCGCACCCTGATCGAGCAGACCGATGCCTGGGAAGTGGTGATCTTCGACGACGCCAGCACCGCACCGATCTCCTATATGCGCCCGGTCGCGGCCGTGTAAGCAATACCCCCTCCCTTCTGTTGTATTCAGGCCACCTTCGGGTGGCCTGTTTTTTTCTGCTGCGCTTTTGCGGGCGCGGCAGTGCTCAGTCGCGCCTGGCATTGCGCGCCAGGCGCTCCAGGGCGGCGCGCAGCCTGGGGTCGGCGATCCCTTCGGCGGCGCTGTGGAGGCTCTCGGCGGCGGCCCCCGACAGCTCGACCCGGTTCGCCTGGTAGGCCACCTGGGGGCTCGGCGGGCGCACCTTGACCTGGATCTTCTGCAGCCCGGCGAACTCCGGCAATGCCAGCAGGGCGCGCTGCAGGCGGCGCTGCTGGTAGTGCAGGCGGGTGGCCCAGTGGCCGTTGCTGGTCAGCAGGAGCAGGCAGCCGTCGTGCCAGCTGGCCACCTGACAGTGCTCGCGCGCGGCCGGCTCCAGTTGTGCCTGCACCAAGGTCTGCAGCCTGTCCAGGCGCTGGGCGGCGCTGAACAGCGCCTGCAGCGGCTTGTGTTCGCGCAGCAGGGCGGTAGGGGACTTGGCGGCGGGCGGGCGCAGGCTCATGGCGAAAGTTTCGTGGGCTGGTGTGCCCATCTTAGCAAAGGCCCTTGCAGCTGTCGGTGGCCGTCCCCATATAGGTGGGAGGGCACGCTTGGCATATCCGGCCGGCTCGTGGGCGTTCGCCCTTTTCTCGCCGACTTTTCCGAGTAGAATGCCCCCTTTGCATGCGGCCGAGCAGGTCGCCGGGCAGTCCTCTCGGGGCGCCCTCCATCCCCTTGCGTGGAAGAATCCGTCGATATGTTTGCGCCACTGTTGAAGAAACTCTTTGGAAGCAAGAACGAGCGTGAAGTCAAACGCATGCTCAAGACAGTGGCCGCGATCAACGCCCTCGAAGAGCAGATGCTGGGGCTGTCCGACGAGCAGCTGAAGGCCAAGACCGAGGAGTTCAAGGCGCGCCTGGGCAAGGGCGAGAGCCTCGACCAGATACTCCCGGAAGCCTTCGCCGTGGCCCGCGAGGCCGGCAAGCGGGTGATGGGCATGCGCCACTTCGACGTGCAGCTGATCGGCGGCATGACCCTGCACGAGGGCAAGATCGCCGAAATGCGTACCGGCGAGGGCAAGACCCTGGTGGGCACCCTGGCGGTGTATCTCAACGCGCTGTCCGGCAAGGGCGTGCACGTGGTTACGGTGAACGACTACCTGGCCCGTCGCGACGCCAACTGGATGCGTCCCCTCTATGAGTTCCTCGGCCTGACGGTCGGCGTGGTCACCCCCTTCCAGGCGCCGGAAGAGAAGCGTGCCGCCTACGCCTGCGACATCACCTACGGCACCAACAACGAGTTCGGTTTCGATTACCTGCGCGACAACATGGCCTTCAGCCTGGAAGACAAGTTCCAGCGCGAGCTGAACTTCGCCGTGGTCGACGAAGTGGACTCCATCCTCATCGACGAGGCGCGTACCCCGCTGATCATCTCCGGCCAGGCCGAGGACAGCTCCAAGCTGTACATGCAGATCAACCAGCTGATTCCGCGCCTCAAGCAGCATATCGAGGAAGAGGAGGGCGTGGTCACCCAGGAGGGCCACTACAAGGTCGACGAGAAGAGCCGCCAGGTCGAGCTCAACGAGGCCGGCCACCAGTACGTCGAGGAAATGCTCACCGCCGCCGGCCTGCTGGCCGAGGGCGAGAGCCTGTACTCCGCGCACAACCTCAGCCTGCTGACCCACGTTTACGCCGGCCTGCGCGCGCACAAGCTGTTCCATCGCAACGTCGAATACATAGTGCAGAACGGCCAGGTCATCCTGATCGACGAGCACACCGGCCGCACCATGCCCGGCCGTCGCCTGTCCGAAGGCCTGCATCAGGCCATCGAGGCCAAGGAAGGGGTGAACATCCAGGCCGAGAGTCAGACCCTGGCCTCGACCACCTTCCAGAACTACTTCCGCCTGTACAAGAAGCTCTCCGGCATGACCGGCACCGCCGACACCGAGGCCTTCGAGTTCCGCCAGATCTACGGCCTCGACGTGGTGGTGATTCCGACCCACCGGCCGGTCGCGCGCAAGGACTACAACGACCTGGTCTACCTGACTCAGGAAGAGAAATACCAGGCGATCATCGCCGACATCAAGGAAAGCCAGGCCCAGGGCCGGCCGATCCTGGTCGGCACCGCCTCGATCGAGACCTCCGAATACGTCTCCAAGCTGCTCGAGGCGGCCGGCATCGAGCACAAGGTGCTCAACGCCAAGTACCACGAGAAGGAGGCCGAGATCATCGCCCAGGCCGGTCGCCCCGGAGCGGTCACGTTGGCCACCAATATGGCCGGTCGTGGTACCGACATCCTTCTGGGCGGCAACTGGGAGGCCGAAGTGGCCACCCTGGAAGCGCCGAGCGAGGAGCAGATCGCGCAGATCAAGGCCGACTGGCAGAAGCGCCACCAGCAGGTGATCGAGGCCGGCGGCCTGCACGTGATCGCCTCCGAACGCCACGAGTCGCGGCGCATCGACAACCAGCTGCGCGGCCGTGCCGGTCGCCAGGGCGACCCCGGCTCCAGCCGCTTCTACCTGTCGCTGGAAGACAACCTGATGCGCATCTTCGCCTCCGACCGGGTGAAGAACTTCATGAAGGCCCTGGGCATGCAGTCCGGCGAGGCCATCGAGCACCGCATGGTGACCAACGCCATCGAGAAGGCGCAGCGCAAGGTCGAGGGGCGCAACTTCGACATGCGCAAGCAGCTGCTGGAATACGACGACGTGGCCAACGAGCAGCGCAAGGTGATCTACCACATGCGCAACAGCCTGCTGGCCGCCGACAACATCGGCGAGACCATCGCCGAGTTCCGCCAGGAAGTGCTGGGCGCCACCATCGACAGCCATCTGCCGCCGCAGTCGCTGCCCGAGCAGTGGGACATCGCCGGCCTGGAGGCCGCGCTGCACAGCGACTTCGGCATCAAGCTGCCGCTGCAGCAGTGGCTGGACGAGGACGACAAGCTGTATGAGGAGACCCTGCGCGAGCGGATCCTCGCCGAGCTGGTCGCCGCCTACAACGAGAAGGAAGAGCTGGCCGGCGCCGAGGCGCTGCGCACCTTCGAGAAGCAGATGCTGCTGCGCGTGCTGGACGACCTGTGGAAGGAGCACCTGGCCACCATGGACCATCTGCGCCACGGCATCCACCTGCGCGGCTACGCACAGAAGAACCCCAAGCAGGAATACAAGCGCGAGTCCTTCGCCCTGTTCCAGGACCTGCTCGACTCGATCAGGCGCGACACCATCCGCGTGCTGTCGCATGTGCAGGTGCGTCGCGAGGACCCGGCCGAGGAGGAGGCGCGTCTGCGTCGCGAGGCCGAGGCCCTGGCCAGCCGCATGCAGTTCCAGCACGCCGAGGCCTCGGCCATGCCTGTTGCCTCCGCGGAACAGGGCGAAGAAGGGGAGCTGGCGGTGGCCACCCCGGTGCGCAGCGAGCAGAAGATCGGCCGCAACGAGCCCTGCCCCTGCGGCTCCGGCAAGAAGTACAAGCATTGCCATGGCCAGGTGAGCTGATCGGCTCACGGCCTGCTATATAGACAACGCCGCGACCGGCTCTGCCGCTCGCGGCGTTTTTCCAATCCGCCTATCAAGGAGCGTTCCCCCATGGCCGTCGGTCTCGGTCCCCTGCCCAAGCTGCACCCGGTTCCCGGTTTCCAACTCGGCATCGCCTCAGCCGGCATCAAGCGCCCGGGGCGCAAGGACGTGGTGGTGATGCGCTGCGCCGAGGGCTCGCGGGTGGCCGGCGTGACCACCACCAACGCCTTCTGCGCGGCCCCCGTGCTGGTCACCCGCGAGCGCATGGACGGCGAGGTGCGCTACCTGCTGACCAACACCGGCAACGCCAACGCCGGCACCGGCCCGGATGGCCTGGCCAATGCCCGTCGCACCTGCGCCGCCCTGGCCGCGCTGACCGGCGTGGCCGAGAGCGCGGTGCTGCCGTTCTCCACCGGGGTGATCGGCGAACCGCTGCCGGTGGCCAAGATCGAGGGCGCGCTGCAGGCCGCCCTGGACGATCTGCACGAGGATCACTGGGCCGAGGCCGCCACCGGCATCATGACCACCGACACCCTGCCCAAGGGCGCCAGCCGTCAGTTCCAGCACGACGGTGTGACCGTGACCGTCACCGGTATCAGCAAGGGCGCCGGCATGATTCGCCCGAACATGGCGACCATGCTCGGCTACATCGCCACCGATGCCAAGGTGGCGCGCGATGTGCTGCATGCCCTGGTGCGCGACGCCGCCAACAAGTCGTTCAACCGCATCACCATCGACGGCGACACCTCGACCAACGACTGCTGCATGCTGATCGCCACCGGTCAGGCGGCCCTGCCGGAAATCACCTCCGCCGACGGCGAGCTGTTCGCCAAGCTCAAGCAGGCGGTGCTGGAAGTGTTCATGGAAGTGGCCCAGGCCATCGTCCGCGACGGCGAGGGCGCGACCAAGTTCGTCACCGTCCAGGTCAACGGCGGCGGCAACCACCAGGAGTGCCTGGACGTGGCCTACGCCGTGGCCCACTCGCCGCTGATCAAGACCGCGCTGTTCGCCTCCGACCCCAACTGGGGGCGCATCCTCGCCGCCGTCGGCTATGCCGGCGTGCCGGACCTGGATGTGAGCCTGATCGACGTGTTTCTCGGCGATTCGCGTCAGGGTGAGGTGTGCATCGCCAGCCAGGGTTGCCGCGCCGCGACCTATACCGAGGACCAGGGCGCGGCGGTGATGGCCCGCGAGGAGATCGGCATCCGCATCGAGCTGGGCCGTGGCGATTGCCGCGAAACCATCTGGACCACCGACCTGTCCCACGAGTACGTGAAGATCAACGCGGAATACCGCACCTGAGCCGCGCAGCGCTCCGAGTCGTACCTGGATTCCCGGTATTCATGGGCCTATGAATACCGGGAATTTGCTATTGGCGGGTGGCGCTCTTAAGGTCGGATCACCCACTCGCTCTGGAGAGCCCCCATGTCCTTGATCCTGGTAATCGGCAACAAGAACTACTCGTCCTGGTCGTTGCGCGGCTGGCTGGCGCTGGAGCTGGCCGGGGTTCCCTATGAGGAAGTCCTGGTTTCGCTCTATGGCCCGGAGAGTCGGCAGCGTCTGTTGCAGCACTCGCCGAGCGGCAAGGTGCCGGTGCTGAAGTGTGAGGATGGGGTGATCTGGGATTCGCTGGCCATCGCCGAATACCTGGCCGAGCGCTTCCCCGAGGCCCATCTGTGGCCGCGTGGCCAGGCCGCCCGCGCCTTGGCGCGCAGCGTCTGCGCCGAGATGCACAGCGGCTTCGTCGCCCTGCGCAGCCACATGCCGATGGACCTGCGCCGCGACCAGGCCCTGGCGCGGGTGCCGGCCGAGGTCGAGGCGGATATCGCGCGCATCTGCGCCCTGTGGCAGGAGTGCCGCGAGCGCTTCGCTCAGGACGGCGACTTCCTGTTCGGCCACGCCAGCATCGCCGATGCCTTCTTCGCGCCGGTGGCGGCGCGTCTGCGCAGCTATCGGGTCGCCCTGCCGGCGGAGGCCGCCGCCTATGTCGAGACCATCTATCGCTGGCCGGCCTTCCAGCGCTGGTACCAGGCCGGCCTGCAGGAAACGGAGGTCCTTGGATGAAGCGTGTGCATGTGGCGGCCGCGGTGATTCGCGGCGCCGATGGCCGCGTGCTGATCGCCAAGCGTGCCGCGGACCGGCATCAGGGCGGGCTGTGGGAGTTCCCCGGCGGCAAGGTGGAAGCCGGCGAGCAGGTGCGCGATGCCCTGGCTCGCGAGTTGAACGAGGAATTGGGCATCCGCGTCGAGGCGGCGCGGCCGCTGATCCAGGTGCATCACGACTACCCGGACAAGCAGGTGCTGCTGGATGTCTGGGAGGTCGGCGCCTTCGCCGGCGAGCCGCACGGCGCCGAGGGCCAGCCGCTGGCCTGGGCCGGCGCGCAGGAACTGCTCGATTACGAGTTTCCCGCCGCCAATCAGCCGATAGTGGCGGCGGCGCGCCTGCCCGACAGCTACCTGATCACGCCGGACGACCTGGCGCCGGCCGAGCTGCTGCGCGGCGTGCGCACCGCCCTGGCCGGCGGCACGCGGCTGATCCAGCTGCGCGCGCCGAACATGTTCGACCCGCAGTACCGCGACCTGGCGGTGGATATCCAGGGCCTGTGCGCCGGCAAGGCGCAGCTGATGCTCAAGGGCCCGCTGGAGTGGCTGGGCGATTTCCCCGCCGCCGGCTGGCACCTGACCGCCGAGCAGCTGCGCAAGTACGCCCCCCACGGCCGCCCCTTCCCCGGCCAGCGCTGGCTGGCCGCCTCCTGCCACAGCGCCGAGGAATTGGCCCTGGCCGCGCGCATGGGCGTGGATTTCGTGACGCTGTCGCCGCTGCAGCCCACCCAGAGCCATCCCGAGGCCACACCGCTGGGCTGGGAGCGGGCCGCCGAACTGCTGCGCGGCAGCAATATTCCGGCCTTCCTGCTCGGCGGCGTCGGCCCGGACGACCGCGAGCGCGCCTGGCAGATCGGTGCCCAGGGCGTGGCCGGCATCCGCGCCTTCTGGCCGTGAAGACAGCGCGCTAGCTGCAAGCGACAAGCTTCAAGGAAAGCTCGACAGGACTGAGCCACGCACTGGCAATCTGATCATGCTTGCAGCTTGCAGCTTGCAGCTTGCAGCTTGCAGCTTGCAGCTTATGGCTTGGCCACCGCCTGCCAGAGCACCTCGCCGACCTGTGTGCGGCGGGCGATCAGGCGCGCGGCGACGAACAGCAGGTCGGACAGGCGATTGACGTAGGCCATGCCCACCGGGCGCAGCGGCTCCACCGCGTTGAGCTGCTGGCAGCGGCGCTCGGCGGTGCGCGCCAGGCTGCGGCAGACATGGGCCTGGGCGATCAAGCGGGAACCACCGGGGAGGATAAAGTTCTGCAGCGGCCCCAGTTCCTCGTTCCATAGGTCGATGGCCGCCTCCAGGCGCTGCACTTCGTGCTTCTGCAGGGCCTGGTAGTCCGGCATCGCCAGTTCGCCGCCAAGGTCGAACAGGCGGTGCTGGCAGGGCGCCAGAACCTCGATGATCTCGCTCAGGCCCGGGCTCTTCGGCGCTTCGAGGGCCAGCTCGGCCAGCAGCAGGCCGAGCTGGCTGTTGAGGCTGTCCAGTTCGCCCATGGCCTCCACCCGCGGGTGGTCCTTGGCCACCCGGCGGCCGTCGGCCAGGCCGGTCTCGCCCTTGTCGCCGGTCCTGGTGTAGATCTTGCTCAGTCGGTTGCCCATGGTTCGTTGCTGCCTTCGCTTGGGTTGGCCAGGGGCAGGCGCAGGGTGAAGCAGGTGCCCTTGCCCTGGGTGGATTGCACTTCCAGCTGGCCCTTGTGGTTGTTGGTGACGATGAAGTAAGACACGGACAGGCCCAGGCCGGTGCCCTGGCCCACCTCCTTGGTGGTGAAGAAGGGCTCGAAGATGCGCTTGCGCACCGCCTCGGGCATGCCGATGCCGTTGTCCTCCACCTGGATCTCCGCCCAGGGCGGGCTGAGGCGGGTGCGCAGGAGGATGCGCCCGGGCTCGTCCTCGTCGTCGCGCTGATGGATGGCCTGGGCGGCGTTCTTCAGCAGGTTGAGCAGCACCTGTTCCAGCTCGTTGGCGATGGCTGGCACCTGGCCCAGTCGCGGGTCGAAGTCGCGCTCGATGGCCAGGCCCTTGAAGTCGAAGCTCTCGGTCAGGTCGAAGTCGTTGCCGGCGATCTCCACGGCCTGGTCGATCAGTTGCGGTAGCCGGCAGGGGCTCAGCTGGCGGTTGCTGCGGCGGCTGAAGGCGAGCATGTGGCTGACGATCTTGGCCGCCCGCGAGCCGGCCTGGGCGATGCCGTCGAGCAGCTGGGGAATCTCGCGGGCCTGCAGATAGGCGGTGACATCGTCCAGAGCGATGCCCACCTCCACCGCCTGCTCCTGGTTCTTCACCAGTTCCGGCGACAGGCGCCGGCGGATGTTCTGCACGTTGTGCAGGATGGCGCCCAGCGGGTTGTTGATCTCGTGGGCCATGCCGGCGGCCAGGCCGCCGACCGAGAGCATCTTCTCCGACTGCACCATCATCTCCTCCAGCGACAGGCGCTGGGTGATGTCGTCGATGCGGATCACCGCGCCACGGCCGCCGACGCCCATCAGCGGATAGAAGGTCAGGGCGTAGTGGCGGATGTCCTCGCCCCTGCGCCAGGTGACCCGCTCGACCTTCTGTACCTTGTGCTTCTCCGCCGTGTGCTTGAGCTGCGGTAGGAACGGCTTGAGCGAGGGGAAGGCGAGGAACAGTGGCTGGTTCAGCGCCTCGTCCAGCGGCGTGCCGGAGAGGGCGCTGGCCTCCTGGTTCCACTGGGTGACGTAGAGCTGGTCGTCGAGGGCGATCAGCGCCGAGGGCATGGAGTCGATGATGCTGTTCAGGTAGTTCTGGAAGCCGGTGAGCTTCTTCTCGATCTTGCTGCGCACCTGCACCTCCAGCTCCAGCTTGCGGTTGGAGTGGCGAGTCTCCTCGGCCAGGCTCTGGGCCTGGGCGAAAGCGCTTTCGGCGTCGTCGCGGGCTCGCTTGAGCTGCTGCTCGCGCGCCTCCATGCGGCCGAGCATGGTGTTGAAGGCATCGGCCAGGCTGCCGATCTCGTCGCGGTTGCCACGCGCGGCGCGTAGCGAGTAGTTCTCCTCGCGGGTGACCTGGCGCGACAGCTCTTCCAGCTTGCGGATCGGCCGGGTGATCAGGCGGCGGATCTGCCGCGCGATCAGCGCCCAGAGCAGCACGCTGAAGGCCAGGATCGCCGCGCTGGCGGTGACGGTGCCGGTGTAGAAGGCGCCCGGCAGCTCGCTGGAGGCCACCAGCAGCAGCTGGCCGGGGCGCACGCCGGCATGCGGCAGGTCGATCACTAGGGTGGTGCGGAATTCGCCCTTGCGCCAGAGCTCCAGTTCGTCGCTGTGCGCCGGCAGTCGCAGCGGAGCGCCCAGCTGCAGCTCGGCCAGGCGCTTGCCGCTGCTGTCGTAGAGCGCGGCGGCGCGCAGCGGTGAATAGGGATCGAGGCGTGCCAGCAGCTCGCGGGCGGCACTCGGCGAGGCCAGGGCCGGACCGCTCAGCTCCGGGCTGGCGATCAGCCGGCCGAGGGTGTGCAGGGCCTGGGGGGCCACGCTCTGCTGGGAGATCCAGTAGGCGGCGCTGATGAAGGCCAGGTTGGCCACCAGCAGCACGGTGGCCAGCAGCACCAGCAGGGCGGCGAGCAGTTTGCGGCCGACCGGCAGGTTGTCGAGGCGCTGGCGCAGGGTGGTCAAGGCGCGGTTTCCAGTCCGGGGCGAGCGGCCAGGGTACGCCCGGCTCAGGTCTCGGGCAATCCGCGCGCGGCCAGGTACAGGCGCAGGCGCAGGTGCAGGGCCTGCAGTTGCGCTAGCTCCAGGCCCAGGGCCTGCGCCTCGCGGCAGGCGTGGCCGAGCAGGTAGGCGATCTCGGTGCGCCGGCCGTGGGCCACGTCCTGGTGCATGGAGGAGTAGTTGGCGGCGGTGCCTTCTATCACCCGCAGCACCTCCTGGTGCAGGTCGTCGGCGGCCTCGGCCTGGCCGGCCGCGCGCAGCAGCAGGGCCAGTTCCTCGCAGAGCCCGGCGACCTCCTGTGGCCAGTCGCGCAGGCCGCCGTTGCGGCAGTCGTGCAGCACGGTCAGCGGGTTGATCGCGCAGTTCAGCGCCAGCTTGCGCCAGAGCCGGCCGAGAATGGCGGCTGTCCACTGGTGGGGAATGCCGGCGGCCTGCAGCTCGGCCAGCCACTGCGGCGGCGGTGTGACGCCCTCCTGGCCCAGCCAGGTATGGCCGCGGCCGGCATACACCACACGGAAGTCGCTTTCGCGAAAGGCGCCCTCGGTGCTCGAGGCGAAGATGCAGCGTGCCCGCGGCAGGCTGGCGGCCACCGCCTGCTGGCTGCCCAGGCCGTTCTGCAGCAGGATCAGCTCGGCGTCGGGGCGTAGGCGCGGGGCCAGCTCGGCGACGGCCGCCTCGGCGTCATAGGCCTTGCAGGCCAGCAGCAGGCGCTGGATCGGCGCCTCGCCCTGCGCGGTTTCCGCGGCGATGGCGTGCAGGCTGGCGACGCCGTCCTCGACCAGGGTCAGGCCGCCGGCGGCCTGGTAGCGGGCGAGGGCGGAGCGGTCGCGCAGGATCAGCCGCACCGGCAGGCCGGCGCGGGCCAGGCGCGTCGCCCACAGACCGCCCAGGCTGCCGGCGCCGAGGATGTGCCAGGTCACGGCCGGCGGATCATTGCGGCAGCGGCAGGCGTATCGCGCTGACCCGACCGCTGGCGTAGGAGTCCGGCAGCAGGCGGCCGGCCTCGGCGAACAAATGGGCGGGCTCGATCGGCAGGGACTTGGCATCCAGGCCGACCAGGGCGATGCCGGCCTTCAGGCCGATGAAACCCTCGCTGGTCTTGAAGGCCTTGAGGTTGAGCCCTTCGTACAGGCGCTTGAAGCTGCTCGGCGAGCATTCCTGCAGGTCGTCGAGCATGGCGATCATGCCGAAGTGGGTGTCGTTCACCCGGCCCAGCACGTCCAGCGGCCGCACCAGTTGCTGCAGGCGCCGGGCCACGCCGTGCAGCACCTCGTTCCAGAAGCCGCCGCCGTACTGCTGGCGCAGCTGCTCGCCCTCCTGCAGGCCGATCAGCAGGTAGCACAGGGCGCCACCGCGCGATTCCACCTGGCGCAGGCAGTCCTGCAGCTTCTGCTGCAGGTAGCGCGGGTTGCCCAGGCCGGTCAGCGAGTCGACCAGGTTGCGTTGCTCCAGGCTGGCGACGTTCAGGGTCAGCATGCGGTTTTCGTTGAGCAGGCGTTGCAGGGTGTTGCACAGCCGGTCGGCGGCGTAGACGCGCGGCACCAGCTGCTCGTTCATCGCCGCCTTGCTGATGAAGTCGTCGACGCCGCGGTCGAAGGCCTCCACCAGCACGTTGTCGCCTTCCTTGCCGGTGAGCAGTATCACATAGGTGTAGTGCTCGGCGGTTTCGTCCAGCTGGCGCACGCGCCCGGTCAGCTCCAGGCCGTCCATTTCCGGCATCAGCCAGTCGGCCAGCAGCACGCTGGCGGGGCGCTTCTCCAGCTGGCGCAGGGCTTCGGCGGCGCTGTTGGCGAAGCGCACGTCCTGATAACCGGCCTGGCTCAGGGCGCGGCCGATCATGGCACTGGAGAACTTGGCATCGTCCACCACCAGAATGCTGAGATGGGGGTTGGGCATCGAATGGCTCGCAAGCAGGAGGAAAGGTTGCCGTCGGTGGGCCGAACGGCCTGTATCAGTCTGGTTATAATGGGCCCGTCACAAATATCGTCAAGTCAGGCGCCTTCACTCCGTGAGGAGGGTCGCGCCTTCCATCAGGAGCATGCCCATGCCTTCGTTCGACGTGGTGTCCGAACTGGACAAGCACGAACTCACCAATGCGGTCGACAACGCCATCAAGGAGCTCGACCGGCGCTTCGATCTGCGCGGCAAGTGCAGCATCGAGAGCAAGGACAAGACCCTCACCCTGACCGCCGAGGCCGAGTTCATGCTCGAGCAGGTGCTCGACATCGTTCGCGCCAGCCTGATCAAGCGCAAGATCGACTGTCAGTGCATGGAGGCCAAGGACGCCTACGCCTCCGGCAAGGTGATGAAGCAGGAGGTGACCTTCCGCGAGGGCATCGACAAGGAGTTGGCGAAGAAGATAGTCGCCCAGATCAAGGACGCCAAGCTCAAGGTGCAGGCCGCCATCCAGGGCGAGCAGGTGCGGGTCACCGGCAAGAAGCGCGACGACCTGCAGGAGGCCATCGCCCTGCTGCGCGGCAAGGACCTGGGCATGCCGCTGCAGTACACCAATTTCCGCGACTGAGGGAACCCCCGCGCTCGGGGGACGTCCCACAGCTACACCCTTCGCCGCCATGGTTCGCCATGGCGGTGGCGTTTTTGTAGTCCGAAAAAAGGAGCGACACCATGCAGCTAGAGTTCGAGCAGCTCGTCAAACTGTCCGAGACCTGGGCGCCCGTCCTGCTGGAGTACAGCGGCAAGCTGACCCTGGCCCTGCTGACCCTGACGCTGGGCTGGTGGCTGATCAACCGCATCAGTCGGCGCCTGCAGCGCCTGATGGGCGGCCGTCAGGTGGATCGTGCCCTGACCAGCTTCATCGGCAGCCTGAGCAGCATCCTGCTCAAGGTGCTGCTGCTGGTCAGCGTGGCCTCCATGGTCGGCATTTCCACCACCTCCTTCATCGCCGCCATAGGTGCCGCCGGCCTGGCCATCGGCCTGGCCCTGCAGGGCAGTCTGGCGAACTTCGCCGGCGGCGTGCTGATCCTGCTGTTCCGTCCGTTCCGCATCGGCGACTGGATCGAGGCGCAGGGCGTGTCCGGCAGCGTCGACAGCATCCAGATCTTCCACACCACGCTGAAGACGGCGGACAACAAGGTGGTGGTGGTGCCCAACGGCAGTCTGTCCAACGGCAATATCGTCAACTACTCGCGCGAGGCGGTGCGCCGGGTCGACATCAGCCTGGGCATCGATTACGCCAGCGACATCCGCCGTGCCCGCGAGGTGCTGCTGGAGATCGCCCAGGACCCGCGCGTGCGCAGCGAGCCGGCCGCGCCGCAGGTGGTGGTCACCGGTCTGGGCGACAACGCGGTGAATCTGTCGCTGCGCGTCTGGGTGGCCACGGGCGACTTCTGGCCGGTCAGCTTCGACTTCATCGAGCAGGCCAAGGAGCGGCTGGAGCGGGTCGGCATCGGCATCCCCTTCCCGCAGCGGGTGGTGCACCTGGTGCAGCAGCAGTGAGACAAGGCCGGCGCGATGCCGTAATACTGTTCACTTAGCGACATCGCGCCCGGCCGAACTTTGATTAAGTCGGCACCGCGGCTGTTGTTCTCCTTCTGGGAGAGGGTCGGGGTGAGGGCCAGGCAACGAGTAGGCGATAGTCCCTCACCCCCCAGCCCCTCTCCCGGAGGGAGAGGGGAGCGCTTTTCATGGTTTGGGCGCTTCGATCGGCTGGCCGTTGGCGCGCTCGCGATGCTCGCGACCCCACTGCAGGAGGATCAGCAACAGGGTGGGAATGCCGAGCAGGGCGGTGGCGAGGAAGAACTGGCCGTAACCGTACTTCTCCACCATGACTCCCGAGTAGCCGCCGACCAGGCGCGGCAGCAGCAGCATGATGGAGCTGAGCAGGGCGTACTGGGTGGCGGAGAACTTGAGGTTGGTCAGGCTCGACAGGTAGGCGACGAAGGCCGCCGTGGCCAGGCCCGCGCTGAGGTTGTCGAGGGTGATGGTCAGCACCAGCATCAGCATGTGCGGGTCGAGCGCCAGCAGCAGGTCGCTCACCGCCTGCTCGGCATAGGTCGCCGGCGCGCTGACCGCGCCGAAGCCGGACAGGGTGGCGAACAGCAGATTGGTGGCGGCCGAGGCGGCGCCCCCCAGCAACAGGATCGGCAGTATGCCGAAGCGGGCGATCAGCAAGCCGCCGAGGGCGGCGCCGAACAGGGTCATGAACAGGCCGAACAGCTTGCTGACACTGGCGATCTGGCTCTTGGCGAAGCCCATGTCGATGTAGAAGACGTTGGCCATCACCCCCATCACCGTGTCGGACATGCGATAGGTGGCGATCAGCCCTAGCAGCAGCAGGGCCTGCCAGCGATAGCGCAGGATGAAGTCGTTGACCGGCGTCAGCACCGGCGCCAGGCCGCGGCGGCCCATGCGCGACAGGCACAGGGCGGTGAGGATGAGGTAGAGCAGGAAGCGCAGGAAGGCGCGATCCTCGCCGATCAGCTCGACCAGGCTCATCTCGCCCTGCAGGGCCAGCAGCACGTCGCTCTTGAAGAACTGAGTGAACATGGCCGGCACCGACACCAGCAGCACGATCAGCACCAGCACCGAGGCCAACTGGCGGTACAGGCCGTAGCGCGCCGCGGCCATCTGCGTCTGCATCGGCACCGGCGGTTCGCGCATCCACAGGGTGGTGATCACCCCCGGTAGCATCAGCAAGGCGAACAGCAGGTAGGTGCTGGCCCAGGCGCCGTGCTGGTAGCCGGCCCCGGGCGTGCCGAACCAGCCGGCGAAGTACAGCGCGCCGGCGGTGGCCAGCAGCGCGGCGACCCGATAGCCGGCCATGTAGCTGGCGGCCAGGGCGGCCTGGCGGGTGTCGTCGACTATCTCCAGGCGATAGGCGTCTATCGCGATATCCTGGGTGGCCGAGGCGAAGGCCACCACCACCGCCACGGCGATCAGCAAGGACAGGTGCTGTTGCGGGTCGCACAGGGCCATGCCGATCAGGCCGCAGGCCACCAGGCCCTGGGCCAGCACCAGCCAGGAGCGACGCCGGCCGAGGCGGCCGAGCAGCGGCAGGCGCCACTGGTCGAGCATCGGCGCCCAGACCCACTTGAAGGCATAGGCCAGGCCGATCAGGCTGGCGTAGCCGATGGTCTGGTGCGCCACGCCGGCCTCGCGCAACCACACCGAGAGGGTGGAGAACACCAGCATGTACGGCAGGCCGGCGGCGAAGCCCAGCAGCAGCAGGGCCAGGGCGGCCGGGTGGGCATAGGTGGCGAGCGCGGCGCGCCAGGTTCTACGAGGCATGGGGCTGATCGGGTGCTCGGGCAAAGGGCGCACTCTAACCCTTTGCTTCCATCGGGCGCCAGCCGTGGCGGCGCATGTCGACGCGTTCGTTGCGGATGCTCAGTCCCTCGGCGCGCAGGCGCGCGCGCTGCTCGTCGCCGGACGGGCTGCCGGCCGGCAGGCTGAGGCGGCCGCCGGCGCCCAGCACGCGGTGCCAGGGCAGGCGGGTATCCTCGGGCAGCTGGCTGAGAGTGCGGCCGACCCAGCGTGCGGCGCGACCGAGGCCGGCCAGGGCGGCCAGCTCGCCGTAGCTGATCACCTTGCCCTCGGGCACCTCGGCCAGCACCTGGTAGAGCGCGGCGCGACGCGCCTGCGGGCTTGTCGTCGGCTCCAGGGCTGGGGCATGTTCTGCGGCATCGCTTTTTCGTGGTGGTCTGGCCATGTCGTTACGCGCGCTGCTTTCCCTGATGGTGCTGATTCCGGCCCTGCCGGCCCGGGCCGATACTGTGTGGCTGAACAACGGCGACCGCCTGAGCGGCGAGGTGTTGCTGCTCGATGGCGGCAAGCTGGCCCTGCGCACGCCCTATGCCGGACGAGTGCTGATCGATTGGAAGGATATCGACACGCTGGCCACGGGCAAGCCCCTGATGCTGCGCCGCAGCGGTTTGGACAGCGAAGGCGCGCGCACATTGCAGGCTGTCGGGCAGGGCATGGTGCGCCTGGTTGACGGCGGCAGCGAGACGGTGGCGCTGAGCAGCATCGAGCGCCTGGTGCCGCCGCGGCCACTGCTCAAGGATCGGGTCTGGGAGGGCAACCTGGACGCCAAGCTGGACATGCAGCGCAACCAGGACAGCAGCGACGAGTGGAAGCTCAAGGGCGATACCCGCATCGAACACGGGCGCTGGCGCCATGTGCTGCGCGGCGAACTGGAGCATGAGCAGGAGAACGGCGAGAAGACCGAGGACAACTGGTCGCTGGAGTATGATCTCGACCGTTTTCTCGACGATCACTGGTTCTGGCGCGCCGGCTACGAGCAGAGCGTGGATCAGTTCGAGGCGCTCAGTCGGCTGCGCATTATCGGCACCGGCCCCGGCTATCGCTTCTGGGACAACGAGCTGGGGCGTCTGGACCTGGTCACCCAGTTCAACCGCGTCGAGCTGGATAGCGCGCTCGGCGACGCCCGTTTCGACAGCTGGTCGCTGGAGTGGGACTACAAGCGCCTGCTCTGGGGCACTCGCCTGGAGTTCTACAGCACCGCCGAGGTTCATCTGCCGCAGGCCGCCCAGATCGACTACGTGTTCGATGGTGAGGCCGGGCTGCGTTACCGGCTCAACGACTGGGCGCGCCTGTCGCTGCTGTATGAGCTGAACCAGCTGCGCGGGTTGGGTACCACCTTATCCGACCGCCATTATCTGATCGGTCTCGGCGTCGGCTGGTAGGACGGAACTCGGTGCGGCTCGGCGGGTCTGTGGTTGCCCGGTTGTCGCGCATCCGGATAATGCGCGCTTTCTTCGCTCAGGCCCATTACTCGCTCATGTCGTTCTCTCGTTCCCTGCTCTGTGTGGCGCTCGCCGCCTGTTCCACGCCCCTGCTGGCCGACACCGTCTGGTTGAAGAATGGCGACAAGCTCAGCGGCAGCATCCTGCTGCTGAGCGGTGGCAAGCTGATGCTGCAGACCGACTATGCCGGCAGCGTCACCCTGGACGTGCGGAAGATCGCCACTTTGGAGAGCGACCAGGCGCTGCTGGTGAAGCAGGACGACTTCATCGGCGAGCACGCCAAGTCGCTCAGGCCCGCCGGTCAGGGCCTGGTCGAGCTGGTCAACGGTGAGACGCCCAGGGTGGTCGAGTTGGCCTCGATCAGCCAGATGCTGCCGCCCAAGCCGCTGGTGCAGGACCTGGTCTGGAGCGGCAATCTGGACTTCTCCGCCGATTACAAGCGCGCCGAGAACGATATCGAGAACTACGCCATCGACCTCGACACCGAGGCCCGCCACGGCGCCTGGCGCCATGGCATAGTCGCCGAGTTCGACCACGAGACCAAGAACGACGAGCGCAAGAGCGAGCGGGTCGAACTGGGCTACGATCTCGACCGCTTCCTCACCGAGCGCTTCTTCTGGCAGGGCCAGCTGAAATACAGCCACGACCGGATCGAGGAGCTGAAAATCCAGCGCACGGTCGGTACCGGACCGGGCTACCAGTTCTGGGACGACGCGCTGGGCGCCTTCTCCCTGGCGGGACTGTTCAATCGCAACGACTTCGTCTTCGCCGATGGCGGCAGCGAGCACTTCAACTCGGCGGCCATGGAGTGGGACTACCGCCGCTACCTGAGCGGCAAGACCCTGGAGCTCTACACCCAGGGCGAACTGGGCGCGCCCTTCGTCGACGAGATCGACTACATCATCGATGCCGAGGCGGGCCTGCGCTACAAGCTCAACAGCTGGGCGGCGCTGAGCCTCAAGGCCGAGTGGGACAAGGTGGCCAGCCAGCATGGCGACACCAACGAACGGCGCTATCTGATCGGCCTGGGCGTCGGCTGGTAAGCGCCTCAGTCGTATTCGGCGGGCGCGTGATCGCCCAGCAGCCGGCGCTGGCGCGGCGTGCAGGCGGCCAGCACCCGCGGCGCGAAGCGGAACTGCAGGTAGGGCGAGAACTTCTGCGCCACCATCCGCCGGCCGTAGTGGATCTGCAGCAGGTAGCGGCTGCGCTGGCTAAGGTTGCGGCTGCCGGCGTGCCATAGCTCGCTGCGGAAGAACAGCAGGTCGCCGGCCCGGCATAGCACGGGTTCGGCTTCTCGTCCGTTCCAGTCTGCCTCGCCGGGGTGCGGCGGCCGTCCGGCGCGGTGGCTGCCGGCTATCACCAGGGTCGGACAGAGGTCGGCATCGATGTCGTCCAGGTACAGCTGGGCCGTGCAGATCTGCATCGGCAGCAGGAAGGACGGATCGTTCAGCAGTGCGCTCGGCAGCCGCATTGGCAGATGGTCCAGATGCAGTTCGGCGCCGATGAAGCCGGGATGGCAGCGCCAGGCGGTCTGGCCTATCACATGGCAGTCCTCGCCAAGCGCGGCCTCCGCCAGCTCGATCACGCCCGGCAGGTCGAGGTAGGGCAGCCACAGCGGATCGCGGTTGAACACGCACTTGTAGTGGTCGACCAGGCCCGTGTAGTCCCAGTGCTGTGGGCGCAGCGCGTCGATGGCCGTGCGCAGCTCGCCGATCTGCGCCGGGCTCACGGCGCCGCGCAGCAGGGCGAAGCCATGCTGGTGCAGGGCGTCCAGACGCTCGGCGGTGGGCTTGTCCATGCGTGTGCTCCAGGGCATGTCTCTGCTGCCATGCTGGCATGGCGGGCAGACATTGAGAATCGCGGGCAAAGAAGGCCTCCGCAGGCCCTGCCTCAGGCACGGCGCGATAACCCCTGGGGCATGAGGGCGTCGGGCGGCGACGGCTACCGGGCAGGGTTATGGCGCGGTTGGCCCGGATGCGCCCTGCGGTTGCAGCAGGGCATCCCATAGCTCATCGAAACGACCGCTGGCCTTCAGCTCGGTCAGGCCTGCCTCGAAGGCGGCATGCAGCGCCTCGGCATCGGGCACCTTGCGTGAAATCAGCAGGTGGCCGGTCATCTCCACCACGGGGCGCGGGTGATAGTCCAGCAGGTGCGCCGTGCCGGGGGCAAAGCGCCTCGCCAGCAGGTCATAGGCCACCATGGGCTCCAGCAATAGGATGTCGATGCGTCCGCGCAGCAGCTTGGCAATGTTCTGCTCATCCTCTTGCACCAGCTCCACCTGCAGCAGGCCCGCATTGGCGGCCTGCCAAAATGCCGCAGAGTAGGAGTAGCCCGCCGTGGCGCCTATGCGGTAGGGCCGCAAATCCTCGAGCGTTTGCCAGTCAGGCAGGGGCTTGGACTTGTGATAGAAGAAAACGTACTGCTCATGCTTGAGTGGCGAACTGCAGAGGAAATCCCGCGCATTCTGTTCATTGCACTGCCAATACGACGAGGCCACGACACGCCCGGAACGCGCCTCCTGTTTGGCGCGCCGCCACGGCATGTAATGAAGCTCCACCGAGTAGCCTTGAGAGGCGAAGACCTCCCCTACCAACTGGTTGACCACTCCGCCGTGCGGCAAATGTGCCGAGGTAAATGGCGGAAACTCCCCGCTGCTGATGGTGACCGTCTTCTGTTCGGCTTGCCCCTGGGACAACAGCAGAATGCTTGCCAGTCCCAGCCAATGCGCGCGCATGTATTGCCTCCACTAAGCAATCCGCCGCCATTGGGTATAGCAGGGATCTCGTGTGCGGAGGCCACGCCTAGCCTGGTGGTCCGACCTCTACATTCTGGCAGGCACAAAAAAAGACCCGGCAAGAGCCGGGTCAATAACCGTGATTAGCCTGATGAGGAGATAATCTGAAGAGTCCGACTGCTGTGGCCTCCCAGCTTACCGGCTGATCTCGCGACCAGTTGTGGTAATAATAACAATTCTCATTTTTCAGTCAACGGCTGGATGAGAATTATTTTCGACTGCTTGGCAAAAGCACAAAAACGAAGCCCCGGCAGCGACCGGGGCTTCGTCGGGCGGGGCTTCGTCAGGCGGGCTGCAGCTGGCTGCGCAGCTGGGTGACTTCCTTGTTCATCAGGTCGATGCGCCGCGCCATGCTCTCGATCAGGCTGTGGGCGATGCGCGGGTTGCTCTGCATCAGGCTGAGGAACTGATCCTTGGGGATGACCATCACGGTGCAGGGCTCGCTGGCGGTCACCGTGGCGCTGCGTTTCTCGCGGGTGAACACGGCCATGGCGCCGAAGATCTCGTCCTTCTGCACGTCGCCGACCTTCTGCCCGTCGACGAAGGCCTCGGCATGGCCCTCGATGATCACGAACACGTGGTCGGCGTCGTCGCCCTGGTGAATCAGCTCCTCGCCGGCGGCGAAGTGCTGGAAGCCGGTGGCCGGGCGGATCTCCGGCTGCTTGATGCGGGCCAGGGCGTCCGACAGCAGGGCGGTGTGGCCGATCAGGTACTGGATGAACAGCTCCTGGCGCTGCTCGCTGGCGTAGATGTGCTGGAATACCTCGCTGCGCGAGTAGGGCACCAGGGTCAGTTGCTCCTCGCTGCTGTAGCGGCAGCTGGGCAGGTCGATGCCCTGGCGCAGGCCGACCAGGTCGCCCTCCTGCAGGTAGAACAGCGGGCGCTCGTCGACCAGGGCGTGCAGCAGGCCGTTCTCGATGATGTACAGCTGGTTGCCGGGCAGCAGCTTGGCGAGATCCTCGACCTGCTCCAGGCGCAGGGATGCACCACTGGGTTGCAGCCCGTCGAGCAGCTTCGCGGGCAGGCTCTGCAGGCGCTGGATCAGTTGGTCGGCGTAGGCCGGTTGCTCCCCGAGTAGGTACATGTCGGTAATTCCTTGAACTGGCTGGGCTGACGATAAGGCACGCGGCTCGTGGCAACAATAGGCGGCGGCTTGGCGCAGGTAAATCCCGCCGCGCGGAGGTTGTGAGCTAGCTCTTGTTGGCCGGTCCCAGCTCGTCGAGTTGCCCCTTGAGCCTGTCTTTCAGGCCCGGTGGCAGGTCGTTCCAGTGCACGTCCAGCAGGGCGCCTTCGATGGCGTAGAGCAGCACCTTGGAGGCTCGGAAGCCGCGGGCGCGCACCGCGCGGTAGGCATCCACCGCGCCCAGGCGGCGCAGGTCGTTGGCGCTGTGGATGCCCACCGCGTGCAGCCACTGCGCCGAGGTCTTGCCCAGGTTCTTCATGTGTTGCAGTTCATCGTTCATTGCGCCTCCCGACAGTGCTGCGCAGTAACGTGGCCGGACTGCTCGACCGGTTGCCAAGGCCTAGCTTGGGTGGCCTGCTACAAAGTGTAGCGGCCAGCGTATAAAACGCTTCTGCTGCCCGTCGCCCCACAGGGCGGCGAGTCTGGGCTGCAGCTCGTCCAGAGGGTTGCGGCCGCTGGCCTGCTGCAGCTTCTGCACCGCCGACCAGGTGCTCAGGTAGCCCAAGAGCTGCTGCAGGTCCCACTCCAGCTCGATGGCGAAGTCCGGCACGGCGATGCGCGCGAAGGGCGGACGGATGTCGGCGTAGCCGGCATCGATGCTGGCTCGCCCGCTTGGCCAGTAGCCGCCCAGGGTGTGCCAGTAGAAGTGGTCGAGCGCTTCGTCCAGCCCAGGCTCGATACGCAGCAGGCCATAGCACCAGGCGCAGAACAGGCCGCCGGGGCGCAGCAGGCGGCGGGTCTCGGCGAAGAAGGTGGGCGTGGCGAACCAGTGCAGGGCCTGGGCGACGACGATCAGGTCGAGGCTGGCCTCGCCCAGGGGCAGGGCCTCGGCGTCGGCGGCGAAGCAGTCGATGCCGGCGAGGTCGGCCGCCGCGCGCAGCTGCTCCAGGCTGCCGTCGCAGGCCAGCACCTGGTGGAAGCGCCCCAGCAGCGGGCGGCTGGCCTGGCCATTGCCGCAGGCGATGTCCAGTGCCCGTTCCTGGCCGGGACTGTTCGCGGCCAGCCAGTCGAACAGGGCGCTGGGGTATTGCGGGCGGAAGCTGGCGTAGGCGGCGGCACGGTTGCCGAACAGGCGGGCGATTTCGCGCATGGTTATCCGGGTCAGCTAGGGCGATAGCGCATGCGGGTGCCGAACTGCATCGACAGCAGAATCTCGTCGGCGCCCAGGGCGTCGGGGAAGTAGGCGCCGGAAATCTGTGCGTGGGCGATGCTGGCGCCTTCCAGCCTGGCCTCGCGCAGGTCGAGGCCGCGCAGGTCGGCGCCGCGGAAGTAGGCGTCGGTGAAGTCGATGCGCGCCGCGTCCAGCAGGCGTAGGTCGAGGCCACGCAGGTCGGCACCGCGCAGATCGATGGCACCCTCCTTGGGCTTCTGCTTGTTGAACTCGGCGACTTTTTCGTCGTGCAGCAGGCGGTACAGCGGGGTGTCGAGTTGGCGGGGCTGGCTCATGGGTGCCTCCATTCAGGGCCTGTCGCCAGTATAGACAGGCCCTGGGGCGCTTCAGAGACCGGGCAGGCGCTGGCGGATGCTTTCGACCAGGCCGTCCAGGCTGGCCGCCTGATGGGTGTCGACGCGCCGGCTGTGGGCCTGCTCGTCGGCGCTCAGCGCGTCGCGGCTGGCCTGCTGGGCCTGGATCACTTCCAGGGTGGCGTCGGAGGGGTCGCTGCCCTCGGCCTCGCGCTGTTGCAGCCAGGTGGCGATGAAGCTCTCCGGGGCCTGGCAGTCGAGGATCAGGAAGGGCGCGCCATTGTGCTCGGCGACCTGCCAGGCGGCGGCGCGCTGCTCCTGCTTGAGGTAGGTGGCGTCCAGCACCACAGGGAAGCCGGCGTGCAGGGCGCTCTCCGCCAGCTGGTGCAGGCGCTGGTAGGTGGCGGCGCTGGCCTCGGCGTTGTAGATGCCTTCGCTCAGGTTGCCCCTGGTCGCTGCCGGCTGTTCGCCGAACAGGCGCTTGCGTTCTACGTCCGAGCGCAGGCGGATGGCGCCCAGGGCCTCGACCAGGCGCAGGGCCACGTGGCTCTTGCCGACGGCTGAGACGCCGCTGGTGATGGCCAGGAAGGGCGAGGGGATGGCGCTGTAGCTTTCCGCCAGGTTGGCGTAGTTGCGGTACTGGCGCAGGGTGGCGGCCTTCTGCACGGCGTCGCTCTGGTGCGCCAGGCTGAACAGCGCGACCTTGGCCCGCACCAGGGCGCGGTAGGCCTTGTAGAAGTTGAGCAGCTCCAGCGCCGCGTAGTCGCCGCTGTGTTCCAGCCAGGCGCTGACGAAGCGCCGCGACAGGGCCTTGAGGCCGCGGTCTTCCAGGTCCATGGCGAGGAAGGCGGCGTCCGAGGCGATATCGATCAGGCGGAACGGTTCGTTGAATTCGATGCAGTCGAACAGCACCACCTGGCCGTCGAGCAGGGTGGCGTTGCCCAGGTGGATGTCGCCGTGGCACTCGCGGATCGAGCCGCTGGCGGCGCGCCGGGCCAGCAGCGGCTCCAGGCGGCTGATGGTGGCCTCGGTCCAGGCCTCCAGGGCCTCGAGCTGCTGCAGGTCGGCGGCGCTGTCGAGCAGCGGGCGGATCTGCTCGAAGTTCTGCCGCATCGGCGCGACTATGGCCTGCGCCGAGCACAGCGGATGGTTTTCGGCCACGGCCGGAGTGCGGCCGTGGAAATCGGCGATCTGCCGGGCCAGCGCGTCGATATGCGCCGTGGTCAGCTCGCCGCGCGCCTGCACGGCGCTGAGCAGCTGGCTCTGCGGGAACTGGCGCATCTTCAGCGCATACTCGATGGCCGGACCCTCACCGCCCAGCTGCGGCGCGCTTTCGCTGCCGGTGATCGGCAGCACGTCGAGGTACAGGCCCTCGGTGAGGCGCTGGTTCAGGCGCAGCTCCTCGCCGCAGAAGTGCTGGCGCCGCTCCAGGCTGGTGAAGTCGAGGAAGCCGAAGTTCATCGGCTTCTTGATCTTGTAGGCGAAGGGGCCGGTGAGCAGCACCCAGGAGATGTGCGTCTCGATCACCTGGAAGCCTTCCACCGGGTGGGGGTAGAGGGCCGGGTTCTGCAGCGCGGCAATCAGGGCTTGGCTCACGGTCTTTCCTTGCATTCTGGAGTCGGTAAGAGGCGGCATTATGGCCGCTGTGAGGCGCTCTGCAAACCGCCCGGGCGCGCCTGTTGGGGCGGCACAAAGTGCGTATAATCCCGCGCCATGACTCGATCCCGTACCCCCCGCAAAGGCGCCAAGCGCCGCGCCGGCAGCCGTTCCTGGCTGGGCTGGCTGTTCAAGCTGTCGCTGGTCGGCCTGGTGTTGCTGGCCGCGTTCGCCGTGTACCTGGATGCCGTGGTGCAGGAGAAGTTCTCCGGCAAGCGCTGGACGGTGCCGGCCAAGGTCTATGCCCGGCCGCTGGAGCTGTTCGTCGGGCAGAAGCTGAGCCGGGAGGACTTCCTCACCGAACTGGATGCCCTCGGCTACCGCCGCGAAGGCGCGGCCAACGGCCCGGGCGCGGCGGCGGTGAACGGCAATCTGGTCGATCTGCATACCCGCGGCTTCCAGTTCTACGAGGGCAGCGAGCCGGCCCAGCGGGTGCGGGTGAAGTTCTCCGGCGATTACGTGGCCGGCCTGACCCAGGGCAGCGGCGCCAACCTGGCGGTGGCGCGCCTGGAGCCGCTGCTGATCGGCGGGCTGTACCCGGCGCACAACGAGGATCGCATCCTGATCAAGCTGGATCAGGCGCCGCCCTATCTGGTCGAGACCCTGGTGGCGGTGGAGGATCGCGAGTTCTTCAACCATTTCGGCGTATCGCCCAAGGGCATCGCCCGCGCCGTGTGGATCAATGCCACCGCCGGCGAGCTGCGCCAGGGCGGCAGCACCCTGACCCAGCAGTTGGTGAAGAACTTCTACCTGACCAGCGAGCGCAGCCTCAGCCGCAAGCTCACCGAGGCCATGATGGCGGTGCTGCTGGAGCTGCACTACGACAAGAAGGAGATTCTCGAGGCCTACCTCAACGAGGTGTTCCTCGGCCAGGACGGCCAGCGCGCCGTGCATGGCTTCGGTCTGGCCAGCCAGTACTTCTTCGGCCAGCCGCTCAACGAACTCAAGCTGGATCAGGTGGCGCTGCTGGTCGGCATGGTCAAGGGGCCGACCTTCTATAACCCGCGGCGCAATCCGGAAAGGGCCCTGGAACGGCGCAATCTGGTGCTCGACCTGCTGGTGCAGCAGGGCGTGGTCAGCGCCGAGGTGGCCGAAGCGGCCAAGCGCAAGCCGCTCGGCGTGACCAAGCGCGGCAGCCTGGCCGACAGCTCCTTCCCGGCCTTCCTCGACTTGGTCAAGCGTCAGCTGCGCCAGGACTATCGCGAGGAAGACCTGACCGAGGAGGGGCTGCGCATCTTCACCAGCTTCGACCCGATCCTGCAGCTCAAGGCCGAGGCGGCCATGGTCGAGACCTTCAAGCGCCTGTCCGGGCGCCAGGGGCTGGACGAAGTCGAGACGGCCATGGTGGTGACCAACCCGGAGACCGGCGAGGTACAGGCCCTGCTGGGCAGCCGCCAGCCGCGCTTCGCCGGCTTCAACCGGGCGTTGGACGCCAACCGGCCGATCGGCTCGCTGATCAAGCCGGCGGTCTATCTCACCGCGCTGGAGCGGCCCAGCCAATACACCCTGACCAGCTGGCTGGAGGACACGCCGTTCTCGGTGAAGGGCCAGGATGGCCAGGTCTGGCGCCCGCAGAACTACGATCGCAAGGCCCACGGCACCATCTACCTCTATCAGGGCCTGGCCAACTCCTACAACCTGTCCACCGCCAAGCTCGGCCTGGAACTGGGCGTGCCCACTGTGCTCAAAACCCTTGAGCGTCTGGGCGTGCAGCGCGAGTGGCCGGCCTATCCCTCGATGCTGCTGGGCGCGGGTGCGCTCAGCCCGCTGGAAGTGGCCGGCATGTACCAGACCCTGGCCAATGGCGGTTTCAATACCCCGCTACGCGGCATCCGCAGCGTGCTGGGGGCGGACGGGGAGCCGCTGGGACGCTACCCCTTCCAGATCCAGCAGCGCTTCGATCCGGGGGCCATCTACCTGGTGCAGAATGCCATGCAGCGGGTGATGCGCGAGGGCACCGGGCGCTCGGTGTACAGCCAGCTGCCGTCCAATCTGACCCTGGCCGGCAAGACCGGGACCAGCAACGACTCGCGTGACAGCTGGTTCGCCGGCTTCAGCCAGGATTTGCTGGCGGTGGTATGGATGGGCCGCGACGATAACGGCAAGACGCCGCTGACCGGCGCCACCGGCGCCCTGCAGTTGTGGACCGGCTTCATGAAGAAGGCCGATCCGCTGCCGCTGAACATGCCGATGCCGGACAACGTCACCGCCGCCTGGATAGATGCTGGCAGCGGTCAGGGCTCGGCCGCAGGCTGTCCAAATGCGGTGCAGATGCCCTATATCCGCGGCAGCGAGCCCGCTCCGGGGCAGGCCTGCGGGATGCTGGAGGCACCGGTGGAGAACGTGATGGACTGGGTGCGCGGTTGGCTCAACTGAATCGGTTCGAGAGAGGCAGTGAATGACTAAGTGGTGGGTGTGTGTGGCGCTGGGTTCCATGGTCCTGTCCGGCTGTGCCAGCGTGCCGCGGGGCGCGATTCCGGTGGTGGACTCCAGCGGCCGGCTGATCGACGACGAGCAGGGCGCCTACGGCGCGCGGGCGGCGCAGCCGCAGGCGCCGAGCCAGGCCCAGAGCCTGCCGCAGGACTCGGGCGTGGTGGTCATGGTGCCGAGCGGGGTGTCCTCCGCGCCGCTGGAAACCTATCCCGACGGCAGCAACGCCGCGCCGCTCAGCTACGAGCCGGCGCCCATGAGCTCGGCGCCTCAGGCGCCCCTGGCCGGCTACCAGCCGAGCATGCCGAGCGGTATTCCCAGTGGCGGTGCCCTGGCCGCCGACGAGCAGCTGGACGGCCCGGTGCTGGCGCTGCTGACCACCGCCCAGCAGCAGCAGGGCGGCGGCGACCTGAATGGCGCGGCCTCCAGCCTGGAGCGGGCACAGCGTATCGCTCCGCGCGAGCCGCAGGTGCTCTATCGGCTGGCCGAGGTGCGCCTGGCCCAGGGCGATGCGGCCCAGGCCGAGCAGTTGGCACGGCGTGGTCTGACCTACGCCGGCGGGCGCCCGGCCCTGCAGGCCAGCCTGTGGAACCTGATCGCCCAGGCGCGCGAGCGGCAGGGCGATCCGGCGGGCGCGGCGCAGGCGCGTGAACGGGCACGGGTGAGCCTGTGATGGATGCGCGAGTGCCGGCCATTGCCGAGCAACTGCTGCTGATTGAGCGCGAGCTGCGCCTGCTGGGCTGGTGGTCGGAGCAGGCGCCTTCGGCCGAGGCGCTGGCCAGTCGCGAGCCCTTCTGCGTCGATACCCTGGCTTTCGAGCAGTGGCTGCAGTGGGTGTTTCTGCCGCGGGTGAAGGCGTTGCTGGAATCGTCCGCGCTGCTGCCGCTGGCATCCGGCATCCGCGAGATGGCGGAGGAGAGCTATCGTGGGCAGGAGCCCGGGGTGGCGGCGCTGCTGGCGGCGCTGGGGGAGTTCGATCGGTTGATCGCGGGCGCCGAATAGGCGCCCGTGTCTCTTATCGGCAGTTATCGGCTATGGCCTTCTCGCTCTCGGCGATACGGGCCTGACGCTCTTCCTCGGTCAGGCGGCGTCTCTCGCCTTTCTCTTCGACCCGCACCCTGGGGTTGTTCTTCAGCTGGGCCAGGTTCTCACGCACCGTTTCGCAGTACTTCTTGAGTTCGGCTTCCTGCTTGGCGACATCCTGCCTGACCTTCTGGTCGAGCTTCTCCTGCTCGCTATCGCCTCCCAGATTCTCGGTTGGCGGCTTGGGCGCAGGAGTCAGTTTGGGCTGGGTGATATTGGGGTTCACCTCGGCGGCCTCCTGCCCCTCCGGCGGTTGCGAGCCGAAGTGCACATTGCCCTGGGCGTCCACCCATTTGTAGATCTGTCCGGCTGTGGCTCCGGTGCTCAGGGCGAGCAGCACACTGCACGCGAGAATCATGCGACGCATGTCGTTTCCTTTTGTCGGCAGTAAAAACCTGCCGGTTACTATAACCAAAACCCGCGAATCTTCATCCTGCGCCAGATCACAAGCCGTCGCGGAATTAACTGTGACGGATGACTTGACTTGGCGTTCAGTAATCCGAACAATCGACGCTTCCTGCTGTAGTGGGGTCCGCCGCAAGCGTCCCCCAGCTCAGTGGAAAAAGGCGCTACCCGTGCCGACCCCCGTTACACCCGCAACGCGTTACCTCGCGCTGGGAAGGAAGGGCTCCGCAAGATTGGGCACTTCCGCTACTCGTCAAGCAGACCCCTGCACTGCCCGCGACCACAGTCGCGCTCGTCTGCCGGCCAGTAAGACCTACTCAAAGGACCACTCGTTGTCGGGTGGTGATCTGGCGTTCTAGAGGTGAACAACGTGGAGCTTTTATCCGGCGCTGAAATGGTCGTCCGCTCGTTGCGTGACGAAGGCGTTAAGTACATCTACGGGTACCCGGGCGGTGCCCTCCTGCACATCTACGATGCCCTGTTCAAAGAGCCGGAAGTGACCCATATCCTGGTTCGCCACGAGCAGGCTGCCACTCACATGGCCGACGGCTATGCCCGCGCCACCGGCAAGGCCGGCGTGGTGCTGGTGACTTCCGGCCCGGGGGCGACCAATGCCATCACCGGCATTGCCACCGCCTACATGGATTCCATTCCGATGGTGGTGCTGTCCGGCCAGGTGCCGAGCCGCATGGTCGGCACCGATGCCTTCCAGGAGACCGACATGGTCGGCATCTCCCGCCCCATCGTGAAGCACAGCTTCATCATCAAGCATCCCTCGGAGATCCCCGAGGTGATGAAGAAGGCGTTCTACATCGCCCAGTCCGGTCGTCCCGGGCCCGTGGTCGTGGATATTCCCAAGGACATGACCAGCCCGGCCGAGAAGTACGAGTACAGCTACCCGAAGAAGGCCAAGCTGCGCTCCTACAATCCGGCGACCCGCGGTCACTCCGGACAGATCCGCAAGGCCGTGGAGATGCTCCTCGCCGCCAAGCGACCGATCCTCTATTCCGGCGGCGGCGTGATCATGGGCGGCGCCTCGGCGCAGCTCACCGAACTGGCCAAGCTGCTCAACCTGCCGGTGACCAACACCCTGATGGGTCTCGGCGCCTTCCCGGGTAGCGACCGCCAGTTCGTCGGCATGCTCGGCATGCACGGCAGCTACACCGCCAACCTGGCGATGCACCACTCCGACGTGATCCTGGCCGTCGGCGCGCGTTTCGACGACCGGGTGATCAATGGCGAGACCGCGGCCAAGTTCTGCCCGAACGCCAAGGTCATCCACATCGACATCGACCCGGCGTCGATCTCCAAGACGGTCAAGGCCGACATCCCGATCGTCGGGCCGGTCGACAGCGTGCTGACCGAGATGGTCGCCATCCTCAAGGAGACCGGCGAGACCCCGAACAAGGAGACCGTCGCCAGCTGGTGGAAGCAGATCGACGAGTGGCGTGGCGAAGGCCGCCTGTTCCCCTACAACGAGGGCGACGGCAGCATCATCAAGCCACAGACCGTGATCGAGGCCCTCTGGGAAGTGACCAAGGGCGACGCCTTCGTCAGCTCCGACGTCGGCCAGCACCAGATGTTCGCGGCGCAGTACTACCGCTTCAACAAGCCCAATCGCTGGATCAACTCCGGCGGCCTGGGCACCATGGGCTTCGGCCTGCCGGCGGCCATGGGCGTCAAGCTGAGCTTCCCGGACGATGACGTGGCCTGCGTCACCGGCGAGGGCAGCATCCAGATGAACATTCAGGAACTGTCGACCTGCCTGCAGTACGACCTACCGGTGAAGATCATCAACCTGAACAACGGCGCGCTGGGCATGGTCCGCCAGTGGCAGGACATGCAGTACAACAGCCGCTACTCGCACTCCTACATGGAATCGCTGCCGGACTTCGTCAAGCTGGCCGAATCCTACGGTCACGTGGGCATGCGCATCACCGACCTCAAGGATCTCAAGCCGAAGATGGAAGAGGCCTTCGCCCTGAAGAACCGCCTGGTATTCCTCGACATCGCCGTGGACACCAGCGAGCACGTGTACCCGATGCAGATTCGCGAAGGTGCCATGCGCGACATGTGGCTGAGCAAGACGGAGCGGACCTGACCATGCGCCATATCATCTCCCTGCTGCTGGAAAACGAACCGGGCGCCCTGTCGCGCATCGTCGGCCTGTTCTCTCAGCGCAACTACAACATCGAAAGCCTGACCGTGGCGCCGACCGAGGACCCGACCCTGTCGCGTCTGACGCTGACCACCGTCGGTCACGACGACGTGATCGAGCAGATCACCAAGAACCTCAACAAGCTGATCGAAGTGGTCAAGCTGGTGAACCTGTCGGAGAGCGCCCATATCGAGCGCGAACTGATGCTGGTGAAAGTGAAGGCCACCGGCGCCCAGCGCGCCGAGGTCAAGCGCACCACCGACATCTTCCGCGGGCAGATCGTCGACGTGACTAGCAGCGTGTACACCATCCAGTTGGCCGGAACCAGCGACAAGCTGGACAGCTTCATCCAGGCCATCGGCACCGCGTCGATACTGGAGACCGTGCGCAGCGGCGTCACCGGCATCGCGCGTGGCGACAAGGTGTTGAGCATCTGATTGCGCCGTTATGGAAAGCCCCGCCTGGTGCGGGGCTTTTTATTTCTGGCGGTTCCAGAAGGCGGCGATCAGCGGGTCCTTGAGCCGCTTGTGCAGGGCGAACAGGCCGATGTCGTAGGCGGTGAGCGGCGGCTGAATATCGTAGATGCGGATGCGCGCGGTCAGCGGGCTGTTGTCCAGCACGATCTGCGGTACCACGCCTATGCCGAAGCCCAGGCTGACCATGCTGACGATGGCCTCGTTGCCGCTGACCTGGGCGTAGATGCGCGGCTTGATGTTGTGGCTCTTCAGCCAGCGGTCGGTACGGGTACGTGCCAGCCCCTCTTCCGAGAGGATCATCGGTACGTCCCGCCAGCTCTCGGCGGTGGGTTGCCTGAGCTGCTCCTCGCTCAGTAGCTGCGACGATTGTGGGCCGATAAAGCGCAACTCGGAGCGGGCTATGGGTTGGAATTCGATGTCGGCCGGCAGGCTGTCCGGGCGGGCGCCGATGGCCAGGTCTTCCAGTCCCTGCTGCACGCGTTCGACGGCCTTTTCCGGGTCTCCGGTGTGCAGCTTCATTTCGATGCGCGGGTAGTTCTGGCGGAAGCTGCTGAGGATGTCGTAGAGAAAGCTGTAGCTAGCCGTGACCGAGCAATACAGGGAGAGTTCGCCGTGCAGGATCAGCTGATCCTGCTTGAATGTCTGGCGGATGGCCTGCCAACCGTTCATCACTTCCTGGGCGTATTCGCGAAACTGCTGGCCCTCGCGGGTCAGGCGCACCGAGCGGTTGTCGCGCAGGAACAGCGGGGCGCCGAGTTCGTCTTCGAGTTGCTTGATGCTGCGGCTGAGCGCCGAAGGGCTGACATGCTGTTCGCGGCTGGTCTTGCCGAAGTGCAGGTTGTCTGCCAGAGAAAGGAAGAGCCTGAGTGCGTGACTGTCCATTGGTGTTTCATATATCGGCACGTTGTGTTGCAAATATATCATTTTACGCAATGGATGGGATGACTTAAGGTGACTCCGTAGCGGTGCTGCGCACCCCCCATTCGATCCAGAAGAGCCAAGAACATGAAAGTTTATTACGACAAAGACTGCGACCTCTCCATCATCCAGGGCAAGAAAGTCGCCGTGATCGGCTACGGCTCCCAGGGCCACGCGCAGGCGTGCAACCTGAAGGACTCCGGCGTCGATGTCACCATCGGTCTGCGCAAGGGCTCCGCTACCGTCGCCAAGGCCGAGGCCCATGGCCTGAAAGTCACCGACGTGGCCACCGCCGTCGCCAACGCCGACCTGGTCATGATCCTGACCCCGGACGAGTTCCAGGGCCGTCTGTACAAGGACGAGATCGAGCCGAACATCAAGCAGGGCGCCACCCTGGCCTTCTCCCACGGCTTCTCCATCCACTACAACCAGGTCGTTCCGCGTGCCGACCTCGACGTGATCATGATCGCGCCGAAGGCCCCGGGCCACACCGTGCGTTCCGAGTTCGTCAAGGGCGGCGGCATCCCCGACCTGATCGCCGTCTACCAGGACGCTTCCGGCAATGCCAAGAACGTCGCCCTGTCCTACGCCGCGGGCGTCGGCGGTGGCCGTACCGGCATCATCGAAACCACCTTCAAGGACGAGACCGAAACCGACCTGTTCGGCGAGCAGGCCGTTCTCTGCGGCGGTTGCGTCGAACTGGTCAAGGCCGGTTTCGACACCCTGGTCGAAGCTGGCTACGCGCCGGAAATGGCCTACTTCGAGTGCCTGCACGAGCTGAAGCTGATCGTCGACCTGATGTTCGAAGGCGGCATCGCCAACATGAACTACTCGATCTCCAACAACGCCGAGTACGGCGAGTACGTGACCGGCCCGGAAGTGATCAACGCCGAATCCCGTCAGGCCATGCGCAACGCCCTGAAGCGCATCCAGGACGGCGAATACGCCAAGATGTTCATCAGCGAAGGCGCCGCCAACTACCCGTCGATGACCGCCTACCGCCGCAACAATGCCGCTCACGGCATCGAAGTGGTCGGCGAGAAGCTGCGCGCCATGATGCCGTGGATCGCCGCCAACAAGATCGTCGACAAGACCAAGAACTAAGGTCTATCGATGTTCGAAAAGAACGCGGCTTAGGCCGCGTTTTTTTATGCGTCGAGTGGCTTCTGGTATAAAGCCTTCTCGCTGAACGGCGTTGCCAGCGAACCTCGAGTGCTGGCGCCGGTCGTAGTCCTATTCAACCGCTGCAAGGTATTGCTCATGAACGAACGCCCCGAGGACTCTGCCAAGAGCTCCGAAGAAGAAAGCCTGCTGCCCATCGATGAGCATGTCGAAGAAGGGCATGACGACGAAGGGCGCAAGGTGCGCCACCGGGGTGTCTACCTGCTACCCAACCTGTTCACGACGGGCAATCTGTTCGCAGGTTTCTTCGCCATCGTGAGCGCCATGAACGGCAAGTTCGAATATGCGGCGGTCGCCATCTTCATCGCCATGGTGCTCGATGGTCTGGATGGTCGTGTCGCGCGCCTGACCAACACCCAGAGCGCTTTTGGTGCGGAATACGACTCCCTTTCCGACATGGTTGCCTTTGGCCTGGCTCCATCGCTGCTGGCCTATCAATGGGCCCTGTCCGAGCTGGGGAACGTGGGTCTGACCGTTGCCTTTATCTATGCGGCGTGCGCCGCGCTGCGCCTGGCCCGCTTCAATACCCAGATCGGCAAGGTCGACAAGAAGTGGTTCGTGGGCCTGGCCAGTCCTGCGGCGGCTGGCGTGGTCGCGGGTATGGTCTGGGCGCTGAAGGACTTCGGTGTCGACGGTGTGGATATGCCGGTGCCGGTGGTGATGCTCTACGCCCTGCTGGTGGCCATGGCTGGCGTGCTGATGGTCAGTAACATCAAGTTCTACAGTTTCAAGGATCTCGACTTCAAGGGGCGTGTGCCTTTTGTGGCGATCCTCATCGTGGTGCTGGTGTTCGCCGTGGTGTTCAGCGACCCGCCGCGCATCCTGCTGCTGATCTTCCTCGCCTACGCGGCTTCCGGTCCCGTGCAATACTTGTTGCAACTGCGCCGGCGCAAGGCAGTCGACTGATGTAATTTCCTCGCGGTTCCGCAGTCTACTGGCGCATCGATGCCCTGGCTGCGGAGCCCGCCATGCTGATCAAGACTCCCCGCGCATCCGCCGCGCGCGAATGCGAAATCACCCCCGAAGCTGTCTATCTGTCTCGTCGCCGTTTTATCTCGGCCGCAGGCGGTGCCCTTGCGTTGGGTGCCTTACCCGTGAGAGCGGCGAGCGAGCGCTATGCCGATGTCGAGCCGGGGGCGATGCCGGGCTGGTTCGCCGAGAAGCTTGCGGCTGTGCGCTGGCAGGCGGTCACCGCCGGAGAGGAGGCGCTGACTCCATACAAGGATGTCACCCGCTACAACAACTTCTACGAGTTCGGTACAGGCAAAGGCGACCCGGCCCGCTATGCCGGCAAGCTCGAGGTCGAACCCTGGTCGGTGATGATCGACGGTGAGGTGGCCAAGCCCGGTCCCGTCTCCCTGGAGCGGTTGGTGCAGCCGCATCGGCTCGAGGAGCGCATCTACCGCCTGCGCTGCGTCGAGGCTTGGTCCATGGTTATCCCCTGGCTCGGTTTTCCCCTGGCCGACCTGCTCAAGCGCGCCGAGCCGACGGCGAATGCCAGGTACGTGCGTTTCGAGACCAAGGTGGCGCCGGAGCAGATGGCCGGAGTGCGTTCCGGTTTCTCCCTGATCGACTGGCCCTATGTGGAAGGGCTGCGTCTGGACGAGGCCATGCACCCTTTGACCATCATGGCGGTCGGCCTCTACGGGCGGGTGCTGCCCAACCAGAATGGCGCGCCGCTGCGTCTGGTGGTGCCCTGGAAGTACGGCTTCAAGAGCATCAAGTCGATCGTGCGCATCAGCCTGGTCGCAGACCAGCCGCGCACGACCTGGGAGAGCCTGGCGCCGAACGAGTACGGCTTCTATGCCAACGTCAATCCGCAGGTCGATCATCCGCGTTGGAGCCAGGCCACCGAGCGGCGTCTGCCGAACAGCCTGTTCAATCCCAACGTGATCGATACCCGACTGTTCAACGGTTATGACGAGGTGGCCGGCCTCTACGCCGGCCTCGATCTGCGGAAGAACTACTGATGCCTTATCCGCGCTGGCGCAGCGCTACTTTCCTGACAGCGCTGTCCTTTCCGATCTACTGGCTGTATCTGGCGCTGATGCAGCTCACGGGGCCCGACCCGGGCAAGGTCCTGGTGGACAGCCTGGGACAGGGGGCGCTGATCCTGCTGTTGTGCACGCTGAGCATGACGCCCCTGCGGCGGGTCACGGGGTGGGGCGGGTGGCTGGCCGTACGCCGTCAGCTCGGCCTGTGGTGCTTCTCATATGTCGTGCTGCACCTGAGCGGCTACCTGCTGTTCATTCTCGGCCTGCGTTTCGATCGTTTCTTCGACGATCTGACCGAACGCCCCTACATCATCGTCGGTGCCCTGGCGTTTCTGCTGCTGCTGCCCCTGGCCCTGACCTCCAACCGCTACAGTCAACGCCGCCTCGGTGTGCGCTGGCGGCGGCTACATAAGCTGGTCTACCCGGTGCTCGGCCTGGCGCTTTTGCATATGCTCTGGGTAGTGCGCTCCGACGTCGGCGAATGGGTGTTCTATGCCGTGATAGGTGCGGGTCTGATGCTGCTGCGCCTGCCCGGGCTGGCCGACCGCCTGACAGGTCTGCGGGCAAGGATGACGAAATCTTTGCACAAAGGAGTTGACGGCGCGGATTAGATCCTTAGAATGCGCACCACTTCCGGCGCGGTCCTCTCGGAAAACTCCTTGAAAATCAAAGAGTTGATCCGAATGAAGGGTTGCGCCGGCGGCGGATTCGAGTAGAATGCGCCGGCCTGGCAGGGTGCTGGTTTGGTTCTGTCGGGCGCTTCGGTCGAATGGATCGAAAGCGGAGGTTGACAGCGGTTTTGATCGCTGTAGAATGCGCCTCCCGCTGACGAGAAGAAGTTCTGATCGAAAGCGCAAGCGGTTGAGAAGAAACGAAAAATTCTTCGAAAACAGCTTGACAGGTTGAAAGGCTGCTGTAGAATGCGCGGCCTCGGTTGAGACGAAAGACTTCGCCGAAACGCTCTTTAACAACTGAATCAAGCAATTCGTGTGGGTGCTTGTGGAGTAAGACTGATAGTCAACTGATTATCAGCAACGCAAGTAACACTCGTGAATTCGAGAGTTTTAGCTCTTTAACTAGAGCATGCGATTGCTGAGCCAAGTTTAGGGTTTTCGCAAAACCCAAGCAGTATTGAACTGAAGAGTTTGATCATGGCTCAGATTGAACGCTGGCGGCAGGCCTAACACATGCAAGTCGAGCGGATGAGTGGAGCTTGCTCCATGATTCAGCGGCGGACGGGTGAGTAATGCCTAGGAATCTGCCTGGTAGTGGGGGACAACGTTTCGAAAGGAACGCTAATACCGCATACGTCCTACGGGAGAAAGCAGGGGACCTTCGGGCCTT